>PWNQ01000025.1 GCA_003557725.1 Bacteroidales bacterium | reverse complement strand
GTTCTTCCTTGTTTGTTGGCGGTGGTCCCCATAGGGATATATACTTCCTGGCCTGATACCAGATGGCGGCTTACGGTACAATCTCCGGCAGCATAGATATTTTCTAGGTTGGTTTCCATTTTAAGGGTGGTGCGGATGGCTCCGGCTAATCCCGTTTCTATGCCTGCTTCTACAGCGAGTTCGGTGTTGGGGATTACACCGGTAGCCAGAATCACCATATCGGCGGAGATTTCCTCCCCCCCGGTGGTGATGGCCTGCTGTACCCTGGAGGTACCGGCAAAGGCCGATATTTTCTCCCCTGCAAGGATGGAAACATTGTTCTCCAGCAGATAATCATGAATGATTGAGGCCATATCAGCATCTAATACATTTAATAAATGGGGGCTCTGGTCGGCGATTAGAACCTGGCATTTATAAGCCAGGAGATTTTCAATCATCTCCACCCCTACAAAACCTCCTCCCAAAACCAAAACCCGGCGGGGATTATGGGCAGTCAGGTACCCTTTAATGGCCAGGCTGTCCGGGATATTGCGCAGAGCGAAAATTCCGGGAAGCTCTATCCCGGGAAGGTTGGGGATTAGGGGACGGGCTCCCGTTGCAATTATCAGACGATCATATTCTTCATGAAAAACCCGCTCATCTTTTAGATCTTGGACCATAACCCTGTGGCGGTCAGAATCTATTTTAAGTACGCGGTTTTCAGTGTTAAGAGCAATATTTTGCTGATGAAAGTCAGCCAGTGAACGAGCCAGAAGTTTTTCCAGTTCAGGGATTTGATTGCCGATAAAATAAGGCAAACCACAACTGGCATAAGAAAAATAGGGGCTATCGGTAAACACTTTTATATCTACCCGGGGATTTGTGCGCCTGGCCTTGGCTGCGGCACTCATCCCGCCAGCTACTCCACCGATTATCACAATTTTACTCATATTGGGTTCTCCTTTCATGCCAGAAATAGTAGCAACTTGTAAAAAAATGCCTGAAACGATAAAATAACAGTAAATTTCCACGGATAGATGCTTTTTACCTCATTATATAACATATTGTGATATGGATAGGGCTGATGGGAGAATTATTTATGAGTTGGGAACAATTCCCTGGCATGATTGCTGACCTGAGGAGGATGGCAAATGGCGCGCATAAGGATTTATACCGACAGCGGAGCTGATTTGGAACAGTACGTTATAGATCAGTATCAGGTTAACATGTTTCATATGCAGGTGACCATGAATGATGTGACTTACAGGAATAGCCTGCAGATCACACCTAAGGAATTTTACCGGTTAATTGCTGAAACGGGGGTAATACCGGTTACGGCCCAGATTACACCGCTTGATTTTAAGAACGAATTTAAAAGAATTTTGCGGGAAAGCGATGATGAAGTGATTTATATTGCCTTTTCTTCGGCATTAAGCGGAACATACCAGGCGGCCTGTATGGTCAGGGATCAGCTGGCCAGCAATAAGATTACTGTAATAGCTTCCAAAGCGGCATCCGTGGGTTGCGGGCTAATCATGATCAGAGGAGCAGAGGCGGTCTTGGCGGGATGAGTGGCGGCGCCAGTTCGAGGGGCCAACGGTTTAGACTCAAAGAGAAGCCGGAAGTTCCCTTGTACGATCAATACCATACTTTTTGTGCTGACTTATGTGGTATAATGCCTGTAGCTTAAACAGAAGAATATAATCTATAATGGATATGATTGGACTTTGGCCCTGAACCCAGCCAAACCAAATCAAATAAGCGTTTAAAAATGGTTTTTTGCAAAGGAATATACTTTACCATAAAAGGAAAAAACGAAGGAGGAAAGCATGATCAAACAGAGTTTTGAATACATGAATTTAAAACCCCAATTACAGGAAGCGATCGTTGAGAAAGGCTTTGACAGCCCGACTCCAATTCAAGATAAATCTATTCCCCCTGCTTTACAGGGACGGGATATTATGGGGCAGGCCCAAACGGGTACCGGTAAAACCGCATCTTTTGGGATCCCGATACTAAACGGTATCACTAAAGGCAACGGTTTGCAGGCCTTGGTAGTATGTCCTACCAGGGAGCTGGCCGTTCAGGTGGCAGAAGAGATTTCATCCCTGGGAAAAAATCTGCAGATATATACCCTGGCAGTATACGGAGGCCAGTCTATTGATATACAGTTGCGGGCCTTAAAGAAACAGCCGGAAATCATTGTAGGCACCCCGGGCAGATTATTAGACCATTTTCAAAGAAGAACCATCAACTTCAGGCAGTTGAAATATGTGGTTCTGGATGAAGCGGATGAAATGTTGGATATGGGCTTCATGCCCGATATTGAAAAAATATTAAGCCAATGTCCAACCGACCGGCAAACATTTCTATTTTCTGCTACCCTGATGGAAGAAATCAGGGCCCTGGGAGCAAAATTCATGAAAGATCCTGAAATCATTCTGATTGAACCGAAAGAGATTACGGTTCCCTTAATTAAGCAATCATATTATGATATCAATCCAGCTAAAAAAATTGAAAGCCTTTGCCGGATCTTGGATGTAGAAAGCCCGGCCCTGTGTCTAATCTTTTGCCGTACCAAAAAGGGAGTGGACCATTTGGCCCGGGCCTTAGAGATAAGAGGATATGGGGTGGATGGTTTACATGGAGATATGTCACAAAGAGAGCGGGACAGTGTCATGGAAAAGTTTCGTCAGGGCAACATTGAGATTTTAGTCGCGACTGATTTAGCTGCCAGGGGTCTTGATGTCGAGCTGGTAACCCATGTAATAAATTATGATATCCCCGAAGATCCGGAGAGCTATGTTCATCGTATCGGCCGTACAGGCAGAGCCGGCAGAGACGGTGATGCCATTACCCTGGTGGAACCGCGCCAGTTTAAGCAGATTAGATTCATTGAGAGGTTAATCGGCAAAAAAATTGCGCGAAAAATCCTCCCCACCTTAGAAGATGCTATTGAACGCAAGCAGGATAGATTAACCAAACAAGTGGATCAGGCTATTCAGAGTACTACCGAGATGCAAAAAGACTTGGCCCAGAGACTGTTAAACATTTATGATGCTACCGATTTAGTAGCCGCCTGCATCAGGCTCATGGAAAATGAAACACCGGAAATAGAAGAAACCGATTTAAGATATTCTGACAGGGATATGGTAAATGTGGAACTATCCATGGGGAAACTGCAGGGGGTGCATCCCCGCATCCTGGTAAACTATTTAACCTCCAATACCAAGCTCAGTCCCAAACAGGTTGGCGACATTGAAATTTCCAGCAATACCACATTTATAGAAATCCCCATGGAGTTTGTCGACGAAGTGTATGAAGTCTTAAAAAGATATGAGCGCAGCCAGAGAAACAAAGGCCGGGGCAAAGCCGGACGCTACCGTCGCAAATAAGAAAACAGCAGACTGGGGTCATGGCAGATTTGTTAGAGTTTAAGAACCTGACGAAAGTGATCAACCCTCATCACTCACTGCGGGTTTCAGGCCGGGTGCAAGAGGGGAAAATATTAATGGTAAGGGGTCCTTCCGGTTCAGGCAAGTCCACTTTTTTAAGATTGTTGGCCCGGTTAATTCCACCGGACGGGGGAAAGGTGTTTTTTCAGGGGCAGGACTGGATGCAGATTCCCGCTCCGAAATGGAGAATTATGGTGCATTATGTCCCGCAAAAACCGGTGATTTTTGCGGGAACCGGAGCAGATAATCTTCATATCCCTTTCGCCTTAAAGACGGTGAGGGAGAAGAAAAGCCTGGATTATAATAAGCTTGAGCACTATTGTGAGGCACTGTCCATATCTTCCGAAACCATAGCCCGTGAGGCTCAAACCCTTTCCGGGGGAGAAGGTTCGCGCCTAGCTGTGATCAGGGCGCTCCTGTTAGAACCCCGGATCTTAATGTTAGATGAACCTACCGCTCATTTAGACTCTCGGACCAAAAAAAAAGTGTTACAGGTACTGGTGGAATGGCTGGAGACAGAACCGGGAAGAGGTGCCATATTGGTATCACACTCCGAGGAAGACATTGAAGATATACCTGCCTTCACGGTTTTAGAGATTTTATCCGGGGATGAGGGATAACACTAAGTGGACTATTCCTATATACCTATATCCAATTCACAGCTGGCCTTTAGTGTGGGCTTGGTATTATTAGCCGGCATGGTCTCGGCTTTTTTAAAATTAGGGTTGTTACCATCTTTGTTTTGGGGTACCTGCAGAGCCTTCCTGCAGTTAACCTTGATCGGTTATGTTTTGGCCTACCTTTTTATTATTAACCACTTTCTCCTGCTACTCCCCATTATCCTTCTCATGTGTTATATTGCCGCCCGGGAAGCCGGAAAGCGAATAACAAAATCACCCCATAATCCAACATTTATTTCTTTCATTGCCCTCTCTTCCAGTACTTTTTTAGTCGGTACCATCGTTGTTGTATTAATTATTTCTCCATCCCCCTGGTATACAGCACAGGTCTTGATACCTATTTTTGGCATGATCCTGGGAAATTCCATGAATGGGATTGCATTATCCCTGGACCGAATGTATAGCGAAGTTTACGGCAAGGCAGATCAGATTGAAGCGTTGCTTACCTTTGGGGCTACTCCATGGGAGGCAGTAAGAGATTTAGTGAAAAATGCTGTGGCGGCCGGTATGACTCCGACCATTAATTCGTTGATGGTGGTTGGCTTGGTCAGCCTGCCGGGGATGATGACCGGACAGATTCTGGCCGGAATGGATCCCCAAATGGCGGTACGATACCAGTTTGTAGTAATGATCATGATTGCTGCTGCCGTAGCTTTAGGGTGTTTCATGATTGTGGCTTTTTCATTTAAGAAACTATTTACCGGGGACATGGCCCTGAAAGAGACGGTAAGAAAAAACTAATACCTGCGAATAATTCATTGACCCGGTGCCAAAGGAGCAAAGGCTCTTTTTTTTATGCCCGGTTTTTTGTTCAGGAACGATGTTCAGGCATCCTTCGGGCCAGAGGTGGTAAACAGGACAGATATCATTTTTCAATATGCTTCCGGCATCACATTATTTTTGGTCAGGGAAAAAGGAGCACCCGCAAAAAAAGATGCTGGGACGGTTTGGAAGCTGCTTGCTGGCATGAAATTTGCTTGTATAAAGAATGTAAGGATTAAAAAAAACGGTCCAGTTTTAAGTTGCGGGTAAGGAGGTGAAATCATCTAACCTTGGCAGCAGTCGCAAAGATATAAATAATATGGGGGGTATTCTAATGAAGGAAGTTGTTATTGTAAGTGCCTGCCGCACACCCATTGGAGGGTTTATGGGAACCTTAGCCAATGTTACAGCCCGGGAACTAGCTATAACTGCAGGAAGAGAAGCCATCAACCGATCCGGGATAGCCATGGATTTAATCGATGAAATATGTATGGGCCAATTATATACAGGGATGCAGGGATCCCTGCCCGCAAGGCAGGTAGGAATGAGAATCGGACTGCCGGCCCGCAGCAGCGCTGTAACGATAAACCAAAATTGTGCTTCCGGGATGCGGGCATTGGAAATTGCCTGCCACAACATCATGTTGGGAAAAACCGAAATCGGTTTGGTTATTGGGGTGGAGAGCATGACCAATGCACCCTATTTACTGCCCAAGGGCCGGATGGGTTATCGCATGGGGCCCGGTAAGGTGGAAGATTCTATGCTCCATGATGGTTTGTTTGATGAATTGGTTCCCGGCCATATGGGAATGACAGCAGAAAATGTAGCAGAAAAATATGGTATTACCCGGGAAGAATGTGATGAATTGGCGGTAATCAGCCACAACCGTGCCACCAAAGCCATCCAAGAAGGGATTTTTAAAAGGGAAATTGTACCGGTGGAATTAAAGAGTAAAAAAGGGTCGAAATTTTTTGATACGGATGAACATCCTATTAAAGACGCTAACCTGGAAAAGATGAGCAAACTGGCCCCGGTATTCAAAAAAGAAGGGGTAACTACAGCGGCCAATGCTTCCGGAATAAATGACGGGGCCTCGGCGGTGGTGGTTATGTCCAAAGACAAAGCCCTGGAACTGGGCGTGACACCGCTGATGAAAATGATAACCATCTGTAGCGAAGGGATTGATCCCTTAATAATGGGTTTAGGCCCGGCAGTAGCCATCCCCAAGGCCTTGCAGCAGAGTGGGTTAACGTTTGAGGATATAGAGTACTGGGAGATCAATGAGGCCTTTGCCGCCCAGTGGCTTGGAGTAGGCAGAATGTTAAAAGAGGAGTTTGGCATGGAACTAAGCCTGGATAAAGTCAATCACAACGGTTCAGGAATAGCGCTGGGCCATCCGGTAGGATCCACGGCGTTGCGCATAGTGGTCAGCTTATACTATGAAATGGAGCGTTTGGGGCTCACCCTGGGAGGGGCATCTCTTTGTGTGGGCGGTGGACCGGCAATGGCTTCGCTTTGGACTAGAAACATATAAATTTTTATCCCTCAACTAAATGAGTAAGGGCAGCGATGATTGTATCATTAGATGTGGTGGTTAACGATATTCCTCAGAGGCTGAATATTTACGCTTAATAATCGTTACTAAGGCGAAAGGAAACCAAATGCATAAAACCGGGCCATTTATATCAAATAGGCCCTGTTTTTCGCCTTTTATTGATTACAGCGGGAATGATTGTTCTTTATTTTGTACTTTGAGGCTTTGCGTACAACGGTGGATTGGTTCACGTTTAAGACTTTCGCAATCTCATAGGTTGACTTGTAACGGGAAAATGCCTTTTCCAGTACCTGGCGCTCGATTTTTTCCACTGCTTCCTTTAAGGTGAGGATTTCAGATTCAGAGCAATCAGCCAGGGTATCTATATTTTTGGCCCATGCCGGCAAGTCTGCCCGGGTGATGGTATCATTAGCCGTAACTACAACCAGACGTTCCATCAGGTTTTCCAGTTCCCTGACATTGCCGGGCCAATCATAGGCAAGAATGGAATTCAGGACTTCATGGGTCAGGCGTTTTCTTAATTGATACTTTTTATTGTAAACATTAAGAAAGTGTTGCGCTAAAAGGGGGATATCTTCCTTTCTTTTCCTTAATGGAGGAACAACCAGTGGCACCACATTTAACCGGTAGTAAAGGTCCTGTCTAAAATGATTATAGCTGATCATCTCGGTTAAATCGCGATTGGTACCAGCCAGTATCCGTACATTTACCCGGATAGGTCTTACTCCTCCCACCCGGGTTATGGTCTGATCCTGGACGAAGCGTAATAATTTTACCTGCAGGTTTAATGGCATCTCACCGATTTCATCCAGAAAAAGCACCCCGCCGTCTGCCAGTTCAAAAAGCCCTACTTTTCCACCCTTACTAGCTCCGGTAAAGGCGCCTGCTTCATAGCCAAAAAGCTCAGTCTCCAGCAGGTTTTCCGGGATGGCCCCGCAGTTAATTTTTATGAAAGGTTTATCCTTGCGACTGCTGTTAGAATGGATAATCTCAGCCATTAATTCCTTTCCTACCCCGGATTCGCCCTGGATGAGAACAGTAGAGTCGAATTCGGACAAGCGAATGGCCAGCTTAATAATATCTTCCATTTTTGATGATCCGTAAACGATGCGTTTAGAATTTTTTAGCTTCAGGTGCTGTAATTCACTATGATATACCCGACTTAAATCTTCCATATGTTCCAACCGTTGTTTTAAGTGATTGAGCTCGGTGATGTCACGGACATTGGTAACCACCCGGAAGATATTTTGATCGTCATCAAAGATGGGGGTGCTTGTAACCAGGAGAGTTTTGCCGGTTTTGGTATCCAGTTCCGTAGTAACAGTTTCTTTTTTTTCCAAGGCCAATAAAGAGCCTGAGCGGGAAAAAACTTTATCCTTTACCAGATCGGCCATATTGCGGCCAATCACTTCTTCTTCCAGCACCCCGGTAATCCTTTCGGTCGCTTTGTTTACCCGCAGGGTATTACCCAGGCCATCGGTAATGTATAAGCCATCAAAGGAAGATTCTATAATCGCATCCAGTTCCTGGTTCAATTTTTTGGTATAGGCCAGTTCCTTTGATATTGCTTCCAGTTCAGATACTTCCTGCAGCACTCCCACGGCGCCCACGATCACCCCGTCCCTAATGATGGGGGTTCGATTGGAGATAAAGGTCTTATTTCCCAGAACAATCTTTTGAATAGATTGCACTACCCCGGTTTCCATTACCTCTAAAAGTTTGGTATTGGTGAATACTTCTTTAATGTTGCGTCCCCGGACATCCTCAGCCTTGAGATCGACTAATTTTTCTGCCGCCCGGTTAAATACCTGGATGTTTCCCGAGGCATCGATAGATATCACCGGATTGTATACGGAATCAATGATGAGTTCAAAGCCGATCAGGTGCGGTTGCTCTCGGTTATCTAAGCGTTGGGGCCCTGCTTCATTATTAATGTGGGGCAGTGAAGTAAGCAGTTCTTTTATGGTAGAACTAGCGGAGATGTTTCGGGCTAGAGCCTCAACTAAATGAGTTTTGGAAATGGTGCCGACAAAGTGGCCTTTTTCATTGATGATATTGATTTCGGAGAGGTGATGTTTAAGCAGCTGGTGAGAGGCCTCAGCCAGGGTATGATCCAGCTCCAAAACGGGATAACTGTATAAATCTTCTTTTTTTAGATTCATTATGCTCTCCTGTTTGTAACCTTGTTTCGACGTTTAAATGATGTTACGGGAAAAAAAGCTTGATCGTTCTCAACACCCGGTTGCTTTTGTTCCACTATGTTTAGAGGGGATAGAAAAAGCGTCATTTGGGGAAAAAAATGAAGACAAGATCCCGGGGCTTGATTTTAGTACTAATCATATCGGGATTCATCCGAGCTGCTTCCTTCCAGGTGCCTTCAAACCATCCGGGAAGCCGTACCTTCCGATGGTTGAATTCTTGTATAAACACATTTTTTTTGTCCTGGGTACAATCTCCCTGGGGGCAGGCATCACACTTGTCCAACTGCTCGATGTGCCCTTCCCTTTCTGTAAGAGGAATAATCGTTACCTGTTCACCGCTGCAGTTAAAATTACAATCGGTATTATCGAATAAAATATAATATGTCATGGGATCCTTCCTTTTTGTAAAAATTATTTCATAACAGTTTCATTATATCCTAAATAAACCAAATTTTTTACCCACTCATCGCTGGGCCTTGCTTCCATAACAGAAAATTGAGCAAGTCACGGTCCAAGGCTATAACGTTTATCGAAGTTGATTGATGTGACACTTAACAGTAGACTTGAAAGCAAAAAACACAATTTATTAATTAAGCGGACCGGATCTTGTTATTTTGGCAACATCATCATGATGATGGGAGTGAGGAAGTCATTGTTAAAGATGGTTTGGCTGCCCTCTTCGTTGTTTGGGTGATTGTCTGCAGTGTTAAAGGAAATATTTGCCCTGTAATTCTTTCTGCAAAAGGGTATCTGCTCTAAATATGCAGCAGTTTTTTCAGCTCGTCACGGTTGAGTGTGGTCTGGCCTTTTTCCAGGCAATAGACCAGGAGCGTAATAATTTCAGCG
>PWNQ01000188.1 GCA_003557725.1 Bacteroidales bacterium | reverse complement strand
TAGTATTAACAAAATAGTATTAACAAAATAGTATTAACAAAAAATCATTCATGGTATGTTAAATATATTCACAGTACCCGTTGCCTTGTTGTCCTTTATCTTATTAACAGGCTATTCCTCATCCGGCTCCTCCGCTGATGAGTGGAAGCTATTCCAAACCCATGAGGGTATTGAGGTATACTACAGGACGGTAGTTGAAAAGACCCCCAGCTACCATCATGAGTATGTAGAATTCAAGTATTTGAACACCACAGACCAGGCTCTGTCTTTCAGCGGCAAGCTGGACGTTTGGCTGGGCAACACCTGCCGTTCCTGTCATGTTACTGCCCCCAGCGATTATCACTTCTCACTGGTTTTGCCTGCCGGACAGGCCAAAGAAGGCCCTTCGGATTCTCTGGGGTTGTACTTTCGTTTTATGAAAAACAACCTTAACAATGAACAATTCAAACAGGTTACCCGGTTTGAATTTAGCCAGCTCACAGTATCGGCTGTCTGAAAGCATGGGCTTGATCGCCGGACAACCATTTTTCAATCTTAAAAAGTTATTTATATGACCAGCTTCAAGGTTTTATTCTCCATCATCAGCATTTTCAGGCCATTGATCCTGGCCTTCATGATCCTTATGCTATCCGGTGGCCCCTTATGGTCACAGCTTCAGATCAACAAGACCCAAACCCCTCAGCAATTGGTTAACAATGTGCTTATCGGCACCGGAGTGACGGTTTCCAACGTCACCTTTTCAGGCAATCCGGATGCTATTGGCCGGTTTAATAACGGTGGTTTCACGGTAATGAACCTGGATGCCGGGGTGATCTTATCCACCGGTGATGTAGCCGATGCTCCCGGCCCCAATACGGGCATCACCTCCACCGATAACGGCACGGGCAGCGACCCCCAGTTAGCCGCCTTAATACCCGGATACACCATTAACGATGCAGCGGTGATTGAGTTTGACTTCATCCCTATCGGAGATACCCTGCGCTTCCAGTACGTATTTGCCTCTGAAGAGTATCCCAACTTTGTCAATTCCAATTATAATGATGTCTTTGGTTTTTTTGTCAGCGGCCCCAATCCTGCCGGCGGCCAGTATGTTCACCATAATATTGCCCTTATTCCGGGCACCAACCTGCCTGTGGCTATTGATAATGTAAACAACGGCACCGCCAATAACGGGCCCTGTGTTAACTGCAATTATTATATCGACAATACCAGCACAGGCACAGGTGGACAAACCCTTGAATATAATGGATTAACCACTATTCTTACCGCCGAAGTGGTGGTTACTCCCTGCGAGAGCTACAGCTTTAAGATCGCCATTGGGGATGCGGGAGACGCCATTTATGACTCTGCCGTGTTTTTGGAAGAAAACAGCTTTTCGGCCGATGCCGTGTCCATCTCCACCGAATCCAATGTGCCCGGAGCAGGAAATACAGCGCTGGAAGGTTGTCATGAAATATCCATCATTGCCCGGGCCAACCAGATCAGACCCAATGATTATGTGATCCCCATCGACACCATGTTCGGTGCTGCTGTCAATGGAGTAGACTTCCCCCAGATCCCCGATAGCATCGTAATTCCTGCCGGCCACCTCTCCGGAGAGGTGGTTGTCGCTCCATATGCTACCGGAAACATTCAGGGAATTAGAGACTTCAACTTAGTTATCCCCACTTCGGTTTGCTCCAAAGACACGGTAACCGTTTATATCGATGATTATATGCCCATAGACCTGACCACCTCGCCGGATACCTTGATCTGCCAGGACTCGGTAATGCTTAATGTATTTGCCAGTGAGGGGCTCCCACCTTACTCCTATCAGTGGTCTCCGTCAGTGACACTGAACAACGGAACCATTGCCAACCCGGTGGGCACACCCAGCCAGTCTACCACCTACGTGGTTACCGTTTCCGATACCACCGACTGCCCGGTAGTGAAAGATACGGTTCATGTAACCGTCAGCCCCAAGCCACAGGTGAGCTTTTTCCCCGACCCAATGGAAGATTGTGCACCACTTACGGTGGATTTTGACGAAATGTGCAGCCCCAATACTACCCAGTGGCACTGGGATTTTGGCGACGGAAACACGTCTACCACTGCCAACCCCACCCATACCTTCCAAAATGCAGGCAACTATGACATCAAGCTGATCGCCACCACCGACGACGGCTGTAGCGATAGCCTACTGCTTACCAACGTGATCAAAGCATTCCCACAGCCCGTGGCCGACTTTACCGCTGACCCCGAAATAGCCTCCTTCAATAACCCCATCATACAGTTCTACGACCAATCCACCGGCGGTGCCTCGGCCTGGCACTGGAACTTCGACGACCCACTGGCCACAGACGATACCTCAAACCTGCAAAACCCATCCTATACATACCAGGGAGACGGATCATTCCGCGTGATGCTTATCGCATACTCCGACGAAGGATGCCCCGATACTACCTATAAAACCATTCAGGTGGTGGTGGACGAAATCACCATCCCCAACGTGATCACCCCCAATGGTGACGGGGTGAACGACTATTTCGAGATCGAAAATATTGAACGGCTGAAAACATCCAGACTGCTCATCTATAACCGATGGGGAAAGAAGGTGTATGAAGCCCATAACTACCGAAACGACTGGGACGGCGACAACCACCCCGATGGGGTATACTATTATATCCTGGAATACGAATCTTACCTGCAACAAGAAACCGCTACCGGAACCGTTACCATACTCAGAGAATAAGTAAGCATGTACATCTGAATTAATAAACCCATAACAACCATCACACCCAATCCTGGATATCAACCAGCACACCCAATCCGGGATACAGGCCCAAATCAAATGAATTACCATATCAATGTAACAATAGCAAGGGGTTGGCTGGCCGCAATCGCCCTGATGCTGCTCATCTTGCCCGTCGCCGCACAACCCACCACCGGACCCCGGCTGACTTTTGTTAAAGATAAACACGAATTTGGAGATATCCCCGTAGATACCATTACCCGGGATACAGCCATCTATCTGGATGTTCTTTTTACCAATACCGGTGATGAACCCCTGACAATTAACAGTGTAAATGCATGCTGCGGAACAGAGCTGATCAACCGGCCACAAGAACCCATTAACCCGGGAGATACCGCAACCATACAACTGAGCCTGACCCTGAGACCACGGATACGGACTTTCTTACGCGCAATTACCGTGTACTCCAACAGCAGCGACCGCCCAGCAATAGTGTTTCCAATAACCGGTACCGTAACCTATGGCCATAAACCATAGATGGTGCGTAAATGTTCCGTATCCGCAATTTTAGACTTGAGGTTACCAAACCATTCATTTTTTTACAAACAACAAATTATGAGTAAGGGTGGTTTCGCTGAAAATCAAGCATCCTTTAAAATTGGACAAAACTGATTTCTCAGCGGATTTGAAAATGTTGTGTTTTTATACCATACTCAATATAATAATAAAAAAACCTGTCCGTTTAAAAACTATTCGTATTTTTGCGAACAACAAATAACCATATTTATGGAAAGGGAAAAAACATGTACGGCATCAGAAAGCAACACTTTGAACATGGATAAAGCCGTTGCAGAGCCTACCTCCACGGGGGTTACCCTGCGCCAGGAGGAGTTGGCCATGTATGCCAAGGCACTGGGGCACCCGGTGCGGCTGTTTGTGCTGGAGTTTCTTTCCCGGCGTGCCTGTTGCTACAGCGGAGACCTGTCGCAGCTATTACCCATCGCCAAGAGCACCCTTTCCCAACACCTGAAAGAACTAAAAAAGGCAAAACTGATCCAGGGCACCATCGAAACACCCAAGATTAAGTATTGCTTAAACCGTGAGCGCTGGGAGGCGGCCCGCAACATGTTTTGTCATTTATTTTCCTGTGACCAGAAAAATAACCTTAACCCCAAAAAGTAATATCATGTTATATAGAAAAGTACTTATTATCGCATTAGCTGCCGTTGCCTCGTTTATGCTGGCTTCACACAGCCTGCATCAGGGTGGCCCCCAGCTAAGCTTTGATAAAGAACGCCACGATTACGGCAGTTTTCCGGTGGATTCCATGCCGGAAGGAAACTGGTTTTATTTGGACATCCCGTTCACCAATACAGGCAATGCACCCTTACTGCTAACGTCGGTACGGGCCTGCTGCGGCACCCATGTACAAAACTACCCGCAGGAACCCATCAGCCCCGGGGAATCGGGAACCATTAAAGTACGCTTCCGGTTGCATCCCAGAGCGCAAAATATTTCCAGGTCCGTAACGGTGCAGTCCAATTGCAGTAAACGACAAACGCAAGTATTTCGCATTACAGGAAAAGTAACCCAATAGTAGATAAACCGCGGACAATATTCCGTTTATTAACCTTTTAAATGACCAAGCTATGAAAAAGATTGTCTTTTTTATCCTTGCCGGGCTCCTGTTTGCCGGCCAGGCCAAAGCACAGAATGTGGAAGTGCTTTACTTTAGAGCCGACCTGGGGTGTTGCCAGGCACGTGCCTGTGAGTTTTTCTCAGGACAGGTAAAGGAGGCGATGGAGCAAAACTATAACAGCAAAGACGTGGTCTTTCGCGTTGTGCGCATAGCCAGTCCGGACAACGCAGACCTGGTAAAGGCACACAATGCCCGCTCCATGTCGCTGGTAGTAGTGAACTCCGCTAATGGAAAAAGCAAAGATATGAGCCATGCCCTGGCGGAATATCGTCGCGACCGGGACATGGACAAGCTGGAAGCAGCGATTGCTGAAGCCGTTGACGAAACACGGTAAAAAATCCAATGATGCCCCGGATGCCGGGATCAATGGCTTTAACCGGGATCAATGGCTTTAAAAGGGGCCCAACAATAGGGTCCACACCGGAATGTGTAAATATTTAAAACAACTATAAAAATGGTAATAAAAGTCTTAGGCCCCGGATGTGCCAAGTGTAAAACACTGGAAAAGGTTACCCGGGAAGCAGTGGAAGAAGCGGGCGTGGATGCCGTTGTGGGGAAAGTGGATGATATTATGAAGATCATGGACTACGGTGTAATGCGCACCCCGGCACTGGTCATTGACGATGAAGTGGTCATCAGTGGGAAGGTCCCCTCAAAAAAAGAGATTATCCAACTGATCACCAACCGGTAATTTAGAAACAGATCACCGTTTATTATTAATTTTTATAATTTATGCCACCGATGAATAAACCAATCATGAATTCCCTTATCCGGTCTTTTGCCTTATTGTTCGTCCTTCCGGGTTTTTTCCTGTGGGCGTGCAATGTCGGCGGCGAGACTGGTACAGAAGCCAACAATCCGGAAGTCCAGGGCAATCCGACCTATGGAGAGCATAAAGTGGAGGTATATTACTTCCATGGCGACCGGCGATGCCCGGCCTGCAACGGAGTGGAAAACGTAAGTAAGGCAGCAGTAAATGAGGTGTTTGGAAGCAACAATCAGGTAGCTTTCCATGCTGTAAATTTTGAGCGGCAACATAATAAGGAGCTTGCCGGCAAGTACGGAGTGGGATGGTCGTCCCTGATTGTGGCATCGGGAGATGAAATAACAGACCTGACCATGGAAGCTTTTCAGATGGCCAGTTCCAATCCGGAAAAGCTGAAGGAGTTAATCAGTAGTGCGGTTAATGAACACCTCTGATATATAAGCTGTCTGCACTCGTTACTTTAGCCGTTTCTGCCCACAGGGGCCACCGGATAAAGGCATAATAATTTTTCCTGACATTCTTTAACAGGCTGGTATTCCGGTCTGAACAGGATAGTTATGTATTAATAAAAAGCAGGTTTAAAATAACATCAATTGCTATTATGGATTTTTTAGATCAATTAATGCAGGGTTCGGACTGGCCGCTATATACGGCCTTCATTCTGGGGTTGATGACAGCCATCAGTCCCTGTCCTCTGGCCACCAACATTTCTGCCATCGGCTTTTTAAGTCGCAACATCAGTCAAAAGCATTTGATATTGAGGCAAAGTTTGATTTACACTTTAGGGCGCACCCTTGCATACGTGAGTTTGGCCGGTATTTTTTTGCTGGGCACCGACCAGGCGGCCGTCCAGTCGGTGATCGCCAGGTATGGTGAACGGCTGCTGGGCCCCCTTCTAATTATTATCGGTGTATTTATGCTGGATTTGATCAGGATAAGGTTCCCCGGGCTGACTGGGATCACCTCCAAAGTGGAAGAGAGGAGCAAGTCGGGCGGGTTTTGGAGTGTGCTGCTGCTGGGTTTTTTCTTTGCCCTGGCCTTTTGCCCTTACAGCGGCGTACTGTACTTTTTGTTTCTCATTCCCCTGACCCTGGGCAGCCCGGAAGGACTTCTGCTGCCCCTCACATTCTCCATTGCCACCGCCCTGCCCGTCATCCTATTTGCCATCCTGGTGGCCTATATGGTATCGGCAGCAGGAAAGTTTTATAACAATATTAAAATCTTTGAATATTGGTTTCGCAAAATCGTGGGCATTATTTTTATTGCCGCGGGAGTATATTTGATAATCAACATCTATTTGATGTAACCCGAAAAAAAGCTAGCTATGGATACCCGTAAAGAGTTAAAGATATTATTTTGGTTTATCGCCTTTTTTTTGGCGGCCTATTTTTTGCCTGTGGGTGACAAGTCCTTTATGACGGCCATTTATGCTGCTATGGACCTGCTACGATATTATGCCCGCGAGCATGTGATATTATGTTTGCTGCCGGCATTTTTTATTGCCGGGGTTATTGCCATATTTGTGAGCCAGGGTGCGGTGATCAAGTATTTTGGTGCCAACACCAAAAAGTGGATTTCTTACAGTATAGCCAGTGTTTCGGGCACCATTCTGGCCGTGTGCAGTTGCACTATTTTGCCTTTATTTTCCAGCATTCACAAGCGAGGTGCCGGTTTGGGCCCTGCAGTGGCCTTTCTGTATTCGGGTCCGGCCATCAATATCCTGGCGATTATCCTCACCGCCCGCATTCTGGGCATTGAGATGGGGATTGCCCGGATTATCGGTGCGGTGGTGTTCGCCATTGTCATTGGCCTGGTTATGGCCTTTATATACCGGAAGGAGGAAAAGGAGAAGAAAGAAGAGCAGATGAACTTTCCCCAAACCCCTGAAAAGCGGCCTTTATGGCAAACCTCCTGGCACTTTTTCACGTTGGTGCTCATATTGGTATTTGCCAACTGGGGGGCTCCGTCAGAGAGCGCTGATCCGGGGCTTTGGCACTGGATCTTTGACCATAAGTGGCAGATCACGGCACTGCTTTCCATGTTTTTGATCTATTCCCTTATCCGTATCTTAAAGATCACCTGGTGGTGGGTGGCCCTTTCGGCTGTTGCCACAGCGGTGGCTGCCGTAGTGGGCGGGCCGGTCATTGCCATGGTCACCGCCATTGCTGCCCTCAGCGTAATCACCCTGCTGGATAAAAACGATGAAGACAACAAAGAATGGACCCTTTCTACCTGGGAGTTTGCCCGTCAGATCATGCCCCTGCTGGCCATCGGCGTGGTTGCCGCAGGGTTCCTGCTGGGGTCAACCCACGGCGACACCGCCATCCCGGGCATCATCCCCTCAGAATATGTCACCGCCTTTGTGGGCGACAACTCCATATATTCCAACCTCTTTGCCTCGGTGATCGGAGCATTTATGTACTTTGCCACACTCACCGAGGTACCCATTCTGCAGGGATTGCTCGCCGCCGGAATGAATAAAGGCCCGGCACTGGCATTGCTGCTGGCCGGACCTTCACTGTCATTGCCAAACCTCCTGGTAATACGAGGCGTTATGGGAACACAAAAAACGGTGGTCTATGCCCTGCTGGTGATCATTATGGCCACCATCTCGGGAATGATCTATGGCTCCATGTAAGCGCACGGAAAAAACCATAAAGGGCAACTGGTCACCACGCTTATCCTATTCCTCCTGATCCTCCTGATCCTCCTGATCCTCCGGGTCCTCCTCCAGATACCGGAAGGTATCGCCCGTATTTTCAATGATCAGTCGAAGCCACCATTCCGGGTATCCGGGAAACTCCACTATGGGATACTTACCATATTCATTGGTAAGAAACTCTCCGTCTATTTCCTTTTTAATATTCCCATCCAGGTATTTAACCATTAAAAAGCGAAACAGTTCCTCCCACCGTTCCACGGTATGGTCACCCATAGCTGCGGAAAAACTGGTAAGGAATTGTTTAGCCTTTTCCGGGTCTTGCTCATACAGCTCCAGGGCCATTTTATCAACGGCGGGAACAAACATCAGGAAGCTGCTTTCCAGCTCTTCCTGTGCTTTTCGGATGTCATCGATCATCAGTGAGTACCGTCCATAAGCGTAGTTGGCCACCTTGTTAAACACCCAAAAGGCCGCATCATCCTTATACTCCAGAATGCTTCCATACCCTTCCTCAAATTTTTTCGGAGCATGATTAATGCCGGCATACATAGGTACATAAACGGAAAGGTTGGCATCATCCACACCAAACCAGATCACCCCACCAATGGAGCCGGGGTACTGTTTTCGTGACTGAGTAATAAAAGAGAAGCCGGTTTGCTGGGTGGCAGTGGTACGCTCATGGAAGTATGTTTTTCCGTCCACCTCCCAGGTCAGCGGCCGGAACCGGTATGGCTTTCCAAAAGGTCCACCACCCACATCCTGAGTCATATCATAGTCTGTGCCGGTGAGATAATCCCGCTTAAAGGCCATTAAATCGGCCACGGAAAGCTTCCTTTCCGGCTTAATATACAATGGCATAGCATTGTCCATATCATACCCCATGGCGTAGTCTTCATATGGCTCCATACCGGAGGCCACCTCTTTGAACATGCTCCATACGCGTGCTTCACAGAAGCGTGCCGCACCAAAATCCATGGGTGCATACACCCGGGAAAAGCTGAAATCACGGTCACCACCGGAAAAATATTCCTTCCTGCGGGCAAAGTCAATCACATCATGAGCATAAATGGTGGTAATGTCCGGGTTATGCAACTGGTCAAACTGCCTGCAATGAATGGATGTCTTTGCATCAGACAGGGGAAAGGTTTGGATACGTGCATGGTTGGCATGGGCAGAGATGTACCCGTCGGGGATACGCCTGGCCACCCAGACGGCACCTTTATCCGCATTATAAGGCTCCCCGTGCTCATCATACTGTAAATCCACCCCTTTTCCAATAATCTCCATGACCCACACCTCGTTGGGGTCAGCAATGGAAAAAGACTCACCCCAACTGTAATATCCATACTCTTCCACCAACTCCCCAATAATACGAATGGCGTCACGCGCCGTAGGCGCTTGCAATAGAGCCAACTGCATCAAACCCGTGTAGTCAACTCCCCCCAGGGTGTCAAAAAGCTCACGCCGACCAACAAAGGTGGTCTCACCAATGGCAACCTGCTTCTCATTGATATAACCAACCACCCGAAATGTCTTTTCTGGCAAAGGAACCTGAGCCAATGGACGATGGTCGCCACGGTAATGTACCTGATAATAAGACCCCGGAGCATTATAACCCCCCTCAAAATAATACAACTCACCATAACGAATATGGGAATCGGCAGCATAACTGATCATGGAAGACCCGTCTGAAGAGGCCCCGGGCGTTACCAAATAACTGGTACAGGCCAAAACGGGAACCCCCATGGCGAAAAACATGAGTAACGTAAAAATAAACCCTCTTTTCTTCATCGTTTTATGATTTTTTATGGTTTGTATTCATCCGGCGAAAATACAACAATCCCCAAATACAAAGAATTACGCCATTTTGGCAGCTTTCCCAATCTACTAAATGCCATTATGGCGGGTTTTTACCAGTGTTTCAAGCCCTAACAAACTGTTTTCTCTCTGTATATATGCATTTTACAAAAACCCAACAAGCATACCCTCTCCCATTGGCACAGGGTTTGACCTGTAGTTAATGAAAACAGAGAAAAAAGTTAATCAATATAAGTTGAACTAAAAAAAAGGAGGGTCTAGCAATGACACTATTAAAGAGAAGAGATGAGCGCAATTTTCCATCCATTCCCAATCTTTTTGAGCGCTTTTTCAACGATGATCTGGTAGATTGGAACACCAGCAATTTTGCACCGGGTGACTCCAGTTTACCGGCAGTGAATGTAAAAGAGACGGATGATGATTATCAGATCCATGTGGCTGCACCGGGTTTACGCAAGGGTGATTTCAGGGTAAACCTGGAGAATGATCGTCTGACCATTTGCTCTGAGAAGCAGGATGAGCAGAAGGAAGATGAGGAGAACTACACTCGTCGGGAGTTCCGTTATCAGTCTTTCCAACGTTCGTTCCACGTGCCGGAGGATTTGGTAGACGCAGAAAAGATCAATGCCAGCTATGGCGAGGGTATTCTTACGGTGAAGTTACCCAAGCGTGAAGAGGCCAGGCCAAAGCCGGCGCGTGAGATTAAAATCTCATAGTACTTCTCACGGGCTATCTCAAACCTGAGGGCCATAGATGCAGAGCCCTGACTGCGTGCCAGTCAGGGCTTTACACTATATATACCCCGTACCCGCCCTTTACCAACCCCCACACCCACCAGCAACCACAGCCCCTAACACCGGTTAATTTCAGCCGGTTTTATCATCAGTTGTCTTAAGGTACTTATCCAACATGGCCAGGACCAGCTCTTTGGACAGGGGTTTGGTGATATAGTCATGGAATCCGTGTTGTACGGCTTCCTTTTTATCCTGATGGAATGCCATTTCCGTGAGGGCCACCAGGGGTATTTGGGGGTATTTTTTGCGGATAATTTTGGCCAGCGACCGCCCATCCACGTCGGGCAGGCGTACTTCCATAAGGATCATGTGGCATGCCAGCTTACCGGTCAGCACCTTCAACACCTGGCTGGCGCTGTTGGCCCAGAGCACGTTTACTCCGGCGGATTGGGCTATGGTTTTTATATGGAGAAAATGATCATAGTTATGATCGGCCACCAAAACATTCCTGTCTTTATATTGGGTGGGGCGCTCTTCTTTCCGCTTTTCCCGTCCGTTTTTCTGCGGCTTTTCCTGTTCTGTTTGTTCTGTCGTTTTGCTTTCCCCTGTCTTTTGCTTCAGGGGTATTTTCAGGCTAAAGGTACTTCCTTTACCTTTTTTTGATTTCACATGGATATGGCCGTTCATTTTTTGGGCCAGGTTTTGAGAGATAGACAATCCCAGGCCGGTTCCGCTGCGGGAGGATTTGTAATTAAGGTCCACCTGTCTGAACCGTTCAAAGACCGAGTCCAGGTGTTGTGGTGCAATGCCTATTCCCGTATCTTCCACGGCAAAGATCATATGGTCTGCGGACTGTTTTACTATCAGCATAATATGGCCTTCATTAGTAAATTTCAGGGCATTGCTTAAGAAGTTCATAAGGATTTGTCTCAGGCGCACTTTATCTGTTTTCCAGCGAAGGTCTTCCACGCCGGGGCCTCTATGTTGCAGGAAGGCGATATGCTCTTTTCCTTCCCGTTTACGCTCCTGAGAAAACTCCATGTGCAGGTTGTTCAGGAAGTTATTCAGGTTGATGGTTTCATAGAACAGCTTCAGTGTGCCGGCTTCCAGCTTGGAAAAGTCAATAATATCGTCGATAATGCGCACCAGGTCCTCTCCCCGGTCTTCAATAAGTTTAAGGAACCGGTTGGTTTTTTCCGGTTTCAGGTTTTTCTTCTTAAGCATTTGAGAGGCCCCCAGGATGGCATTCATAGGAGATCGGATCTCATGGGACATATTAGCCAGGAATGCAGACTTGAGTTTATCGTTTTCTTCGGCTTTTTCTTTGGCGTTCCTCATGGCCCGTTCCATTTCTTTCAGTGGGGTAACATCAGAAAACACGCAATGGGTTTTCAGTATATTTCCCAGCTGGTCTTGTTCGGCCTGGGCATTAAACACCACGTCCAGTGTTGTTCCCTGTTTGGTTTTCATCTTCAGCAGTTCACGTTCCCGTCGTCCCTGTTCCCGGATATGGCGGCAAAAGTCTTCAAAGGACTCCTCCATGCCTGGCCCCCAGAATGCATCAAACCGTTTTCCCAGCACCTCTTCGGGGCTATATCCCATCACTTCGGTCCATTTTTCATTGACCACCAGCAGGCACCCCTGATCATCTAAGAGCTGGTAGCTTTCGGGCATGTTCATAAACAGGCTCCGGTAATACTGTTCCCGCTCCTTCAGGGCCTTTTGGGCATCTTTCCGGTTGATAGCCATGGATATTTGGCCGGCGATCAACTCCATCACCTGCATATCACGCTGGTTATAGCTTTCCACAGAGTCATAGTTTTGCAGAACGATAGCCCCTCTGTTCCCGTCCATAAGCTTTAACGGGATGCCCATCCACTGCTTTCCTTTCCGTCCATATATGTTCACTTCCCCTTTTTGTTTCAGCTCATGAATGCGTTCATCATCCAGTAAGAAGGGTTTATTATCACGTATCACTTTATATGTAAGGGTTTTCCTGGCATATTCCACCGTTTCCACCTCTTTATAAAAGAGCTCATCGGAGCTGTAAAGCACCTTTAGCCGGTCGTGGGTGCTATCATAGTGAATAATAGAAAACGACCGTGTATTGATGAGGCCGGACAATATCTCCTGGACGCTGGCGAAGTAGGTTTTATTATCAAATTCCACCTCCTGCATGGACAGCTCGGCGATCCTTCCCGCCACATTTTGGCTTTCCTCGGCGTGTTTTCGGGAGGTAACATCCAGGATAATCCCTTCAACAAAGGTGTTTCCTCCTTTACGGTTGGCAAAAGCTCTACCCTGTTCATAAAGCCACTTCACCTGTCCTGAACGGGTAATGATCCGGTATTCTTCCTGGTACTGGCTGGCGTATGTGAGGGAATGGTGGACGGCTTTTCGCAGGCGGGGGCGGTCTTCCGGGTAAATAATCTCATTATAAGCGATCCGTGAATTCCATAGTACGTCATCGATCTTATAGCCGGTGATCTCTTCAAACATCTGGCTAAGGAACACCATGGTATATTGGTCGTCGTTATAGCACCGGAAAGCGATTCCCGGCAGGTTATTGATGAGGGATACCAGGTCTCGCCGGCTGCTTTGCAGTTCTTTTTCCAGTGCTTTATTGGCAGAGATATCCACTGCTGTGATAGCCACCACATCCTGTCCGTCCAGGGACGCTTTTCCGGCGGTAAGGTCTATCCAACGGACATCGCCATTCTTTTTAAGTATCTTGGTCTCATAGCGCCCACCCGTATTCTTGGCCAGCAGACGGTAAAAAGCCCGGTGGATAATA
The DNA here is from genome assembly GCA_003557725.1 of Bacteroidales bacterium. GTDB lineage: Bacteria > Bacteroidota > Bacteroidia > Bacteroidales > PWNQ01 > PWNQ01. Next base: position 17,667 of record PWNQ01000188.1, on the reverse strand, counting down.
AAGTCTTTAAAATCGGGGTGGATAATATGGGGTACCGACAACTGCTTAAGCTCCCCGTTGGTATAGCCTGTAATCTCTTCAGCCGCTTTATTGGCATAGACCACCTCATATTCACGGTTAAAAGCAAATACGGCTACGCCCAGGTTTTCGGTAAGTACAGCAGTACGGTCTTTCATGGGGAACGGGGGTATTAACAGGGTGGTCAGCCGGAATCAAAAATCTTGTTTATCACTTTATCCACCGCCTTCTTATTTAGCGGCTTCTCCATATAGTATTGTGCTCCGGCCTTTTTAGATTCATTCATGTTAAGCTCACTGGCATAAGCTGTTTGAATGATCACCGGGATATGGGGGTACTCTTTGGTAATGATCCGTGTAGCTTGTATCCCATTCATTACCGGCATATTAATATCCATAAAGATGGCCTGGGGGTTTTCCTTTTGGCACAGCTCCACGGCTTCCTGGCCATTATTAGCACGAAGGACTCTGGCGCCCATCTTTTCCAGCATTTTATTCAGCAACACATAGTTGATATCCATATCCTCAGCCACGAGAATGGTCTTCCCTTTCAGCCGTCCTTTTTCATCTTCTGCTGTTTTAGTAATACTGATATTCACAGCATCAGAAAGTTGGTTCTTCAGTGGGATAGAAAACCAGAATGTGCAGCCCTTTTCTTTTTCGCTTTTCACGTGGATCTCTCCCCCCAGTTGTCTCACAAAGTCTTTACAAAGGTGCAGTCCCAGCCCGGCTCCTTTTTCATTATCCGTTCCCGGCCGGGTAAAATCTCTTGAAGAGATAAACAACTGCTTCATCTGTTCCTCTTCGATCCCCACCCCGTCGTCGGCGACATATACCTCCAGCTTTCCGGGCCTTGTGCGGGCAGTAATAACCACCTTTCCTCCCTGGAAGCTATATTTTACTGCATTGGAAACCAGGTTTCGCAAAATGGTTTTCAGCTTATTAATATCGGAGGTAATGATCAGGCTATTGGACACATTATTTTCCAGTGCGATCCCTTTAAAGTCGGCCCCATGCTTTTGAAAAAACAGCACTTCATCCACCAGGTTACGCAGGTTCAGTGTTTCCCGGAACTGATCGTGCTTTCCTTCCCGGGCCCGGGCCCACAGCAACAGGTTTTCCAGTAAGTTATATCCGTTTCGGGAAGTCTCATGCAAGCTGGTAAACACCTCTTTCTGTTCTTCAGGGGAGAGGTCTTCATCCTCTTCCAGCAGGGAGGTGAGGCTGATCAATGAATGAAAAGGTGCCCGCAGGTCATGGGCAATAATGGAAAAAATACGATTCTTTAGCTCAACATCTTCACGCAGTTGCTCATCCGTATTTTTCCGGTACACCACCATAGCCACCTGTTCAGATAAAAACTCCAGCATGCTTAGGTCATCACGGGTTAAGCCCGGATCTGCATCGTAGTCCTGAGCCACAATAACGCCAATGGCCTCCCCGTGAACGATCATGGGAACCCCGATCCACACACTGGGCACACCCCCCTGCACCACCACAGACCCCTGTTCCACAAACTCCTTTATCTCCTTTTGATGCAAAAAATAAGACCTTTTCTGCTGGATCACCACATTGGACATGGTATTAGCGGAAGGGAAAGAAGAATAATGATCAAAAGCATCCACCATATAGGGAAGAGTAAACCTTTGGCTTTCTTTATCATAAAAAGCGATCATCAGGTTATCCACCTTCATGATCACCGACAGGTGGCGGTGCACTTCCTTCAGCAGTTCATTTAAAGGTTCTTCTTTGTTGAGGGTCTGGGATATTCTGTACAATATATCCTTTTGCCTCAAGCTTTTTTCCACGTCTGTGATATCCAGAAAGCAAAAAGCCAGCAATTGCTCACCGGGTGATTTTTTATTGATAAAGCGGTGTCCGCTGAAGCGTAGTTTCAGCAGATGTCCTCTTTTATGTTGCAGCCAGATTTCTCCATCCCGGGCCGCTTGCCCCCCCATGCAAAACCGTTTAAGCAGCGGGAAGCTAATATGGCGGTCGCCCCAAAGCATATCCATCCTCTGCCCCAGGGCTTCTTCTTTGGCATACCCCGTAATATGGGTAAAAAGCTTGTTTACATGTCTAATTTTCAACTCTTTATCAATAAACAGCACTCCTGAAAGGTACTGATCCACCACATTTTCCGGGTCTATGGCTTCCAGTTCCACGGAACCGCCGACCTCTGGTTTCTCCATCTCATTGTCCGGGATGCTCACTCCCCCCACAAAGCCTCTGAGGGTGCCTTCATCATCAATAAAGGGTGCAAAGAAAACATCCAAAGGAATATTGGACTGGCCGTCAGGGTGGTCCATAAAAAAAGTAAGTCTTCGACTCAATCCGCCCATTTGGTCCGAAGCCCGGTTCTGACCGGTGATGATCATCACTTCCTCCACAAACGCACGCTCATCACCGGAGAAACGATCCAAAACATTACTACCAAGAAGCCTTTCCCTGTCAAACCCTAAATCCTCCGGGTCTTTATAATTAGACGACAAATGTACAATCTTATAGTCCCTGTCCACAACCCATAATACCTGGCTTGAGCGACACAGGGAGTAGCTTGCCACCTCCTCATTTAACCGTTGTGAGGAAACTTCCTCCTCTGCAAACACTTTATTGATCTCAGTATACCTCATTTCATGATGTTAATAATTTGGGGAAAATATAAAAACTATTGTCAGTCCGGTTCTGCTTGGTTATCAGTAACGGTATCCCTTATCAGGTTTACCCGTTTATAATTTTGATGTTGGAAGATATTTATCATGGAATTGAGCCATGCATCCGATCCGTTTTGCACAAATTGAAAAGGCTGATGCATGGGAAAAACGTTTATTTGGTTCATGCAAAAGGGGAAATTCACTCCATAATTATGCAGGGCATACATAAAGTAGTACCCCACATCAAACCCCCGGAATGCCAATTCTCCGGGCCAGGTATGGTATGTTTCCACGAATGATTTTACGAATTGTTTTGTTTCCGGGTGGTCCATGTCCAGCAGGTAGTCGGTAAAGGATATATAGCCCAGGTTTGAGAAGTAGCTATTTTCAATACTTCCGTACCTTTCCCATTCATTGGATCCCAGCACATGGATATAATAGTCCTCCCGGATACTATGCAAGTGACTGAGGAAGCGGTTAATCCGTGCCTCTCCGCGGTGCATGGCAAAGATCAGGTTTGGTCTTTCACTTTCCAGCAATTCTTCCACTTTATAAAATCCCTGGCTATCATATTCAACAATTTTCCAGGGGTGGTTTTCCCCATGGTTTCCGGTTTTTGCGGCCAGGGACTGGATGATCTTTTGGCATAAAATGTCCTGCCCTTCCCGGTTGGAGTATACAAATATAATATTAGCCTGGCGGTAATGTTGGGCCACATAATCCATAAGTGCGTCGATCTGATAGCTTACGGGTGAGATAACCTTAATAAGGTGTTTATTCCCGGGGATAAGGCGTTGGCTGTAGGAAAATGGGGAAACCACCTTGGTATTGGAGGGCCCGGCTGCTTCCACCACCATTTCCAGCAGGTCATCCTCAAAGGGGCCAAATACCAGGTCATACCCTTCCAGGCCCTCTTCTTCCAGCAGCTTTTTCATCTGCTGTTTGGATCCTTTGGTATCATGGACATACACCTGTGCTTTCATTCCTTGCTTTTCCATAGAGTCCAGGGCCAGCCTAAACCCCTGATAGAACGGTATATTTTCAAAGGCTTTAAACTGTGCTTCGGGCCGTTGCCCTTTTTTCAGGTCTCTCAGCCGGATGTCCGGGGCGTGATCCAGGTGCAGGGGCATATACAGAGCCACCTTATAAGAGGCTTTGATCTTTAGGGAATCACAGCGAATAAGGATGGTATCCTTTTGGCGCACAAACATTAGGGAATCCTGAATCTTTTGATGAGGCAAGAACACGGAAGAGGGGGTTTCTTTCCTGGTCCGGTCGACGGGTATCCGTATCTCCTGGCCCTCTTTAAGGCCGTCTTCCAGAATGGGGTTATGCTCTTTCAGCATGTCTATGCTTATGGCATATTGCATGGACAGGCTGTAAAGGGTTTCCCCGGCCTCCACTTTGTGGATCAGGTGGTCTTTCTCTTTATCCGGCTGGGGTTCTTCCTGTGGGGATGGTTTTATGGGCAGCTTAATGATGGCTCCTGCTTTAAGGCCGGTTTGGCCTACTTTTGGATTTAGCCGGGTGATATCACTCACGCTCACTCCCTGGTTTAAAGCGATGCGGTAAAGGGTTTCTCCGGGCTTCACCTTATAGTATATAATGGTGTCATTTTGTGCCACTTGCCCATCCATTGGCACGCTTACCTTTTGCCCTTCCTGCAGGATATCCACCATTTCCGGGTTTAAAGCTTTAATGGCTCCGGGGCTCACGTTATATTTTCTGGCAAGCGAGTACAGGGTTTCCCCTTTCTGTACGGTATGTATCAGGGCTATTCTTTCACCTTCTTCCGGTTCCTGCCGGCGGGGCTGCTCCTCATTGGGCTGGGTTTCCTGCTGCAGTTCCATATCTTTTTCCACCAGAGCCACCGGGAACATCAGCATTTGCCCCGGCCGAATACTCTGGCGGGAATCGGGGTTATAGGTATATACCTGCTCCGGGGTAAGGTTATAGGCTTTGGCAATGCGGTATACCGTTTGCCCTGGTCTTACTTCATGGATATAATATTTTTTTCCATCCACCCGTTCCACTACTTTGGACCGGGGTATAGGTTCTTCTTCCTGTGCCTGCAAGTCATTATATCCGAAAAACATCACCGTTACAACCAGGATCATTCCAATCCAGCAGCTATTCCCACTCAATGGTTGCCGGCGGTTTTGAGCTAATATCATAAACAACTCTGTTAATACCTTTTACTTTATTAATTATTTCTCCAGACACTTTGGCCAGGAACTCATAGGGCAGGTGCACCCAGTCGGCGGTCATCCCGTCGGTAGAGCTAACGGCTCTCAGGGCCACTACGCTTTCATATGTTCTTTCATCGCCCATCACGCCCACTGCTTGTACGGGCAGCAGTATGGCGGCAGCCTGCCACACCTGATCATAGAGTCCCCAGCTTTTGAGGCGGTCCACGTAAAGGGCATCCACCTCCTGGAGCAGGGCCACCTTTTCCGGTGTCACCTCTCCAGGGATACGGATGGCCAGGCCGGGTCCGGGAAAGGGATGGCGCCCCATGATATGCTCTCCGATCCCCATGCTGCGCCCCACCTTTCGCACTTCATCCTTAAACAAAGCCTTGAGCGGTTCCACCACTTTAAGGTTCATTTTTTCCGGCAGGCCGCCCACATTATGGTGTGACTTGATGGTGGCAGAGGGGCCATTGACCGATAAAGACTCAATCACATCGGGGTAAATGGTTCCCTGAGCCAGCCACTTCACCTCTTTTATGGTATGGGCCTCCTGATCAAAGATCTGGATAAAAGTCTTTCCAATGGCTTTTCGTTTTTTCTCCGGGTCGGCTATGCCATTAAGGGCATCATAAAAATCAGTGCGGGCATCCACCCCCTTCACATTTAAGCCCATATTTTTATAGCTGGCCAGCACCTCACTGAACTCATTCTTCCGGAGCAATCCATTATCTACAAAGATACAGTAAAGGTTATTTCCTATAGCCTTATGGAGCAACATGGCCGCCACCGATGAGTCCACCCCGCCGGAAAGGCCTAAAACCACCTTATCCCCCTTTATCTGCCCCTGGAGCATCTCCACGGTTTCCTCAATAAAGGCCGCGGGGGTCCACGTCTGCTGCGCACCGCAAATGCCCACCACAAAGTTCTCCAGCAAATGCTTACCCTCCCTGGTGTGATAAACCTCCGGGTGAAACTGAATACCAAAGGTGGCCTCACCGTTTATCTCGTATCCGGCCACCTGCACATCTTCAGTACTGGCAATCACCCGTCCTCCCTCAGGAAGCTTCTCAATGGTATCTCCATGAGACATCCATACCTGGCTATTTTCAGTAACCCCCTTCAGCAAAGGATGAGCATTATCAAAAGCAGAAAGATGTGCCCGTCCATACTCACGAAAACGGGAAGGGGTCACCTGCCCCCCCTCCTGACGGGCTATATACTGGGCGCCATAACAAATGGCCAGCAACGGACGCTCCTTGCGCAACGCAGCCAGATCCAACTGTGGCGCCTGCGCATCAGCCACCGAAAATGGACTGCCCGAAAGGATAATGCCAATGATATCATCTGTTAGCGGCGGCACATGATGGCAGGGATGAATCTCACAATATACGTTGAGCTCCCTGACTCTTCTGGCTATCAACTGAGTATATTGAGAGCCAAAATCTATGATCAAAATCGTCTCTTCCATTTTGCAAATATAGCCAATTACAGGTTATCTGATGATCACCTTATTGATAATTTATTTTTCGCCGGCTGTAACCATTGCTATGGCCCCATCAGGGGCTCACCGTAAAGGAGGCCCGGTATACCGATGTGTTTCCTTTAGCATCCCATACAGTAAGCACCAATTGGTTATCCCCCTCACGGACCCGGTCATCCAGCACGTAATACAGATGGTTATTTTTAGGGTCATACTGGAACAGCACCCATTTCCCATTAATTTCGCCCCGGTAATTGCTTACTCCGGAAAGGTCGTCGGTAATGGTAAAGTCAATGGATTGGTCTCTTTTCAGGGTCTTTCCCGGAAAAAAGCCCCGTGGTCTGATAACGGGAGGGGTAGTATCGGCCATCACCACAAACTTCCCCAGGCTTCTGGTGCGGGCCGTAACCCAGCCGTTTTTCCAGGCTCCCCCCACCACCCGCTGGCGCTTACGGTGGTCCACATGAACGAGCAATAACTTGTCTTTCAAGCTATTGCTCACCATTCGCTCCACTTTTACCTCCACAGTAGCATGGGTATGCAGGGGCACCAAGTTGTTATGAAGATGATGAATGGCAGAGTACCCATCCTTTGGCATCTGCTCTTTGGTATATATAAAGTCCAGGGTATCATACAGGGCACCGGCAGGGATTGTCAGTCTCACATCATTATTGGCAAACCGGTTGTTATGATCATGGTGAAACAGTACCCCTTTGGGTTTTCTTTGACCGGCAAAGCCTTCTGCCGGGGGTGCTCCTGTAGCCTGGAACTCCAGGGCGGAAACATTCCCTGCAAAGTCGGCCACTTCCACACGGATAGTTCGTATTTCTCCGGGTTGAAAGGTAACAAGCCCCCTGTTACGCACCGCCAGCAGGCTAACCTGGTTTCCGGGTTTGAGGTAGCTTTTATAATAGGTTTGGCGATCTTTCTGATAAGCCGCATAGTCGATCATGGCATTCTTATAGCGGGTTTCTGAAAAGCTAAAGCGGTCGGCCTTATACTCCCAGAACTTAATACTGTCCACATACATTGAAACCCGGTATGGGCCGATACGCTGTGTAGATCCCTCCAGTTGGTCTGCCGCCTGGATGCCGATGGCCAGGTCTCCGGAAACCGCTATTTCGCCCATGGACGGCCGGATATTACCTCCCCGTGCAAATATATAGACGGTCTGTGATTCACACTTTCCGTTGATGGTAGCCCCTTCCCCTTTGGGATACAGCCGGAGACGCTGGATCTCCGGATAGATATTATCCCGGAGGGAGTAGCCATAGGCCAGCGCATTGACAGGTCGTTGGTCACGGGCATCACGGATCTCAAAATGCAAATGAGGACCACCAGAGCTGCCCGAGTTTCCCGAATACCCAATAAGATCACCCTGCTGTACACGAAACTGGTTTCTCGCCGGAAAGACATTTACGGTGAAAGACTCTTCCGCATACTGACGACTACGGATATACCGGGTAACTTCCTCGTTGAAACGGTCCAGATGAGCATATACCGAAGTATGCCCGGTGGGATGGGTAATATACAAGGCATGCCCAAAGCCATAGGGCTGAACATGAACGCGGGAAACATATCCGTCGGCAATGGCATATACGGGAAACCCCGTGCGACCACGCGTGCGGATGTCTATACCTGAGTGAAAATGATTGCCGCGTAACTCCCCAAAGCTACCGGATAAATACAACGGAATATCCATAGGTGGGCGAAAATCAGGCTTCTGAGAAAATCCGGGAAACAAGGTTCCCCATATCAACATCATTAAAAACAAGGTGCGCATAGCCATAGGAATTGGTTATGCGAAAATGGCAAATTTCCCAATAGCAACACATAGAAAAATGAAAAATTTATCCACAAAATTCATTGGGTTTATCCTTACCTTTGTGCCGTTTTAATCCGCCCCTTCGGAGTAGGCATATACTATTGTTTTTCAACATATATACCTTTCACTCCCGGAAAAAACGGAGTATTATTTCCCGGGGTCAGTTATTTTGTATAAAAAATCATGCATTATGAGTCGCCACTTTAATATTACCGGTTCCCCATTAACCCTTGATCAGATAGCGCAGATTCTGCAACAGGGTCAATCTCTGGCGTTGTCTTCTGCGGCATCACAGCGCATCGATTCGTGTCGTGACTATCTGGATCACAAGGTATCCACCAGCGACACGCCGGTTTATGGTGTAAATACGGGTTTTGGATCGCTGTGCGACCGCAGTATTTCGGCGGATAAGCTGGAGCAGTTGCAGGTAAACCTGGTGCGTTCCCATGCTTGCGGGACGGGCAATGCTGTTCCACAAGATATTGTCAGGCTGATGCTATTGTTAAAGGTACAGGCGTTGTCATATGGCCATTCAGGGGTGCAGCGGGTGACGGTGGAGCGTTTGATAGACCTGTTCAATCACCAGGTACTTCCGGTGGTGTATGAGCAAGGTTCGCTGGGTGCCAGCGGTGATCTTTCCCCTTTGGCGCACCTTTGCTTACCCCTTCTGGGCGAAGGGCAGGTCACTTACAAAGGAGCGGTACGCCATACGCAAGAGGTCTATCAGGAGCTGGGTTTGTCACCGGTGGCCCTCCGCTCTAAAGAGGGGCTGGCCTTGCTCAATGGCACCCAGTATATGAATGCCTTTGGTGTGTATTTATGCATGAAGGCATTCCATCTATCCCGGGTATGTGATATCACCGGGGCCATTTCTCTGGATGCTTTCGACGGCCGTCTGGAGCCATTTCATCCGTTGGTTCATGCGGTTCGCCCCCACCCCTGGCAACAGGAAACGGCCCAAAACATCCGTAATATCCTGGATGGAAGCCAGATCATAAGCCGTCACAAAGATCATGTCCAGGATCCTTACTCTTTCCGCACCATCCCGCAGGTTCATGGGGCCTCCAAAGAAGCCATCCATCATGCTGCTGCTGTGATCTTCCGTGAAGCCAATGCAGTGACCGACAATCCCACTGTATTTCCGGATGAGGATCTGATCATCTCGGCCGGAAACTTCCACGGACAACCCCTGGCTCTGGTGTTGGACTATCTGGCCATCGGGCTGGCCGAGCTGGGAAGCATATCCGAAAGGAGAACCTATCAGTTGCTTTCAGGAAAGCGTGGTTTGCCCGACTTTCTGGTAGCAAACCCGGGCCTCAACAGCGGGTTTATGATCCCACAATACACTGCTGCATCTATTGTCAGCCAGAATAAACAACTGTGTACGCCGGCCTCCGTAGACACCATCGATTCATCACAGGGACAGGAAGACCACGTAAGCATGGGGGCCAATGGCGCCAATAAAGCGCTGAAAGTAGCTGAAAACCTGGAAAAAATCGTGGCCATCGAGCTGTTTAACGCCGCACAAGCCCTGGAGTTCAGGAAACCCCTGAAGTCGTCTGAACTTATCCAAAAAATTATAAAACAATACCGAACACGGGTCCCTTTTCTGGAAAATGATCAAACCATGTACCCACATATCCGGAACAGCATTTCCTTTATCCAGTCTATGGACACGGAGATTCCGCAGCGGTAGCATTCCCGTGACAGGCCGTCGCCGGGCAGGCAGCTGCTCCGTACCCCGGTGCCCTTAATCCTCTGAGTGCTGCTTTAGCAGCCGGCGATAAGTGGAGAACACCCGGGCTCTGGACACAAATCCCAGGTACTTGTCTTTGTCCACCACCACCATATTATATTTTCCGGACCGGGAGAACTTTTCCGTCACCCGCTCCATGTTTTCTGTGGGGCTGACAATAGACTCGGGCATGATCATCAAATCTTTCACACGGGTATTATGGTATAGCTCTTTCCGAAACATGATATGCCGTATATCATCCAGGCGGATCATGCCGTAAAATTTTCCCTTCTCGTCCACTACGGGAAAGATATTTCGTTTAGCCCGTTCGATCACCGCTACCAGTTGGCCAAGGGTAGCATCGATATGTATGGTATGGAAGTCTTTTTCTATAAGGGGTCTCACCACCATCATTTTAAGCACTTGTTTATCTTTATGATGGGTAAGCAGGTCGCCCTTTTTAGCCAGCTGAATAGTATATACCGAGTTGTTATGAAACAGCTTCACGGTGGCATACGCCGTGGCTGCGGCAATCATCAGGGGTACGAACAGACCGTATCCGGAGGTGATCTCTGCGATCATAAATATGGCGGTAAGAGGTGCATGGATCACCCCGGAGATCATTCCCGCCATTCCTACCAGGGCAAAGTTGCTCATATTAATATCGTATATCCCCAGATACTGTATCAGCAAGGCAAAAAGCAGGCCCAGGTTGGCGCCCATAAACAAGGTAGGTGCAAATATCCCTCCCACTCCTCCGATGCCAAAGGTGATGGATGCGGCCACCACCTTAAGCAGCACAACGGCCAGGAGCATAACCATTACGGCAATCACATTATCTTTAAAGGGATAGAACACACTATTGTTGAACAGATAGGTAAAGTCACCGCGCAGGCAGGCGTTCACCACTTCATAGCCTTCGCCATACAGGGAAGGCATGAGGAATATGAGCAATCCCAGCACCGCCCCACCTGCCAGCAGTTTATTATATATATGGGAGTAGCGGTCGAAGATGCCTGCGATATATATATACACCTTAGTAAAATACACAGATGCCAGTCCGGTGGTGATGCCCAACAGGATATAAAACGGAACGTCAATAAATCCGAAGGTTTCCTGCAGGTCAAAGTGGTATATCACATCCTTACCCATAAAGAAGAAGGAGGTGAGGGCTCCTGTGGCGGAGGCCATGATCAGGGGCACCAGTCGCCGCATGGTAAGGTCCAGCATGATCACTTCCATGCTAAAGATAACCGCAGCGATGGGTGACTTAAAGATGGCTGCCAGAGCACTGGCAATGGCACAGCCAATGAGCAACAGGCGGTCCTTATAATCCACATGTACCAGTGTGGCAATATTGGAGCCGTAGCCCGCTCCGGTGGTCACTGCCGGGCCCTCCAAACCCACCGACCCACCAAACCCCACAGTAATGGCACTGGTAACCACCGAGGAATACATGTTATGACGGGGCATACGCCCCTTCTCACGGGCTATGGAAAAAAGTATCTTGGGAATGCCGTGACCTACCGGCTGCTTAACCACATACTTGACAAACAATATCACCAGAAACACACCGATGGTGGGATAAGCTAAGTACAAATAGTTGGCATACTCTTTATCAAAGTATTGGGTAAGACCTGTCTGGATAAAGTACACTGCATTTTTTAGCACCACTGCGGTGAGGCCCACGGCAACGCCAACCAGGACACTAAGTATCAATACGAAGTTATAATTGGAGATGTTTCTCACCCTCCAAATCAACACCCTTCGCAGCAAGGAGTTACGCTTATTCATGGCCGGACATTCTTCTTTCCTTATTATGAGCGGTTCGACGTGATTATGAGCGGTTCGACGTGCCCACCACATACGCCCCTTCTCCGTTACCCGTTGACCGGGGCCTGTGGTATTTTATGCATATTGGCAACGGGTCTGCAAAAGTAAAAAAAAAGGCAGAACCACCACCACCCATACCTTGCCGGTTCAGGAAAATTTCCTATTTTTGAATGTTTTTATATGGCGCCCCCAGGGGCCTGGTTATCCGGCGGTATATAACAGCTATAAACCCCTAAATCCATTTTATTCCAATGAGCCCTTCTCCCCCGGTTACATTAAAAGTGTATAAGTCTTCTGCGGGTTCCGGCAAGACCACCCGTTTGGTTTTTGAATATTTACGGTTGGTATTACCTTTCCCTGATCATTACAGCCGGATTTTAGCGGTCACCTTTACCAATAAGGCGGCCAATGAGATGAAGGAGCGCATCATACAATACCTTCACGGTCTGGCTTCTCCCGGCTCCGGGGGTGCCACCCTTCCTCCGGATATGGAGGCATCCCTGCATGAGATGATGGAGGCACAGGGGAAAGACACCCATAAACAGGCAACCATCTGTCTGAACAAGATCCTTCACAGCTACAGCGACTTTGCTGTCAGCACCATAGACAGCTTTGTCCACCGCATTATTCGTAGCTTTGCCAAAGACCTGGGGTTGTCATGGGACTTTGAAGTGGAGATGGATGTGGAGAAGATATTTGGAGAGATCATCGACCTGCTAATGGAAGAATACGGTGAGGATGCGTTGGTTACCCGTCAGATCAATGAGCTTATGCAGGACAAGCTCAATGATAATAAGAGCTGGCGACTGGAGAGCGACATCCTTCACCTGGCCAGCAAGCTGCTGGGGTCAGATACGCCCCCCCGGCATCTGGAAGAGATACTAAATACCCCGGGAGAGGACTACGAAGTGCTACGTAAAAGTCTAAAGGCCACCAATAAAAAGCTATTATCCCAGGCCCGGGCCACGGCTGAAAAAGCCGTATCCCTTATGGAGAGCCACCATATCGACCCCATGGACCTGGCTTACAAAAAAAATGGCCTTGGCGGATACCTGAATACCATTGCCCGGAAAAATGCAGAAAAGGTGATGGAAGAGAGCAGCAGGGGAAAAAATGCCGCCCAATCGGGATGCCTGTATCCCAAAAGCAATAAGGATAAAGCGCTGATAAGCCGCATTGAGGGCATTACCCCGCAGATCATTGGATTTTTTGATGAGCTGGAAGAAATCCGCGCCAATAGCCAGGCCTACTTTTCCCGGGAAGCTGTAGTCCAAAACCTTCACGTGATGGCCATTATCAAAACCATCTATTCCATCTGGGAAGAGGTGAAGCAGGAACATTCAGTGCTTCCCATTTCCGAGTTTGACCGCAGCATTGCCCAAATAACCCTCCATGAGGATATCCCTTATATATATGAGCGTCTGGGAGAGCGCTACCGTCATTTTTTTATTGATGAGTTTCAGGATACCGCTACGCTTCAATGGGAGAACATGCTGCCATTGATGGAGCATGCCTTGTCGGCGGGACATTTCAACCTGTTGGTAGGTGATGTAAAGCAGGCCATTTACCGTTTTCGAGGGGGTAACATTGAGTTGTTGGGGAAGATGCCCCAGCCTCCGGACAGCATCACCTCAACAAAAAGCGTGGCCCGCTACCGGTTGCTACAGGAGGGCACCCAACTGGAGCAACTGGATACCAACTATCGCTCCCGGGAAGAGATCGTCACCTTCAACAACCACTTCTTTAGCTATGTGCACTCCTGCCTGCCGGCCGGCCAGAAGCCATTTTATGACGATGTGGAGCAAAAAGAGCACCGCAAACCGGGAGGGCAGGTGAACATCAGTGTGCGCCCCCGGGAAGACCATGCTGAACGCACCCTGGAGATCATTGAATCACTGCTGGATCAAGGATATGCACAGCGGGATATTGCCATCTTATGCCGGAAAAATTCCCAGGCACGAAGCATGGCTGTATATCTTTTGGGGTGTAGCGCAGAAGCCAACAGCCCCCACCAACCCAAACGCCAGCTCAATGTCATCTCCGATGAATCCCTTACCCTTAAGCAGTCCCCACAGATCAATGCCCTGACAGCCATTGCCAGGCTGCAGGCCAACCCGGATAACAAGGTGATCATAGCCAATATCTCCCATTACCTGTTCCGGGAAAGCGGGTCGGAGAAAGACTTTGACACCTGGCTCAGAGATAATGGCGGCATGCCCGGCGGAACGGAAGACCTGGTAATAATGGCGCAAAAGATGGGATACACCCTGCCCATCACCTCTTTATGGAAAAACCAGCTGTACCAATTCTTCGAAATGCTGGCCAAAGCACTGAAAATGAACTACCTAAACGACCCATACCTGCGCTTCTTTATGGATGATGTATTGCTGTTCAGCCATAATAATACCGCCGCCGGGCTTCATGGATTCCTTCACTACTGGGAGCGATCCGGACAATTTAAGTCCATCATCTCCCCCACCGGCATGAATGCCATCCTGATAAAGACCATACACAAGTCCAAAGGGCTGGCCTTTCCGGTGGTCATTTATCCCTATGCCGACGAAAAGGCGGATGCACAAAACAACAAAAACCCGGCATATAAATGGGTCGACCTGTCCCCGCTGGGCCTGTCCAAACCCTCAACCAGCATCGTAAGCCTGAAAAAATCCCTCCTTGAGAAGTCATTATTTCACCAAACACTGGATAATGAGATGCTGGCCCGGCAACTGGACATGATCAACCTGCTGTATGTATGCCTGACCCGCCCCCGGGAACGCATGTATATCATTACTAACCAGCTTAAAGACAGCAAAGAAAAAGAACAGGCTCTGAAAGCGCCGCTAAAATCCGTAACACACCTGCTTCACGCATATTTGAACAGCCAGGAATCAGAGGACATATCAGATTATTGCTTCCCCCGGGATATGCCACCGGAAAAGCCACAAGCCTCTAAAACAGAAGATCCTCCCCCGCCATTGGCCTACCAGGCACTGGCCAACTGGCAGAAAAAACTCTTTATCCGGTCACAAAACCACCCCGCCCCCACCGAACCCCAAAGCAAAGGGCAAATGCTTCACCATTACCTGGCCCTGATCACGGAAGCAGAGGAGATGGAAAATATCCTGGAACGAATAGGCCGGGAGGTAACACCCCGGGAACGGTCCCAAAAGCTACAAAGTACTATCCGGCAAATCGTCAACCACCCCCACATACAGCAATATTTCCTGGTCGCTGAAGACCACACCGTAAAAACAGAGTGTGAAATGATCACCCCGGCAGGCGTGATCCGCCCCGACCGCGTATCCATAATGCCACAACAAGTGGTGGTTATAGACTATAAAACGGGAAAAACAGACCCCTCCCACAAAGTACAGGTGGAAGAATATGCCAAAAGCCTGGAAAGCATTTACCAACGACCGGTAAAAACCATTCTGGTATACGACCACGACCCCATTACCGTGGTGACCAACCCGCAATAAACAAGGCGTCCGGTCTAAAATGGGGGCTTTTGATTTCCAGCGGATGTAAAAAATGTGTGTTTTCAGACCTTAGTCAACAAGGGTCTCGGATTATCTACGGTTGTAATAATAAAATATTTTTATACCGGACACATTACGGGGATGTTAATTTTTCTTTATCTTTGCAGCATTAACCAATTCTATTATTTCATTATGAAAAAACATTTTCTTCACCTTGCCACTGCAGCCATTCTGGCATTATCGCTATCGTTTTATGCCTGTGACGATGACAACGACGACAATGGTGGTCAAAACAATGGCAATAACGGCAACGACTGGCCTTATCTTCCTCAGAAGTTGGGGATGAAAGTAGACGGCAACCAGTGGGAGTCGGACGTCGAGTCCATTCTGGGCCGGCTTATTTCTCCTGAGATCTATATCCAGGGCAGTAACAAAGCGGGCACCTCCAATATCCAGTTGGTTTATCAGGGGATATGGAATCAGGGCACTTACACCGTGAAGCGTGCTGCCTACAGCATCCAGAGCCGTGAATATGTATTACGTGAGGCCGCTGATGCCTCCATCACCTTTTCCTCATTCACGGTTCAAGATCCGGTAAAGCAGGATTCTACGTTTACAGGGACCTTTGAAGCCATGCTCATTGACACCCTCAACACGCCCTGGGATACTGTTTTTATCACTGAAGGTTTTTTTGAAAACATCTATTTTAACCGGTAAGCCCCGGATAACCGTCTTTTCATATTCATCACCCCCCTGTTTTCTGTGTGAGGGTGACCAGAAAAAAGCAGGCCCGGAGCCTGCTTTTTTTATATTTTTGAATCATTTATTTATCCACCACCTATGACATCTTCCGTTTCGCACATTCTTGAACAGCTTTACCGGGAGCACACCGGTGCATCCCCGGCCCATATCCGGCCGCTTCCGGCATCCGGCTCTTCCCGACGGTATTTCAGGATCACCGGCACCAAAACAATGGTGGGCGCCTATCATGAAGACCATAAAGAAAACGACGCCTTTGTGCATTTTGCCAAACACTTTAAAAAGGAAGGATTGCCTGTCCCGGAAATATATATCTATAACCGGGAAAAGGGCGCATACCTTCAGGAAGACCTGGGCGACACCACCCTGTTTTCTCTGATCCAAAGAGAAAGCAAAGGAGAAGCGGGGTTTTCACCCCGTTTGATCAACCTGTATAAGCAGGTACTGGAATGGCTTCCCCGGTTTCAGGCCACAGCAGGCCACAATCTGAACTATGCTTACTGCTACCCCAGAAGCAGCTTCGACCAGCAGTCCATGCTCTGGGATCTGAACTATTTTAAATATTACTTCCTCAAGCTGGCCGGTATTCCTTTTCATGAAGAGAAGCTGGAAGAAGACTTCCGTACATTTATCCGCTTTTTATCACAACCAAAGAGTCATTACTTTATGTACCGTGACTTCCAGTCGCGCAACATTATGATCCATGGCCACCAGGCATCTTTTATTGACTTTCAGGGTGGCCGCAAAGGGCCTCTCCAGTATGATGTGGCCTCTCTTTTGTTTGATGCCAAAGCCAATATCCCCTGGTCGCTGCGTCAGGAGCTGTTGGATCATTATATCCACCAGCTCACCCAGTGGGTGTCCAAAGAAGAGGCAGCAAGCTTTCGCACATACTATTACGGGTTTGTGATGATCCGTATCATGCAAGCTATGGGAGCCTACGGATACCGGGGATTTTTTGAAGGGAAGAAGCATTTTCTGCAAAGCATTCCTTACGCCATCGCCAACCTGCAGCGGGTATTGGATGAAAATCCTGTTCCTGAACGCATTCCCGAGCTGGAGTATGTGCTACGCGCCATCACCCGGTCAGACAGGCTGCAAAAGATCAGTGAAAAAAAGGACCAACTCACAGTGGAAGTGAACAGCTTCTCCTACAAGCGGGGTATCCCTGCCGATCATAGCGGCCATGGCGGCGGGTTTGTGTTTGACTGCCGTGCATTGCCCAACCCGGGCAGGGAACAAGCTTACCGATCCCTGACGGGATGCCACCAGCCGGTGATCAATTTTTTAAAAGATATCCCGGAGGTACAACACTTTTTAGACCATACCTCAGCCCTGGTAAAGCAATCGGTGCGCAACTACCTGGAGCGTGGCTTTGGACACCTGAGCGTAAGCTATGGCTGTACCGGCGGCCGACACCGGTCGGTTTATTGTGCCAGCTACCTGGCCGAAAAATTAAAAAATGAACTTGACGTCCGGGTGGAACTGAAACACCGGGAACAATTTCCCCCGGAGGGAAGCAATCCCCCCGGATGAAACACCCGTGCCGAAAATTATTCGACACATAGGAACATGATTATTTCCTTACCGGAAAGCTCCCGCGCGCGCCCCTCTAACTCCCCTAAAGGGGAGGACCGGGCCAACCCGCGGCAGTTTGCGGTGAAGAAACGTTGGTGAGGCAACCATGCGCGAT
>PWNQ01000178.1 GCA_003557725.1 Bacteroidales bacterium | reverse complement strand
TCAGGTTCTTAACCAGCGAAAAGAAAGAGGTATCCTTTAAAATGGAGTGCCTGAACGGAGGCCTTTCGGCTGTGTTGAAGTAATATCTGATCAAAGACAATAGGTACTCCAGGTTCTTCTTCTCATGTTTTTTTTCCAAAACTTCCATTTTCAACGCTCCATTTTCAGTTTTTAATCCATAATTCCCCAATCCCAGATTCTTAATTTCTAATCCTTAATGGAGATGGGTCCCTCCGCCTTTCCATTCTCTCAACTGCCTCTCACCTCTCCCCTCTCATCTCTCATCTCTCATCTTTCATCTTTCATCTTTTATCTTTTATCTTTTATCTCTCGCTCACCACTGCTTATGGCCCGTACCACTTGTTTAATTTCAGTCATAAACCGTTCTCTGGAGAATTTTCCAGCTTGTTTTTCACAGTTTTCTTTGAATGCCTGGGGGTTTTTAACTTTGTGGATTCCTTGAATAATGGATTTGGTATCCGGGTTAACCAGGTATCCAGTTTTTCCGTTTATTACTGTTTCTCTGTATCCTCCTTCATTTACGGCTACCACAGGTTTTCCTGCGGCCATTGCCTCCACGGCGTTCATGCCAAAGTCTTCATCCTCTGAGGTGGTAATAAAGGCTTTGCAATTGGCATACAGTTGTTCTTTTTCGACTTCGGTTATAAAGCTTTTTATTTCTACGTTATCCGGTTTCCACTTCATCACCTTTTTCACATATGCTTCATCAGCCACTGTTCGCCCGTAACTGCCCACAATGATCAGTTTTTCATCTTTCAGGGCGCTAAAAGCTTCCATTTGTAAATCAATGCGCTTATGAGAGCATAGTCTGTTAACCGACAGCCAGTAATCTCCGGTCGTCCCATAGCGTATCCTTTTCACTTCCACGGGTGGGTAAATAAGCAGGGAGTCTCTTCCAAGGTAGGTAATGGTTCTTCTTTGCGTGTTGGTAGAATTGCAGAGAATAAACCCTGTGTGCTTAACAAACCAATGGTTTAAAATCCGGTGGGTTTTGACATAAAAGTCAAACAGTATTCGTTGGTGCAGGAGCTTTTTTGTTCTTCTGATGCCGTCACTCAGGTCCCAGATCTCTCTAATGGGCGAATGCATATAGCAGATATTTGGCTTGTTTCTGACCAGGGCAGACATTGCCCAGCTGCTGCAAATAATGTACAGGTCGTATGGGGGCAGCTTTTTGGTAAGGAACATGATCAATGCCCTTTGCTGTTTGTTTTTTACAGAATCACGGATGCGTCCAATGCTTATTACCGGGATGCCGGAAAAGCCCAGTTTTTCAAAAGACGTTTCATCGTAGTTTGTTGTTATCAGGTCTGCACCCAGGTCTTTCACCATGGTTAATGTCACCTTCTCAGCACCACCTATGGTCTCCATACAGTGGTGAACTACTGCGATCTTTAACCTGGGATATTTAGTTGTTGAAGTCAAAATAACGGGCTTTAATATCACTTTTCTTAATAACGGGCCTTTCCCATACTTCTGCCGTTATATTTACGCTGCTAAAATATGCAAATTTTACTTCAACACCAGACCAAAGTGGGGCCACAAACGGAAAGAAGTGATACCACCCCTTCTGTGGTGGTCCCACCTCAGACTTATTCGGAGCTAAACCAACACCCCGGGTAGGGGCTGAAATTTATGCTTTCGGACATGGATTGAGAGTGGGGTTGGGAATGGTAACTTTGTCGCAATTTTTTCGGGGAGACATCCTATTTGTGGGGGTGAGGGGGCGCGGGCAAGCAATTAAGGCTGTGGTCTTAGTAGCGGTGAAGCAGAAGTAGGATAGTTTTGACTGAAGTCAATAACATAAAGCTTGAATTTAACCGGATATTGTGCGGCTACAGTTTGCGCAAAAGCCATTATCACTATTATGAATACTACTTTTTTCATGTGTTTATTTTTTGCCACGAATGCACGAATAATATGGGGTTTTATCTGTTTAGAATTTTGTTCGTTGTTCGTCCAGGCCCCAAGGGTTTGGAAAGGGGCGCGTGCGGTGGCCCGGTCCTCCCCTTTAGGGGAGTCAGAGGGGCGCGCGCGGGAGCTTTGCGTTGAAAAAACAATCATTCTCCTTAATGCTAAGGTTTTAACATTGAGGTTCACTTGGTGTGATTGGGTATTGTTCGGCCAACCTCCACTCCATCTTCAAAGTAAATGATTTCTATAACATCTCCTTCTTCGTTAAAGATCTCCTTTTTTCCGTTTACGATTTCTATGTTATCAATAATTTCAATGGGTTTAATCATATACCGCATAAAGGTTTCTTTTTGACCGTCAATCATCAACGTGTCATGAATGATTTTCAGAAGCTTCTCCTGGTCCGGGTCATATGAATCATTAACGGCTTCACTGGGAGGTTTGAACCTCCAGCCTAGCTCATCCTCCACTAAAATCTCCTTTACAGTGTAAGTAAAATCTCCTGAGTAAATGTAACTGGTATGCAGTGCATTTAGTCCATACTTTTCAACCGGCTCTCTATCCCCTTTCATAATAACAACCTCTGCTATATCCCCACCTTTGTCTTTTGTGATTATTATGAGTCTGTTATATAATTCCAACCATATTGATTTACCCTCTTTATAATCGTTAAATATTTGAACTCTATATGTGGTTTAGCCCCTTATAATTCGGAGTCTCTATTCTATGCGTTAATTCTGTTATCAGATTTAAAAATATTCCTCCAAAAGCCAGCTCCCTTAACCCATCGTCCATGTTTACATGCTGGCTGACCAAGGGTTCGCCGAATGACATAATTTACAGTAATGGTTCCCTGTACAAAAAATATAAATTCCGGGGGAGTAATGCAACGGTGGTGGTTTTTTTCCGCGAGTGAACGCCAATTTGTCCGCCAATTATCGCCAATTCCCCGCCGCTCCGGCCGGCAATTGAAATTTTTGCTCCGGGAGGCGGGTTGGGGGGTGGGTGTTTGATTATGGCAAACCTGCCGCAGGTTCTGAGGGGTGGCATCCTATACCGGTTGTTGGTTCCTGAAATGAATGGATAGACGCGGCTTAGCTTTCAATGGAACTACTATGCCTTTGAAAAACCGTGAGATATAACATTTTCTATAAAACGTATTTGTTTGTATTTTAGCCGTTGAAAAATTAGTGCGAAACTTTAGCAATATTCCTCCAATGGGTATTTCCGGCACACGAAAAGAAAAACAAAAGGTTTTGGATTTTGCCAAAAGCTTAATTGATGGCACTTCATTTTACGGGTGTGTCAATAAGGAATTTCTTGACTTACTGGTAGAGACTAGCTTAGCTGCTGCATTTTTTGATAAATGCAGGGATAGGTTAAGCGGGGGGGATCATAAATCTTTTAAGCGTATATACCAGGGAGTGCAGGCTTTAAATGCATATCATAAAAATACCATCAACACATTAGAAGCCTCCGGGGTGGAATATTTTTTTGTAAAAGACTGGTGTGAGCCGTTGAAGAACAGATATAGTTGCGATGTGGATGTGCTGATTGATCAGTCAAATATGGGAAAGGCCCATGATCACTTGCAAAAGGAAGGGTACTTACTCCACGGGGTGGAAATATTTCATGACAAGGCATTTACAAAAGAGCTGTTCAGGCTGAATGTAGACCAGTTCAGGCTATTGGAACTGCTGGAAAAAAATACAAAGCTGTATCAAAAGTATGTAGTAAAAAAACAGGAAGCCAAACAGCAGCCTGAACGCTTTTGTGTTGATGGGCACTTAAGGAAACTGCGATCTGCCGAACAAGAATACCTCAGGCGGGCTACGGTTTTTCCCGGGAGTAGATATATTTACAAGCAGATAGATAAAAGGCGAAGAATCAATAAGATGAAAAGTGTGTTAATTTTAAATTCCAGGGTACATCTTCTTTTCACCATAAACAAATTATTAGGAAACAAGACTTTTTACATACCATATGACACTTGTTTCTTCAGCCTGCTGGGCAAGTTTGAGCATTCTGCAGCTTGGGAGGGGAGCAGGGATTTAGGTTCCATTATAAAAAGGCACAATCTTAACTACTGTAGAGGGCCTGAATTTTTGGATATCAAATCACAGATACCGGCTTTAAGTATGGCAGGGAAGGAGGATGTTTTGTTGGATGGCAATCGGTTGGCACCTGTTGATAATTTGATTCTTAATGCATCTCACTTTGCGGGTAACATTAAACGGAAGAAAAGAGACCATTCCTATCAGGGTTTTCTCAAATACCTTCTGGACGGTGCTGTATTGATCAGAAGGAATACTATTGACCGCCAGTTGTTAAAGCAGCGAGCCCGTAAGTTTAAAAAGGTATCTGAGGTGAAATATTATCTTTATTTGCTCAACAGAACCGGGTTGGTCAGTTATTCCTGTGCCCTTCCCTCCACTTTTTGGTTCAGGGTGTTGAAAAATATTCCCCGATGGAGATTGTTGTTTAATGAGAACTGCTTGTATATACTTTCCGTAAAACAAGCTATCAGGCTTATCAACAGGTGGAGGGTTATCCAAAGGCGCTTACAGTAAATCGAGCTGCCACCGGTCTATTTCTTACGGCGTTTATTGTACCGGGGGGTTTCCTGGAAAAGGCAGTCCGTCTCTTTTTTGGTGAACCCATATTTTTCTTTCATAAACTTCCTGATATTATTTTTGGTATACCCCTTTTTCATAAGGTTGTTTACAATTGCAAAGATATTCTGGGGTATAGCCCGGTATTTTTCCACGTTATATTTATTAGTCTTTTTGGACAGGCCGATAAACTTATGTTTAAATATTATAAATTTGCCTGAAGCGTCTAATTTTAAGTTGTCGTAGATGCTTCTGCTATACGTATTGGGCCGGAATTTTTTTATATATGGGTACAGTTCATGTATATGTATGGGCCTGTTATTTTCATTCAGGTACTCCTGGATGATTTCCCTGATGGTGCCTCCTTTAAAGCCATCATCAATGTTTTCCCATTCTTTTAAGCCAAAGTATCCGGACCGGCTGATGGGGGTGAACCCCAACTCCCTTTTCATGGAAGTTTGAACTTGTTTTGGATTGAAATGATTATCAGGAAAAAGTTCATTGGCTTTTTCACAAATTTCTTCAAAATGAGCGGGTTTTCCTAACGCTTCAAGGGCTTTGCGGGAATATTCATACAGTAATACCAACGTGTTACGTTCAATGATGACATTTTTATCTTCATCAATGGGCACTTTCAGTTCATTTTTTAAAAGGATTTCTGTGAATTGGCAGACTGTTTGGGGGATTTTCCGGGGGGCATACTTTGAGTGCTTTGCAATTAGTTTTTTTATGGGCAGGCTGTAGGTCCGGGTGTTTCGTTTGGACCTCCGCCTGCTGATGTCATCCACCAAAGTGAGGTGGTCAATGTTATGGCTTATGCTTTTGGAGAGCAGGTAAAAGTTCTTCCAGTAATGTCTTGTTCTGCTGCCCGCATCCTTTCGTATCAGAACGTCGCTCATCTCGCCAATGAGATCATAATGGTCCGACAGGTAGAGATATATAAGGTAGGTGCAAAACTGCCGGGTAAAATATAAGTCATCCTCTTTGTTGATGGCCAGGAATAAAGAGTTATCAATATGTATGAAATCTTGTTGGTCATCAATGCCAAGAACTTTTAAGAAGGGATCATCTAAATACTTTATAACCTGAAGTTTGTCATCCAGCATATTCAGGTTGCCCCTGAGGATCTGTCTTACTCGTTCCTTGCTCAATCCGATTTCCTTTGAAAAATTTTCGGGAGTGAACCAGTGGGGTTCCAAATAGATGTTTATCCCATTTTTCAGGACCGCATTATTGTGGCCCTGGAATAGCAATTCATTGTTTATCAGGTAGTCTGCCATCCTAAAAATGGACTGTGAAGAAAATACTACATCCGGGAAGGTATGGGACGGATAGATCCTCTCGAAATGCATTTTGATTTTAAAAGCATTTAAATCCTTTGTGTAATATATTTGACTAACTTCGGTGATAAGGTGGCGTAGTTTACTGGTAAAAGTGTCCACTTCCTTGGCCATTAGAATCCCCACACTTCTTACCTCCCTGGATGAGAACGAATCATTGCTCAATATTTTTTCATTGATGTTCTCAACGGACAGGTCATTATCCAGGTATTTCAATATTGCATTCTGAGCTCTTTTTGGCATGCGCCAGTAGTGGTTGTCAATAAAAAGGGCTATAATGTCTCTTTGCATGCAGTTCAGATTGCTGATAATCCTGGTTAACGGGGGGGTCTCATTATTCTTGAGTTTATGAATAGAGTGTTGTAAGTATACTCTTAGTATTTCATTATTAATCCGTTCATCGCATCCATGTAAATTTTCGAAGGTGTGATGTTTATCGCCATGCCTAAGCAGGGCTTTCAAGGTTCTTATCTTGTTATTATAGCATATTTTGTATGCTATTTTGCCCATATTTTTTTTTGAATACAATTGTTTTAGGGTCATGGGTGTGTTATCTGTTAATATTTTCTGCAAAGATAGCTGGATTTTTTTATGAGTCATTTTTCGTATTATTTATTTCGTGTTATTCGTTTAACTGGTTCAAGATATTTCAACGGATGTGTTATTAAAAGATGTTGATAGTCAAATGATAAAATTTTATTCTTTAATATTACCACGTACCAATATTATAATATTATTTTTTATTCCAATTGGATTAATATTTGAGTTTGGTCAAAATACACCAATTGATCACAGCCGTTAAAGATCAAATTTGGTCTTTTTAGACCCGGCTTCTGTTTTTGTTTCAACAAAACATCTTTATGATCTTTTCGTTAGGTTTTAAAGGATGTTATGGACAATTTTCTTGATCTGGCAGCTCATCGTAGCAGTATCCGTCGCTATTCAGGTACGGGCATACCTCGTAAGGATCTGGACCGTTGTATTGAAGCGGCTCGTCTGGCTCCTTCTGCCAGCAATTCTCAGCCCTGGAAGTTTATTGTGGTGGATGATCCCGGTCTAAAGGATAAGGTTGCTGCCAATACCTGGGATCCGGTTATCCGGTTTAACAACTTTACCATGGAGGCTCCGGTAATGGTGGTGATCATGCTGGAGGGGCCAAAGCTGATCACCAAAGTGGGTAAAGCCGTAAAAAACAAAGAGTGGCCACACATGGACATCGGTATTGCGGCGGAGCATTTTTGTTTACAGGCTGCTGAAATGGGGATCGGCACCTGTATGATCGGGTGGTTCAGCGAAAAACCGCTGAAAGAGTTGCTCCATATCCCAAAGAACAAAGAAGTAGCCCTGCTGATCAGTGTGGGGTACCCAAAAACCCCAGGCCAGATAAAAGAAAAAAAACGAAAATCCCTGGCGCAAATCCGGACCTTTAACGCATATCGTTGAACAACAACGCAGAAAAGGAACAGGGGCCTTGCCATCAGAATCCCAGCATGGCCTGTCTATCGGTGATATTCAGTTGTGTTGAAAACACATCCAGGTCCAGGGTAAAACGAATATGTTCTGTGGTGGGGCGGTAGTCTTCCTGGCTATTGACCAGAGGGAAGAATATGCGGAAGTGTTTTCTGGCCACACTAACGGCCAGTCCGGCTTCCCATACCACTTCCGGGTTGTCTTTTTGCAGTGCCGGGGCCAGCGGGCATCCGCCCACATTAAAAAAGGCTCCTATGGGCAGGGGCAAAGGAAAGTCGCTGTAGATGTTCAGTGCGTAAAGGTGGTCCCAGCTTTGATACGCAGGAAAGGGGGATATAAAGCCACCGTCATTATAGATCACCTGATGCTTCAGCACCCGGCTATTACCGTGGAAGGTGCGGTCCAGGGCGGTGTGGTCAAAGAGATAGTCCTGCCGCCCGCTCCAGGCATTGAGACGAAAGCGCATATCCGGATTGGCAGTGCTTTGGTGAGTGAAAAAGTAGCCGGCAAATGCCCGGACCTCCAAACCATGGTTGCGCTGATTGTAACGCAGACGATAGTTCCACTCTGCACTTATCTTTGAATTTTTGGGAGCATGCTGTATGTTGAGGTTCAATTGCTGGTCATGGTTTACCTGTTCCCGGGAAAACTGATAGTCTCCTTCTAAAACCAGGTAGGTCCTCGGTGAATAGCTTATCCAAAATGGCCAGTTTGGAAAGTTTGGTCTGCTTTCCACTTCAAAGTAATGGGCATGGAGGCCCAGCCGGTGCTGGTGGTGGGTAAACAGGGTATGCCGTGGAGTCCAGGACAGGTTTATGCTGGTGCGGAGCTTATTATAAAATAAATGTCTGTCTCTTTCCGAAAGCTCTACAATATCGTAAGCATATCGTTTGCCGTAAAATGACAGCTCGAGGTAATCCAGATTGTTGTTCCTGTTTTTGGGATAGGTGCGGAACTGTACCCGTCCTTCGCCCACCAGCTTATCGTTGCTGGTGCTGAACATGGGCATCAGCCGGAAGTGAAGGGGATGGGAATACAGGGGGTCGTTATAGAACAGCCAGCCCGGCATAAAGCTGTTGGGAGCATTATAGCCTATCACCGGAGTATGCAGCAGGTACTTCTTCCCGGGGGTGGGGATGCGGTAAAGCCAACGGGGCTCCAGGTCAGGAATGCGCGAAAACAACTGGTCACCACGATAAAAATTATTATCACGACTCATCTCCGGAAGGTGTTCATAAGGATCCAGGTGGATATGGGTGTTTTTGTCTGCATCCAGCACAATGGATTTGCTTTCAGAAAATCCAGGGATTTTTTGGTCGATGGTGTCTCCGTTTGTATTTACATATTGCAACACAAAGGGAGCATCCAGGGTGCCTTTGTTTCTCAGGCGCACCCGTATGCTGTCTCCTTTCCGCGATACCCGACCTATGCGGTAGTTGGCATTATGATCGGTAGTAAGCATGTTATTTATAAACCAGGGACCGTGTTCGGGGAAATGGTCTTCCAGGTCCCTGAAAAATACGTCCGGGTGAGGATGTTTGAACATCCATTCCTGATAAAACCCTTGCATAAAAATGTCAAAAGCTTCACTACCCACCAGGGAGCGAAAGTAATATAGCTGCAGAGCCGCTTTGTAGTATGTGTGTGCAAAGTATTCCAATGGGGAATATTCATTGGTATGGAGGGTTGAGGGCTTGTCCATGTCCTTTACGCCAAATAAAGAATAGCTTAGGTAGGCAATATCCCTGTATTTAAGGTTATCCAGGCCAAATATGCTTATGGGTACGTTATAGCCAAAAAGTAGTTTTTGGAGGTCTTCTTCAGGATATCTGTTTTCCATATACAGGATCTCGTAGAGGGTAGTGAGTCCTTCATCCATCCATGGGTGGCTTCGTTCGTTAAAGCCCAGGGCTCCATAGAACCACATATGGGCAATTTCGTGCACGGTAACAATTTCCCTGAAGCGGCCATCAATTTCTTTATCAATAACAAGGAGCATGGGGTATTCCATGCCTCCGCCGGCCCCTCCCGGGGATTCCAAAATGGTAAGCTGTGGATAGGGGTACGGGCCAATCTTTTCGCTGAAAAAGGAGAGGGCATCGTGAGCCACCTGTAGTAAGTTGGAAGACTTTAGCTGGTTGTTTTCACTGGATTTGGGGACGACCAGGTTCAGGGTGATGTGGTCTTCTACCCCTTTCACTGTTACATCCTGTGATATTTTGTGATAGTCCTTCCCGGAGAACCAGGCAAAGGTATGCACATTTTTCGCTTTGATGCGGATGGTTTTGTAGGGTTGGTTTTCTACATCTTCCGGGGCATCCCAGTGAGGCAGGTGCTGCTCTTCCCAGGGTTCTTCATGGATGGGAACGCCTGTACTGGCTGTAGTGTGGCTTTGGGGAACCATAAGGGTGAACTGAAAGGTGCCAAATTCCCCATAATATTCGCCTATATTCCGGTTGGACATGGGGTGCCATCCGTTCATATCATACACGGCCGGTTTGGGGAACCACTGGGTGACCTGATAGTTCTCTCCTTTGCGTCCCATGCGGGAGTAGCCCATTGCCGGGATTTTCACCCGGAAAGGGGTGCGGATCTCCAGCTGTTCACCCGGTGGGAGGGGGCGGGTCAGCTTCAGCATGGTAATATCCGGAGCCACTTCATGGGGGTGGATTTCCTGCATGGGGGAGCGGAAGTCCAGGTGGTCTATAAAACCCCGATCATGGTCAGGGGCGAAATAGACACTGGACAAGCCAATATTGTCCGGGGTCATCTCCCGGTCCAGCTCCGAGTTGGGGTTGTTATAAGCATTGGGATACAGATGAATATAGATATGGGCCAGCGTATCCGGCGAATTATTGGTGTAAAACAGCGTGTAATGGCCATAAAGGCAGTTGGTTTCCGGAGACAACAACGCTTCGATCTTATACAATACATCCTGCTGGAAATAGCTTCCCTCCCTGGCATGCAGCCGACCGGCAAAAAGGACCAGAGCAAGACAGGATAAGGTAATAAACAAACGATGGCTCATGGGTTTTTAATCTTATAGTTAATAAAATATTAGCTTACCGTTTAATATGCTTTTCCAGGGTATGGGTAATTTCTTCCGGGGAGATCTGGTTATCCAGGATCTTTCCTTCCGGGCTGATCAGCAGTATTCGTGAGTGGTCTGTTGTGTTATAGGCGTTAAGCACCATAGGTTCTGCCAGGGCGTGGATGCTGTTTTGGTGGTGTTTCGCTGCGGCATCCCTCCATACCAGGCGGTCTGTACCGTGATAGATGAAAAAGTGAGTCAGCTGCTGATAACTAACTGCTGCTTTCGATGCAGCTTCCATGGAGCTTCTGAATCCTTCCTCCTGGTTGGTCCAGAAGTGGAGTAATACAAATTTTCCTTGCAGCTGTTCCAGGCTGACCCTCTGTTCGTCGATGGTTTTCAGTGCAAATTCGGGTGCCGGGGAGGAGGGTTGAAGCTGCTTTTCTGCTTTCCGGCGCATGGCTTGCTGTTCCAAAAAGTCGCCCATCCGCTGATGTAAGTCCAGCACATGAGGGTTTTCTGGGTATTTTTCCATCAGTTGGTCATGCACCCCTTTGAACAGGTCCGGATAGCGTTCCGGGGTAAATAGCCTTTCCCGGCCAAAAGGCTGAAACAAAGGAATCAGGCAGGCGATCCGGTCCATGTTGTTGCGCACCAGCCGTACCTGTTGTTCTTTTTGCCGCTGATGGACAGAGCGGATGAGCGAGTCGGTATATGCCCGTTTCAGTACTATGTCATCTCCCTGGTAGCTGTCCAGCTCCCAAAGCAATGAGTCAATGATATTCAGGTGCCTTTGTGTGATTTTTTTAAACTGCTCCAGCATAACACTTCCCTGGGAGCCCTCCTTAATAATATATGTATGGGGGATTTGCCGGATATCGGCCAGCAGTTCATGGTCCTGGTGGGGGGTTAATTCCATGATGGCCAGGTTGTCACGATCCGTCCCCACGGTATATAGCCCCGTGCGGTTCATGGTAAGCCGGAAGATGGCCCGGCCCTCGTCATCAGTTACTGTAGAGTCCAAAACAATCCACTGGTCGGGGAGCAATTGGTGGAGGTATACCGTATTGTAGTTGGTATGCGTAAACTGAGCCTTAATTCGGGTTAGTTGGCTGTCTTCGCCACTGCCACAGGAGACGGCCAGGGCCAGCAGGGCAATGAACGGGAACGATCTTGCTATCATTGGGGTGTTATTTTATTCTGATAAGTTCCATAATGATTTCCGACACTTTGGGTTCTGCTTTGGCGGCAGCTTCCAGGACCATTTCCAGGGACACTTTTTCCACGTGCCCTTCCAGGCCCAGGTCGGTAACAATAGAGACGCCCAGCACCTTCATGTCCATGTGTCTTGCCACGATAGTTTCGGGTACAGTGGACATGCCTACCACGTCAGCGCCTATCCTTCTAAGGTACTTGTATTCTGCGGGTGTTTCAAAGGCGGGGCCGGAGATGGCTGCGTACACGCCCTGATGGCAGGGGATATTTTTTTGGCGCGCGATGGTGGTAAACAGATGGATTAGTTGTGGGCAGTAGGGTTCTCCCATGTCGGGGAAGCGGGGGCCGAGGCGCTCATCGTTGGGCCCTATCAGGGGGCTGTCACCCATTAGGTTGATTTGGTCGTTGAGAACCATCAGATCACCGGTCTGGTATCCGGGGTTCATGGCTCCGCAAGCGTTAGACTGGATCAGGGTATGAATTCCCAGCAGCTTCATAACACGTATGGGGAAGGTGACTTCCTGCATGCTGTACCCTTCGTAATAATGAAAGCGCCCCTGCATTACCAGCACCTCTTTTCCGTGAAGGCGCCCGGTAAGGAGCTTTCCGGCATGTCCTTTTACTGTGGAAACGGGAAAATGGGGGATATCCTGGTAGTCAATGGCAGCTTCCACATCCAATAAAGAGGCCATATTGCCCAGGCCGGAACCGGTGATAATAGCCGTTTGCGGCGAAAGATTGGTGCAGGAACGGATAAAATCAGCGGACTCTTGAATTTTTTCGTACATAATCAAGGATTTGTTTTTCATATATGGGTTTGTCTTCTTTGTGCAAATTTACACGAATGGGCCAATAAAATATAGGTAAGTCTCCAATAATATCAATTATTTCCGGGGTACACAGGCGCATGGCATCCTTTTCTGTAGTGATTATGATCTTGTTATGAGAGATAATTTCCTGGAAAGTGTGTTTTATTTTTCGGGCATCTTTGGGAGAAAACCGGTGATGATCGGGGTATTTTAGTTGATGCAGTTCATTGCACTCTTTGGCCAGGATCGCTTCCAGGGGATAGGGGTTGGCAATGCCGGTGACCATTAGGATGGCGTAGGTTTTTCCCCAGCGGGGCTTGCATTTTTGTGAAGGCAGTGGCTTGGGGTCCAGGTATTCGATATACGAGAAAAAGAGCTGTTGGTGAGGCAATGGATGGATAGCCTTTTCAATATTCCTTCGTGTAATGGGTGAGAGGACTTTTCCTGATTTGGTGACGATGATTATGTCTGCCCTCCTGGCTCCGCCACGGAATTCCCGCAAGCGCCCTCCGGGCAATACGCTGTCTTTATAATAAGGGTGATAAAAATCAGTGAGCAGGATATCCAGTCCACGGGTTATCCAGCGGTGCTGGAAAGCATCATCCAGGAGGATCACATGGGTTTGTGGATATAATTCCAGCAGTTTACGGCAGCCACGTACCCGGTTTTCATCTACAGCCACCTTTACATTATCACTGGCATGCCGTTGGAACAGCTGGTATGGTTCATCCCCGATATCCAGGGCCGTGCATTGGGGTTCGGCCAGCCGGAAGCCGGCACTTTGGCGGCCATATCCGCGGCTGACAATGCCAATGTGATAATTATCTTTTAGTAGATTGACCAGGAACTCCACGTGGGGTGTCTTGCCGGTGCCGCCGGCGCTCAGGTTCCCTACCGAGATTACCGGAACACCCGGGTCGGTGGAAGAAAAAATCCCCCAGTCAAAAAACTTGTTTCGTATCCACACGATAACCCCGTAGAGCAAAGAAAAAGGATAAAGCACGGCGCGAACAAGATGATTCATGTCACTTAGGGTTTATTCAAACGATGCAAATCCGGGATGCCGGGGCTTTAAATAAACTCCGGCCCCATTTCATCTTTAACCCGCTTTACATAATCGCGGATCTTTTGCTCGTCTTGTTTTTTACAAATAAGCAATGCGTTGTCTTCATCCACTACAATGTAATCCTTAAGGCCCTGTATAACGGCAGCTTTATGTCCCGGCACTCTGATTATACAGCCGTGACTGTCGTCCAAAATTACCTGTTCAGCCCGCACCGCATTGCGGTGATCGTCCAGATGAGAATGCTCATAGAGGGAGCCCCAGGTGCCCACATCAGACCACCCCATGTCTGTGCAAATGACGCTCACATTGTCTGCCTTTTCCATAATGCCATAATCAATAGAAACGGAGGGGCAGCTTTCATAAATGTCTTTGATGGCTTGTGGCTCTGCCGGGGTGTCAATCTTTTCCAGATGACGGATAAATAGCTGGTTCATTTCCGGCAGATAGGCGTCAAAAGCTTTAAGGATACTGCTTACTGTCCAGATAAACATGCCGGAGTTCCAGTAATAGCCTCCTTCCGACAAAAAGCGTTTGGCCGTTTCCAGTTGCGGCTTTTCAGTAAAGCGCTCCACAGGGTGCAGAGAGAAGTCGGCAGTGCTCTTAAGCGTTTTTTGCTCAACGGCTTTGATGTATCCATAGCCTGTCTCCGGGCGATGAGGACGGATGCCGATGGTGAGCAACGTGTTGCGGTCTGTGGCGTAGGCAAAGCCTCCTTCAACGACACGATGAAACAACTCCTCCTTCAAAATCAAATGGTCGGCCGGGGCCACCAGAATCCGGGCTAAAGGATTTTTCTTCTGTATCTTGTAAGCTCCATAAGCAATGCAGGGAGCTGTATTGCGCATTACCGGCTCGGTTAGGATGTTCTCCGCTGGAAGGCCGGGAAGCAAGCGGAGAATCTCTTCACCATACTGTTCATTGGTAACAATAAGCAGGTTCTCCACCGGGCATACCGGCTCAAGACGGGAAAAAGTCTGCTCAAGCATGCTCTTTCCTGTGCCCAGAATATCCAAAAACTGCTTGGGACGACTGTTGCGACTCCATGGCCAAAACCGGCTGCCAACACCTCCAGCCATGATAATGGCGTAGTTGTTTTCCTTATTCATATATGTCCCTTTTTACTAATGACCACTTTGAAATAATAACGTGTCTTTGGCCATTAATTTAAGTGGGCGAATTTATAACTTTCTCTCCATTTCTGCAAATTTTAAAGTAAGGTAATTTCCCAATCCATAAAATATCCCGGCCTGACGATCTGTAGAGCACAGTTCATTAAGTTGTATTAGCCTGTGTAAAGGAAATTTATTTGTTATGAGCCCGAAAAAAATGATTACAGTTGATCTTTTGCGGCTCTTTGCCCCAGCACCTAAAGGGTGAAGCCGCTGAATAACAGCCGCCCTTTAGGGATGGGGTAAAGCTGAATTTCAGCGGGGGTAAGGATTTTTTGTTTTTACGCCGGATTAAACATACCAATCAGTAAACGGTATTCGTTAGTCAGGTTGTGGTTATTTCAGTTTGAGAAAAGCTACTATATTTGACGCCGTGTTTTTAAAGAAAATTATATAAATATTATATTATGAAAAAGAGGTTTTTTGTATTGCTATCCCTGGCCTTATTTGGGTCGGGATTAACGGCTCAGCAGGTAACAGATCAGGAGGCTTTAAAAGTTGCTTCCAAATATTTGGAGCATCATGTCAAGGGTGCTGCTGCCACTTATCAGTTAGTCGTTCAAAATGTTGATGTTCAGGGCCAGACGGTAGCCCGGGTAGTTACCGGGGATGAGGGTGGTTTTGTATTATTATCCCCGGATAAGCGTATGCGTCCGGTTATAGGTTATTCATTAAAAGGCACTTTTGATGCCACCAATATGCCACCGGCTTTAGAGCACTGGCTTCAAGGCTCCTATTCAGATAGTCCGGATAGTGGTAGTGAGCATCCTCACTGGCAGGAGATAAAGGAAGGTAGTTATGGTGCAAAAGGCCGCAGTTTTCCCCAAGTGCCTAAGCTGATGAATGCCCGATGGGGTCAGAGCTGGCCTTATAATGCCCATTGTCCCCCACATCCCAATGGCTCCAACGGCCATACGCTGGCAGGATGTGTGGCCACGGCCATGGCACAGATCAAGCATTTCTGGCAGTATCCCACCTCGGGTGCGGGCTCAGAGACCTATTACTGGGGCCAGGAATACACGGTAGACTTTAGCCAGGCCACCTACGAATACTCAGAGATGGGTGAATTTGCCAACACCATTAACATGGATCATATTGCCGAATTAATATTTCATAGCGGGGTAGCGGTAAAGATGAATTTCGGCCCCAACTCTTCCGGGTCATTCATCCAGTTATCTGCTGCAGCCCTTAAGGAAAACTTTTTGTACCTGCCTACCCTGAGGCATCAGGATCGCAGCAACTTCACTTATGCAGAATGGAAAACCATGATCCAAAATGAGATCCTTAGTGGGCGTCCTGTGCTGTATGCCGGTGTAGATGCCGGGTATGGCGGGCATGCCTTTGTTTTAGATGGCTTTCAGGATAGTGCCTATTTTCATATTAACTGGGGTTGGAGTGGCAGCAATAACGGATATTTTCACCTCAACAGCCTGTCCACCTCAGGGGGTGACTTCACCGATAACCAGCGGGCAGTAGTAGGCATTGCCCCTCCCGGGACGGATTTTTGCGGCAATTACTGGCTTACTGCACCCAACTATGAGTTTGATGACGGAAGCGGTTATTCCATGTATCAAAACAATGCTTCCTGCACCTATTTAATAGAGCATCCGGTGCATGAACCTTTGGAGTTGCGGTTTACACGGTGGGACCTGGCCGATGGGGGCGATGTGGTGACCATATATGACGGTGCAGATGAAACAGCACCCGTGCTAGCCCGGTATGACGGTTCGCAAACCCCGTCTGTGCTTACCTCCAGCTCCAATAAGGTGTTTGTTACTTTTGAAACCGATGACAGCGGACAGGGGATGGGGTGGAGGCTTAAATACAACAGCCTGGTCACCTCCGTTTGTGAAGAGCACGTGCTGGATGACTTACTGATAGCGCCCAACCCTGCCAATGACCAGGTGTATGTCAGCGGTGCGGAGAACACCAGCGCCACCATATACAGCATGGATGGGCGTCGGTTGATGCGTGAAACCATTTCAGGAAGCAGCCGGCACCCGGTGAATATCAGTTCTCTTGCTCCCGGGGTTTATCTGATGGAGATCACAGCCCAAAGCGGAGAAAGAAAAGTACACAAGCTTATGGTACGATAACACATAGCATATATTTTCCAGGGAGCCCCGCATTTCTTTTTGGTGATTTGCGGGGCTTTTTTTGTTCATTACGCCCCGGGGATAGCCCGGATAAGGGTTTTGGTATATTCGGTTTGGGGGTGGTTAAACAGCTGGTCTGCTTCATTTTCTTCAACAATACGGCCCTCTTTCATTACCAGTATCCGGTCACACATATAGCGTACTACCGAAAGGTCGTGGGAGATAAAAACGCAAGTAAACCCCAGCTCCTCCCTGAGTTTGTTCAGCAGGTTCAGTACTTGAGCCTGCACCGACACATCCAGGGCAGAAACCGATTCGTCGCAAATGATAAATCTGGGGTTAAGGGCCAGCGCACGGGCAATGCATGCCCTTTGCCGCTGCCCTCCTGAGAACTCATGTGGGTAGCGGTTATAGTGCCCGGCACTTAGTCCCACCTTTTCCAGTAATGAAAGGACTTTTTCTTTTCGTTCCTTTTTGTTTTTTAATACCTGGTGCACATTCATGGGCTCCTGGATGGCCTGGCCGATGGTAATTCCCGGGTTGAGGGAAGCATAGGGGTCCTGGAAGATGATTTGGATGCTTCTGCGTAGCCTTCTCATTTGTGAAAAAGACAGGGTGTTTAAGTTCTTCCCTTCAAAAATAATTTCCCCTGCATTTGCTTTGATCAGCCTCAGTAAAGTACGTCCCAGCGTAGTTTTTCCACAACCCGACTCTCCCACCAGCCCCAGGGTTTCACCGGGAAAGACCTGGAAAGAAACGGTATCAACCGCAGTAAAGTATTGAAGTGGTTTAAAAAAGGACTTTCTTTTTATAAACTTCTTTATCAGTCCGTCCACTTGAAGTACCGGTGGTTTTTCATAGATGGCTTTGTGGCGTTTTTGTCGTTCTCCGGCAGTTATTAGCGGCGTATTTTGCCGGGCCTGGTCCGGGGTTTTCAAAAAGTCACCTATGGTTAACAGTCGCACGGGGCGTTGATCCAGGGGGGGGCGGCAGGCAATGAGCCCCCGAGTGTAGGGGTGACGGGGGTGATCAAAAATGGCAGACACAGGCCCCTTTTCCACCAGCTCTCCTTTATACATGACGGCCACCTCATGAGCAACCTCTGCAATAACCCCCAGGTCGTGAGTGATAAAGATAATGCTCGTATTATAGCGTTCCTGCAGTGTGCGCATAAGCCGGAGGATGGTCTTTTGAACGGTGACGTCCAAAGCGGTGGTAGGCTCATCGGCAATAAGTACTTCCGGGTGGCAGGCCATGGCCATAGCGATCATTACACGTTGCTTCTGACCTCCCGAAATCTCATGAGGATACGACCGCCAAATGGAGTGGGGGTCGGGAAGCTTTACCTCATGAAACCATTGCAAAACCTCTTCTTTTGCTTTTTTCTTTTTGAAATTTTTATGGCGGATCAGCACTTCTGCCACCTGGGGGCCGCATGGAATTACCGGATTCAAAGCCGTCATAGGCTCCTGGAAAATCATGGAAATATGATTACCCCGGATGTTTCGCATGGACCGGGGAGACTCTTTTAGTAAATCCCGAGAACCCTGGCCCGTATCAAAAAGAATGGACCCGGTGGGAACTTTACTATGACCGGATGGCAATAAACCCATTATGGCCTGAGCAGTAACACTCTTACCCGATCCCGACTCACCCACAATGCCCAGCGTGCAGCCACGATCCAGGGAAAAAGAAATGTTATGAACCACCCGCTGAAAACCACTTTCGTCAGAAAACGATATGCTCAAATTGTTGATATCCAATAATGACATAGATGCTTGCCCTCGTTTAATCAATTGCCCGTCAAAAAAAACAAAAATATATATTTTTCTAAAACAGGCCGGTGAAAAAAATATAATCCCTAAATATTGGAATGAGTCCGGCCTGATATGGGTGCATTTGATTTATAGCGGGTGTGAAAAATTTGTGTTTTCACACCGGACACTTAGATTGAGCAAGGTATAAATATACACACTTATTTTTAATCCCTATATGAATTGTGCAGAATATGCCAATGCCTGCAGCAGAGGAGAGGATAACAGGAGGAATATAAATAGTTTGTAAAATATAAAAAGCTAAAAATAAAGGGTTTAAATTTTTTTTGCAACTTTATTGCTTAAAAATTGTTAAAAAAATACAAAAAACAGTTAAATATCGTTATAAATCTGCACTAAATACTGTAGAGGTAAATAAAATATTATTTTTGCAAACATTGTATTCAGGTCAATATAATACATAGATTTATTAAGGGGTTGCTCCTTTGGTTTATTTGTGCTTGATAAAGTAGATGCATACTTATTATTTGGTTATTTAATAACCGTTTATTATATTTGTTAAACAACAAAAATTAACGCCATATGAAATTACGTCAGATTACAAGGATTACAGTATCAGACAGTCAGGTTTATTTACTTCGGACGCCGTCTGATCTTGATAAGGTGCCTTTGGAAGTTCGTGAGAAGGATTATATCCGTAAGCAGCACAGAAGGCAGAAGGAAGAGTTTTTCAGTTTCAACCGTTATGACCGGTTTATCTTTATCTGCTTTTTGCCGCGAGCCGGCAAGAAGGCTACCCAATTAGAGGCCATTCGCAAGAAGGCTCACCAGGTATATAATGTGTTGTTTGTTCAGGAGGAGGATTCTCTTTCGGTGAAGCATATGAACCATGATGATGATGAGCTACTAGCTTTTGCTGAAGGGTTTATGTTAAGCAGCTATCAGTTTAACAAGTATAAGACCAAGGATAATCCGGAGGATCGTCCCTTTAGCATGAAGAGTTTGAAGCTGGTATCCAAGACTTTGTCTCCCAGGGAGCTTCAAGAAATAGACATTTTGGTGCGTGCCAATTTTTTGGCCCGTGACCTGGTGAATGAGCCTTTAAACAGCCTTAATGCGGAGCAACTTGCAGCCCGGATATGGGAAGAGTGTAAGCGCCGCGATGTACTGGTGGAGGTGATGAATAAGAGCAAGATCGCTTCCCTGAAGATGGGTGGTTTGCTGGCGGTAAATAAGGGCAGTGTAGATCCACCCACCTTTACTATAGCCGAATGGAAGCCGGAGAATTATCAGAACTCCAAGCCCATTGTTTTGGTAGGGAAAGGGATTGTTTATGATACGGGGGGTATGAGCGTAAAAGTTGGCTCTTATATGGAAACCATGAAGTCAGACATGGGTGGTGCGGCCACCGTCGCCGGAGCCATTTGTGCTATTGCTGAAGCCAATCTTCCCCTGCACGTGATCGCATTGATCCCCGCTACCGATAACCGGGTCCATGGCAATGCTATCGTTCCCGACGATATTATCACTATGCACGACGGATCAACCGTGGAGGTGTTGAATACCGATGCGGAAGGCAGGTTGATCCTGGCCGATGCGTTGTCGTATGCCAAAAAATATAAACCCGATCTGGTCATTGAAGCATCTACGCTCACCGGGGCTGCCGAAAGAGCCATTGGACATCATGGCGCAGTAGGCATGAACATACGTGCCGGAATACAAATGGGCAAGCTGATAAAAACCGGAGAAGATGTGAATGAAAGGGTGGTGGAGTTTCCCATGTGGGATGAGTATAACGAAATGCTCAAATCCAATGTGGCCGATATTAAAAATATTGGTGGAAGCATGGCCGGAGCCATCACCGCAGGAAAATTCCTGGAGCACTTTACCGATTATCCCTTTATCCACCTGGATATTGCCGGGGTGGCATTCTTGCCAAAAAAAGACTCCTACCGCGGAGTGGGCGGAACAGGCTTTGGGGTTAGGCTTATTTATAAAACATTGAAGCAGTTTCTGGAAAAATAACCTGCCCCTGGAAACCTCAATAATAACACTGAAGGCCGGCCGGATAACCTCCGAAAAACCGGCCTTCAGCGCTTTTTGTCACTATGCAGCAACCAATGCAAAGGGTAAGGAAATATGAAAAATCACCTTTTTAAACCGTGCCATGGCTACGGATAAGTGCTTTTTATTACTTTAGCCTCCTGTTTGAAGCAGGTATTTAACCTGATTGAATGTTTATTTTTTAATCTGAAATAACCGTCGTTATGAGCAATAGTAAAGATATTCCTGCTGCAAAAGGGGAAGTAATCAAGGTGGGGATTACCCATGGAGATATAAATGGAATTGGCTATGAAGTTATTATAAAAACCTTTCTGGACCCGCGCATGTTGGATTTTTGTACTCCGGTGCTGTATGGCTCACCCAAGGTGGCTTCTTATCATCGTAAGACCATAAAGGCCACTGACTTTAATTTCTATCCTGTGCGTCACGCTTCACAGACCAGTAGCCGTCGTGCCAATATCATTAATGTTTATGACCAGGAGGCCCGTATAGACCTGGGCAAGTCCACCAATATTGCGGGCACGTTGTCGCTGATATCGTTGCAGGCGGCTGTGAATGACATGAAGGAAGGGCATTTTCAAGCTTTGGTCACTGCGCCCATCAATAAACAGAACATACAGTCGGAACGATTTGACTTTCCAGGGCATACTGAATATCTGGCCCGAGAGTTTGATGCGCCTGAGGCATTAATGCTAATGGTGAGCGAGCAGATGCGTATCGGTGTGGTAACCGGGCATATACCCCTGTCAGCAGTGCCCGAAGCCATCACCAAAGAGCGGATTCTGCAAAAATTGGAGGTGATCAATCATTCCCTGAAGCGTGACTTTGCCATCTCAAAGCCCCGCATTGCGGTAATGGGACTGAACCCCCATGCCAGTGATGACGGATTGCTGGGAGAAGAAGACGTAAACACCATCACTCCCGCCATAGAGCAGGCTAAAGAAAAGGGAATAATGGCTTTCGGACCTTACCCTGCCGATGGCTTTTTTGGAACCATGCAATTCCGGAAGTTTGATGGGGTGCTGGCCATGTATCACGATCAGGGGCTGGTGCCTTTTAAGACCATGAGCTTCCATAACGGAGTGAACTATACCGCAGGGCTGCCCATTGTGAGAACATCTCCCGGGCATGGAACCGGATATGATATTCCCGGCAAAAACCAGGCCTCTCCGGAAGCGTTCAGAGAAGCTATTATCCTGGCAGTAAATATTTATAAAAACCGCCAGGAATGGGATAAGCTCCATGAAAATCAATTAAAAGAGAATGTAATGGCCAAAAAGTCCGACCCCGCCGAGGACGAAGACCTGCCCCAGGAAAAAGACGATAACAGCACCCCTTATTAAAGTTATTAATCATGTTACCAGTCTAAAAATATAAAGGGTTTAATCCGAGGGATAATCCGCTGAAAATCAAAAGTAAATTTTTTAGACTGAACTAAATCACTGTGTTATCAATGCATAAATCAGGATATACCATAGGTAAGATCAGGGAGATCACCGGTGGGAAATTTTTAAACAGCACCAATTCCGGAGAAGCGATCAACAATATTCTTATTGATTCGCGGCGCCTGGTGAACCCGGGAAACTTGCTGTTTGTGGCGCTGCGGTCAGCTAAAAACGACGGGCACAACTTTTTGGGGGAATTATATGAGAAAGGGGTTCGCAACTTTTTGGTAAGCAAGCACCCAGAACAAATAGCCACAAAAGAGGATGCCAATATTGTGCGGGTGGATCACACCCTGGATGCGCTGCAAGCCCTGGGGGCCTGGCATCGCCGGCAATTTAACATACC
Source organism: Bacteroidales bacterium (assembly GCA_003557725.1). Classification (GTDB taxonomy): domain Bacteria; phylum Bacteroidota; class Bacteroidia; order Bacteroidales; family PWNQ01; genus PWNQ01. The sequence goes on along the minus strand of PWNQ01000178.1, from coordinate 8,556 downwards.
CGTGGTGGGGGTTACAGGCAGTAACGGAAAAACCATTGTGAAAGAGTGGCTTTTTCAATTGCTAAATGATGATTATGTTATTATACGTAGCCCAAAAAGCTATAACTCTCAGATTGGAGTACCCCTTTCGGTGCTGCAGATGAATCATGAACACACGCTGGCCATCTTTGAGGCGGGCATATCCCTGCCCGAAGAAATGGGAAGCCTGTCAAAGATTATTCAGCCCACTTTAGGGATATTTACAAATATTGGAGAAGCACATAATGAAAACTTTATCAGCCTTCCTCAAAAAGTAGGTGAAAAGTTAAAGCTATTTACCAAAGTGGACACCCTTTTTTACTGTTCAGATCACTTTCCTGTCCGGGAACAGATCATAAAATCGGAGGTATTTAGTCGCCAGGTGGTTTTTCCCTGGAGCCGGGGGCCGGATGGGCAACTACAGGTAAAGCGAGTGATAAAAAATCAAAAAGATACCCAACTGTTTGCGTCGTATAAAGGGGAAGCGGTGGAGACAAAAATACCGTTTACCGATGACGCTTCCATTGAAAACGCCATTCACTGCTGGATGTTTATGCTGTTTTTGGGCTATGAATCCCTGGAGATCACCCGGCGAATGAGTCGACTTACCCCTGTAGCCATGCGGCTGGAGCTCAAAGAAGGGATCAATAATTGCTCTGTGGTCAATGACAGTTATAACTCAGATGTAAACTCCCTGGCCATAGCACTGGACTTCCTTAACCAGCAAAAGCAGCACAGCAAAAAAACGGTGATATTGTCCGATATCCTTCAGAGTGGGTTGAGCAGCTATTCCCTGTACCAGCGTGTGCAGGAATTGCTTTCAGAGAAAAAAGTAACTCGTCTCATAGGAATCGGGCCGGAGATCAGCAAGCAACAGGCAAGGTTTGAGGAAATGGATACCCGATTTTTTAAGGATACCAATGACTTTCTCACGCGTTTTTCCCTGGCATCATTAAACAGTGAGATCATACTGCTCAAAGGAGCGCGGGTGTTTGAGTTTGAACGCATTGATCAGATGCTTCAGCAACAGACTCATACCACTATCCTGGAAATTGATCTAAGTGCGCTTTTGGAAAATTTCAACTTCTTCAAAAGCCGGGTATCGCCGGAGACAAAGATAATGGCCATGGTAAAGGCCTTTTCTTATGGCAGCGGAAGCTATGAGATTGCAAATGTGCTTCAATATCACCGGGCCGACTATTTGGGAGTGGCATATACTGATGAGGGGGTGGAGCTACGCAAGGCTGGCATAACGCTGCCGTTAATGGTGATGAACCCTGAACCACATAGTTTCAACACTATGATCTACCATGACCTGGAGCCCGAGGTGTACAGTTTTCGTATTCTGGATCTATTGGTGCAAGCCGCAGAGCGAAGTGTGGTCCTGGAGCGTAACCCGGTGGGCATACATATTAAACTGGATACAGGGATGCGCCGGTTGGGGTTTGATGATAAACAGGTGGATGATCTGATCCAAAGGCTCAGAAAAGCCCCTTTTCTTAAAGTTAAATCAGTGTTTAGTCATCTGGCAGTCAGTGATGATCCCCATCAGCAGGAATTCACTCTGGAGCAGATCCATTGTTTTCAGCAAATGGTTCAAAAGTTTAAAGATGCTTTTGACCACCAAATCATTTTTCATATTGCCAACTCGGCAGCCATTACCCGTTACCCTCAGGCCCGGATGGATATGGTGCGTCTGGGCATCGGGCTTTACGGAATTGCCACCGATAACCAGGTTGCCCGTCATCTCAGCGCAGTAAGTCGTCTGATAACCTCTGTTTCGCAAATTAAAAATGTAAAAAAGGGGGAATCGGTGGGCTACGGACGCACATTTAAAGCGGTAAATGACATGGAAATCGCCACGGTAGCCATGGGATATGCCGACGGATTGAGCCGGAAGCTGGGAAACGGAAAAGGAGAACTGTGGCTCAAAGGCCATAAAGTCCCTATTGTAGGCAATGTTTGCATGGATATGTGCATGGTGGATATTACCGGGCTGGATGTGAATGAAGGGGATGAGGTGGTGGTGTTTGGCCCTGAACACCCCGTGGAAAACCTGGCCCGAAACCTGGAGACCATCCCCTACGAAGTGCTCACCAGTGTGTCTGCAAGAGTAAAAAGGGTGTACCTCCAGGATAGCTGACCAGGATATATGCTTTTTGATAAAATGCTATTGCTTTATCACCTTGCGTGTTACCCGGTGACTGTTATAATCCAAGGTGATAAAGTACATTCCCGGGGACAGGTCCATGATATTTATTGTAAACGAGGTTTCCTGCGAAATGCTGTTATCCAGCAGGATTTTCCCGGAAAGATCATAAATGGTAATGGCATTCACCGCATGAGCAGCCCGGATATGCAACTCTTCCTTTGCAGGATTGGGAAACAGGTGCAATGAAGAGGGGCCGGAGGCAGGAGAAACATTCACTGACCCATCAATGATTACGTTATCCAAAAACAACTTATACTTGTTGGGATCGCTGTGAACATGGAACCCCAGGTAATATACGCCTGGGTTATTCACGAAAAAATCATCGGTAACCACTACATCACTTGCTGCATCAATTTTCCCCGAGTAGTTGATCTTTTGAGTCATATAGGGGATTTTCGGTTCTTTGCCCAGGTATACACTCACCATTTCTTCATATCCGTCCAATCCGGTGCGCAAGGTATACTTAAGGGCATAATGATTCCCTGTATCCAGAGAAATACATGGAGAGAACAACCAGTCATTACCGGGGGTGGTGGCATTGGGATTCCAGGAATATACAAAAGCACCTGTATTTCCTGTTCCTGCTTCGGGATGAAACTCCCAGGTGTATCCGTCGTTATTGGCATCCAGTACCGACCATCCTGAAATTAGTTCACTGGCGGGGTCCAGAAGTGCTGTAAATGGTAAGTCGATGGGGTTTAAATGTATAATGGACTTTCTCAGGGTGTCGTTGTCCCGATGTTCGTCATGGGGGAGATCGGTATAAACCATAAAATCATAGGATTCGGGGAGGCCCATATAGTATGATTGATTCACCGGGTGTAGAATGCTGCTCATAGGGGGAATGGGGCCGGCAATGGTGTCGTGGGTGGTAAAGCTGATGGGCCGTTGGATTTGGATAACAACAGGAACTGCTTGGACAGTATCTATTCCCAGGTTGGTGATTTTTATAATGGGAACTTCTGCATTTCCCAGGTTACAGGCAGAAAGTGGAGAAACAATATCCACGGCTGCTACATCATACGTGTTGATCATTGAAGTGAGTTGGTATACATATAGGGTAGAAGGATCTCCCTGGATTATTCCCATTAGATATGGCTGGCCCTGATGAGTGAAGGTGCTGATTCCCCGTGCTCTGGGGTCTTGAGTGGTGGGGGATAAGGGATTCAGCTCTCTGTACAGGCCGGAAAAGGTCCCCTGGTGAGACATATGTCCTAGCATTACCGGAGCGTTGGAAGTGCTTGAGGAAAACCAAAACTGGGGCAAATGGTGGTTCCATCTGTCCATGGCCAGACCGGAAACCCCTTGACGCTGATGAGTATGGTAAGGAATGGTGTCCAGAATATGTCCATCACGACTGATCAGAAAAAAAGGAGAAGACCAGTTACCCACCCAAAAAGCATCCTGCAGAGAATCGTAAGCAATGTAACGTACTTCAATCCCTGCAGGGGCGTGGATCTCTCCGGAAAGCTGTTGTCCGGCAAGGTCCATTTTGAAAATTATCGAATCAGCACGCCCGCCGTAAAAGTACTGCCCGTCAAAACATAAGTCACGTATTTGTGAAACCCCTGGGAGGGTAAACTCATCCAGTACAACACCTTGCATGGTGGTTCTGATGATTTGCGGACCATCCCAGCGGGTAAGGTAAATGTGAGTACCATCACTGGCTGCTCCACTAAGGGTGGTATAGGGCAAGGCAATGGTGTCATGCAATACCCAAGAAGAGGAGCCCGAATGCCCCTGAGAAATGGCAGGGGTTAATAGTGCCATAAAAGCTAAAGAGATAAAAAAATGTTTCATTGGATTATGTTTTTTTGATCTTTAATGTTTTAAAAAATTAAACCTCATAAAATGCTGTTGAAAGTAAAAAAGAGTCTTTATAAACTGGGGTTTTATATTCAGACAGCAAATATAGTAATATTTTTAAGATGTGACACAGGTAAGACAAAAAAAATCAACCGCTGGAGAACAGCTTGGCGTAATTTGAAAGATAATTAGTTGGCAATGAGAGATTTCTCACTTTAGTGATTATCTAAGCAGGGTTACTGTTCCTTGTAATGTAATGGGTTGGAAACTTCCTTCGGTAACTATGATTTTATAGACATATGTGCCGGCGGGCAGTGGGGTATTATTTCTACCTGTTCCATCCCAACGGGAGTCATAGTCGCTGGTATGAAATACCAGGTTTCCCCAGCGATCAAAAACTGAAAACTGGTAGTCTTCAATGTTTTTAAACTGCCCTACGGGCCCAAAGGTGTCGTTATAGCCTGATCCGTCGGGGTTAAAGGCGTTTGGGACGAAGTAAGTATTGCAGCGTATTACGGACAGGTTGATGGATGCGTCGGTGGAGCAATAGGTTCCGTTGAGGATATTGGATGCAGTAACACTATATTGTTTTGTTTTGTCGGGGCTTACCATGGTTGTGGGCCCGGTTTGTCCGTTGCTCCACAGGAACTGGTCTCCGTCATGTGCAGTGAGTTGGATGGATTCTCCCCGGCAAATGGTGTCCGTATCGGCTGTGATGGACGGAGAAGGATAGCTGTTGATGTATACGTTAATTTCTGCGGTATCCCGGCATGCATGGGGGCTGACTCCCACCACCTGGTAGGTTTGATCAGCAGCGGGCATTACATTAATGCTTTGGCCGGTATTACCGTTGCTCCACTGGTAGGTCTGGGCACCTTGTGCCCGGAGGGTTGCTGTACCCCCATCACAGATGGTGGTATCCGGTGAAGTGGTCAGGTTGGGGTTGGGGTGTACCACGGCAAAAACGGTATCCGTTCCCGGGCAACCCAGGGTGTCGGTCACCGTGACGGCATAACCCGTAGTCACCGGAGGGCTTACCGGTAATACTGGGGTGGTGTCTCCCGTTTCCCACAGGTAGTTCTGTGCCCCGGGAAGGTGAGCTGCCAAAAAGGCCGTATCCCCGGCGCAAATGGAATCATTTAGCGGAGTGATGACAGGCGTGCTCACACTTACCTGAATGGTATCCTCTGAAGTTTGGTTGCAAAGGTCCGTAGTGATTACGGTGTATGTGGTATGTGTGGTGGGGTTGATATTAATAACCGAAGTGGTATCGCCGGTGTTCCAGCTATACGCGTAGGGGGGAGCACCAGACTGACCCTGAGCATACAGGGAGGCAGCACCGGTACATAGCGTAGTATCCGGAGTGGTAACCGTGTTTAAGGCGGATTGCTCGCGTAAAGTAACACTAATTGTGTCCGACTGGCAGTTTACCGGATAGATGATATTCAGCTCTTTAGATCCTGTTATCCCCCCAGGAACAGCACTAACGGTGATGGATGCCGAATCATCTCCTGCAGGGATGATAACGGACGAAGGCAAAGGATTATAATCCACTCCCGCCTGGGCGGTACCTGTAAATGATAAAGGAATGGTGGTGCTGTTTGCAACAGGCTGTGGAAGCCGGAAAGTGACGGTCACATCATTGCAGTTCTCTATGGCTACGGTATCTACAGCGGCGTTGGTATAAGACCGCTCAATCATGATGGGGTCGGAGGTGAAGCTGTATGCTTCCAAAAAAACACCGGAATCATACATGGCATCGCCCGCATCGGCAATGCCAATAAAAATGCTGTACTGGGTGCAGGGAATAACGCGTGCCCAGGCTTCCAGAACGGTGGTGAGCCCGTCATACTCGATGGTCATGCCGTTATCATTGTCAATATAGTACTGGCAGTTGACGCAAGGGCCTGTGTTGGTAGTGCCATTGTTTACATTATCAATGGCTACGGGAATGTTGGTGCCCGGAATCAGGGCAATATTTTCATCATTGTAAAGGGTTCCCGTATTGGGATCAATGCCACTGGTGATGAAAAACCCGAACACATCGTTAAAACTGCTGTTCACAAACTCGGGGTATTCTTCAGATCCAAACACATAACGAAATCGAATAGTGTCCGAAACCGGCACAAAGTCGAACGTTATGTATACCGCATCGTAAGTAGTAAACCCAGGGATCAGGGACTCCAGCAGCGGGTGGCCGGGTAAACCCAGGTTGGCTCCTGCATTGGGGATGTTGGCACCCTGAACCGGAATAAGGTTAACATCTCCGTTGCAAATCACCAGACCACTATCCAGTCCCAGGTTGGTAGTGCCCCCATTGGAAAAATAGGCAATGGACTCATTGGTACCGGTATAGGATACATTGGTGGCGGTGACGCCCTGGCCAATAAGCACATCCTGAACCAATTGCTGGGGAGTATATGTGGAGGTGTCGATGTTAATCTGCCCTATGAGAATTGACGGGCACAATAGGAGGAAAAAGAACAGCGCACGGAAAGAAAACCTGAATCCCTTTATTTTTAATAATGCTTTCATAATACAGCCTTTAATGTTAAGACACATAATAAATCTAAAAAGTGGTTAATAAAGTTGTTTTACTTATAAACCGGCCTGATAATATACAACTGGAGTTATCTGGGGTGAAGCCTATGAGAAACAGCAGTTTAACCATTATAGCCCGGACGTATTGGCATTAAGTGTCAGTGCAATGATCAGTCTTCACTTAGAATACCACAAATATACAATTATTCTTGGGGTATAATCAAGTTTGATAAAATATATTGAGTCCAATCTAAAAAGGTTACTTTTGATTTTCAGCGGCTTTTTACCCCGGAGCCTAAGGGGTGAAGCCGCTGAAAATCAACCACTCCTTAGGGATGGGGCAAAATTGATTTTCAGCGGATGTGAAAAATGTGTGTTTTTAGACCGGACTCTATATTGGTTTTTACATCGATTATTCCGTATTTATTGCTCCGGTTTTCCAATTGTGATTATTTTTACGGCCTGAAAACAGAAAAATATATTTTTATATGGACAATGTTAAGCAGTATATTGAGGAGCATAAGGACCGGTTTTTGGAGGAGTTGTTTGAGTTGATACGCATTCCTTCCATCAGTTCATTAAACGATCATAAGCCGGACATGCAGCGTTGTGCTGAGGCGATCCGTGACCGTTTGCTGGCATCCGGGGCGGATAAGGCTGAGGTGATGCCTTCTGAGGGGAACCCGGTGGTGTATGGTGAGAAGATCACAGATAAGGACAAGCCAACGGTGTTGGTGTATGCTCATTATGATGTTATGCCAGCAGATCCTTTAGAGTTGTGGAACAGTGAGCCTTTTGAGCCGGTGATCAGGGATGGAAAGATTTGGGCCAGAGGTGCTGATGATGATAAAGGGCAGGGGTTTATGCATGTAAAAGCCTTTGAGTTTATGGTAAAAACCGGGCAATTACCCTGTAATGTGAAGTTTATGATTGAAGGGGAAGAAGAGATCGGCTCGCCCAGCCTGGGGAACTTCTGCGAAGGGCACCGGGAATTGCTGGATGCCGACGTGATCCTGGTGTCAGATACCAGTATGCTGGGGCCTGATAAGCCATCTATTACCACCGGCTTGCGGGGGATCACCTATATGGAGGTGGAACTCACCGGGCCCAATAAAGACCTGCACTCCGGACTGTTTGGTGGGGCCGTGGCCAACCCGGCCAATGTGCTTTGTGAGCTTTTGGCCTCCCTCAAAGATGATGACAACAGGATCAATATCCCCGGATTTTATGAGGATGTGGTGGAAGCCAGTACTATAGAACGGAAAGAAATGGGGAAAGCACCCTTTGATCTGCAGGAATACAAAGAGGCCCTGGACCTGAAAGAAGTGGATGGAGAAAAAGGGTATACCACCATGGAGCGTACCGGTATCAGACCATCGCTGGATATAAACGGCATATGGAGCGGATATACTGGAGAAGGAGCTAAAACAGTATTGCCGTCAAAAGCTCATGCTAAAATATCTATGAGGCTGGTACCCAATCAGGACCACCATGAAATCGCACAGCTTTTTACCCGGCACTTTGAAAAAATCGCACCCGATAGTGTAACCGTTAAAGTGAAAACCCTGCATGGCGGACAAGGATATGTCTCACCAATTGAAAGCACAGAGTATCAAGCCGCCAGCAAAGCTATGGAGGCTACTTACGGAAAATCGGCTATCCCTGTAAGAAGCGGAGGATCCATCCCCATTATATCAACCTTTGAAGATAAACTGGGAATAAAATCCATATTAATGGGATTCGGGCTGGGATCCGATGCCATTCATTCTCCCAATGAAAACTACCCCCTGGAACAATTCTTTAAAGGAATTGAAACCATTCCCTATTTTTATAAATACTATGCCCAAATGAAGTAAGGGCTAGGGTTTAAAAAAGATATTTATTTCTACCGCTGAAAATCAAAAGTCGCCTTATTTCTAAGGATAGCTGATTTTCAATTGAAAAGGTCATGGGTAAACCTCAGTGGTTGTAAGCGACCG
>PWNQ01000078.1 GCA_003557725.1 Bacteroidales bacterium | reverse complement strand
TAAGGAAATAATCATTCTCCTGTGTGTCGAAAAAATTTTCGTCATGGAGGTTTCATGTATTTATAATTTTGCAATAATAACTTTTTTTTATAATTTTGACCGTTCAGAGCATTTATATCAATTTATATGAAAAAACAGCGATTATTGTTTGGCCGATGGATGTTAATATTCTTAATTGCAGGTGTTTATAGCACTCCTTCATTTTCAGGTACTATACGGCATAAAGCCGATAGTCTTCTAAAGGTTATCCAAAATGAAGACAGCAGGGAACAAAAGATTATACTTTTCCTTGATTTGGCACATGAATACAAATCCATAAATACAGACTCTGTGGTCTTATTTTCCCGTAAGGTAGTGACTTTGTCTGAAGCTTATGGTCAAATAGAAAACCTGGCCCGGGGATATAATTTATTGGGGCATGCATATATGTTTCTCAGTGAGTATGACTCTTCTTTGCATTATTTGCATAAAGCAATTGGGATGGGTGTTGAGGTTGACGAGCTTTTCATGGGGAATGTATATAATAATTTGGCCAACACATATGAACATCTTAATATGTTGGATAGTGCTCTATATTATCATCTAGAGAGCATCAAGGTAAAAGAGAAGTATGATAACTCTGAGGGGTTGGCAATTACGTTTACCAACTTAGGGCGTTTGCATTGGCGTCAGAATGATTATCCCACTGCTCTTGAGTATTTTTTTAAAGCTTTGGAGATAAAGCGTGAGCTGAATGGGTGTCCAATAAGTATTAGCAAAACACTTACCAATATTGGTTCGGTCTATTTCCGGACTGAACAATATGATCAGGCGTTGAGATACTTTTTGGAATCCCGGGCACTTAAGGAACAGGGTGGGGATGTCCGGGGTATAGGTATATTATCAAATAGTATTGCTTCTGTGTACCTGCGTCGCGGGGAGTTGGACAGCGCTCTTATTTTTTATGATCGTTCATTAAAAATCAGAGAAGAGCTCAATGATCGCCGGGGGATGGCGGGGGTTTTGAGCAACATGGCCTCCGTTTATCGGCAAAAGGGTGATTTTTCCCGGTCAGCCAGATACCAGCATAGGGCACTAGAAATGCGCAGGGTCATTGGAGATGAGAAAGGGATCGTGGCCTCATTGACCAACCTGGGTAGTCTTCACCTGAATCAGAACAATTTTGATGAGAGCGAATCTTATCTATTGCAAGCTTTTGAGTTGTCGGAAGAAAACCAATTCCTTGAAATCCATGTCCAGGTAACGGAGTTGTTAACCGCTCTATATTCGGCAAAAGGAGATTACAAGAGTGCACTGGATTATCACAAGGTGTTTCATGCAACCAAAGAAGAGATAATTAATGAAAGCACGGCAAAGCGGATGCAGGATTTGGAAAACAGTTATGAACAAAGGCAGCAGCAGGAGATTCGCCGGCGAGAGAAAGCCGAGTTCAAATCGGCGCAGGCGGACTTGCTCAATTCAAAGCGCAGGGTTCAGTTCCTTGCTGTTTTAGCTGCCTTCTTATTGATTTTAGGGATATTGCTTTTTATGCTCTATCGATCCAACCACAGATATAATAAAGAGCTCAAATCCCTGAATAAAGACCTGGATCGTAGAGTAATGGTGCGTACCAATGAGCTGCAAAAAGAAAATGATTACCGGGCCAGGGCAGAAAAAGATTTAAAAGCCAGTGAGCAAAGGTATAGAACCGTTACTGAAACAGTGCATGCCGGGATTGCCATTGCCGATGTGAATGAAAGGATCACCTTTATGAACCAGGCCTTTGTTAGGATGCTGGGCTATGAAACTTATGAACTTCTGGGTGAAACACTGGATATGATCGTTAATAACTCCACTTTTCAAAAGTTTAAGAATGAAACACAGCGCAGAAAGGCTGGAGATTCCAATCGTTATTTCATTAAGGTGCATTGCAAAGACGGCTCGGTAAAGGATGCTATCCTTACGGCTTCGCCGCTATTCGACGAAGACAATAATTATGTGGGAGGGGTGGCTGCCTTAACGGATATTACCGATCTGAAAAAATCACAGAAAACATTGGAAGATGCGCTGGAAAGAACACAGGAGATAGATTATATTAAAAGCCGTTATCTCAAATATACCAGCGATGACCTGCGCATTTTTTTGAATAACATATTGGGCACTTCGGAAATCCTTCAGCGTAATCTGGATGAAGATATCCGTGACCCGGACGAGCAACGGGAATTGCTGCGAACCATTCACTATGGGGCAGAGGAAATCCGCAATGAGTTGCCCAACTTTGTTACGGTGTCGCAGCTCTCCATAAATGATATGACCGAAAGAAACTTGCCGGTGGATATTATCCCGATGTTGGAGCGGGCTGCTCAAAACTCAAAGGTGGATAAAGCAGACCTGGACCTGCCTGATGAGCAGGTGATGATCAACGGTAATCCCCGGGTGTTGGAGACGGTCCTGTCTTCTTTGTTCGCTCTTGCGGATAGTCAGAATATTAACCAGGTGCCCGCTGTCCGGTTGCGTAAGGATCATGTGAAAAAGATGGCACATATAGAATTTGTGTACCCTGAGAGCAGTGCAATTGCTGATAAGCTGATCGGAATGGGTGCCATCCCCCCGGCCCCGGATATGGATAATACCGATGGAAATCAGGATAAAATTGATAAAGAAGGCTCCCTGGATTGGCAGTGGGTTCGAAAGAAACTGTTTTTACATAATGGAAAGCTGGAAGTATCTACAGACCAGGGGGAATATAAAGTGGTAATTTCCTTGTCTCTGGATTATGACAGCTATGAGAGCAATAAGTGTAAGGAGAGCCTGGTTGAGTTACTGGAGAACCGCAGCAAGGCCCTTTATATTTTTTCCAATGCCAAAGAGCTTAACCAGGTTAAGGACCAACTGAGTGAAAAAATTCCTAATGTGTATCTAATAGAAGATGTATCTCACTACTTTAACCGTCCGGAAGAAGAACTGGTATTGTTTAGTGACAGTGTGGTTCTCATTGACTGTGGGCTTGAAGAGCCCTGGACCAGTAACAAAACACTGATGGAGCTGAAAAGACAAAATGCTTCCAGACCCATTAGTTTTGTAGAGGTGCTCAGAGACACTTGTGAGCTCAATAAAAGTCAAATAGTGGCCGGGTCTGCCGGGTTTGATGCATGTATCAGTCTGAGAAACTGCTTTAAAGACCTTCATAGCTTTTTAGATCAATAGAAATATTGGTCAGATAGCTATTGCGATCATAGTGTGCGTATTTTGTAGAATTTTAGACACATCACTAACCACTATTATTGGTGTGCATTGGTGGCAAAAGTGATATTACCACAATGAAAAACGCCCGGCTATTGCATATAGCCGGGCGTTTTTATCATTACTGATTAATTATTTGGGACTACCTTTTTATCACTTTTCGGGTTATCACCTTATCGCCATAAGACACCCGGTAAAAGTAGATGCCGGAAGGCAGGGCAGAGGTGTCAATAGTATAGGTGTTGGCACCCTCAGTTATGTTTATCTGCTTTTGCAGAAGTGATTTACCTACCATATTGTATAATTCAACAGATAATACGGAAGTCTTAAGCCCTTTAATCTCCAAAGAAAGGCTATGAGTAAAGGGGCTGGGGAACGCTACCACATCCAGGCTGTTTTTGGGCTCTTCTACGTTCACATGGCTGGTGTCAAGCACATTAATAACGTATCCGCTAATGGGCATAGGTACTTGGTAGCCGGGAGCGTGAACCTCTAATTCCAGATCAACATTATAGGATCCCGTATCGGTTAAAACCGGGGTTCCGCTAATAAGGATACACCCGGAGGTTCCTGCGTCCCAAAAGTTAGTGGGACTATTGGTGACCCAGTCAACCCCGGGGGGCAATCCATTAACAGCTATAACACCGGAAGAATCCAGTGGGATGGTTCCCAATCCGGGGATGGTAGTATCCTGGGGTACCACGACGGTCAACACCGTTTCATAATACTGGGATGCCACCGCATCCGGTAAGCCTGTGGCGGGGTCGGGGTATACACCGGGCTGGGTGTAGTTTCCCGGAGTGCATTGTGCTTGCAGCTTCCAGGGCATAAACCCAATGGCAATTGTGGCTGCGAAAATAAGGGCTAAAACTCTTTTCATCTTTTCAGGGTTTTTCTAATTTGGTTTTGTTATTACTTAGGACAAAAATTTTGCTGCCAGCGTTGCAAAAAAGAAGTGTTTTTTTGGTTATTTTTTGCAAATAAACTATAATAAACAAGGTATGAGCCTGTTAAAAATTGACCCATGCCTTGTTTTATTCAGTGATTACACCTTCAGATTAACTTTTCTTTTCTTCACCATCTTCTTTATCACTTTCTTTGGATTTTTCGGATGACTTCCTGGTTGACCCTTTACTTTTTTCAGTGTTTTGGGTTGCTGCTTCAGTATCTTCTTCTTTTTTCTTTTTGGTTGAAGATGATTTTCTGGTGGTTTTGGGTTTAGCCGTTGAAGCCTTTTTTTCTTCCTGTTCCTCAGCTACAGAGTCTTTATCACTGCTTTCTTCCTCTTTTTTATCCCGGGCTTTTACCTGCTCCGTATCTTCTTCTTTATCTGTCTTATCTTCCGCAGCTTTGCTTTTGGCTGATTGTTTTTTAGTAGTTTTCTTTTCAGTAGGTTTTTTCGCAGGCTCTTTTTCTGCTTCCTCCGTTTTATCTGCTTTTGCAGCTTTTTCCTCTTTTTTAGCTTCTTCTAGCTTAGCTTCCTCTTGCTTAGCTTCCTCTAGCTTAGTTTCTTCTTGCTTAGTTTCTTCTTGCTTAGTTTCTTCTTTTTTAGCTTCTTCTAGCTTAGCTTCTTCAGTTTTTTTGCTGGCAGCTTCTTGTTTTCCCACTTCTTCAGATGGCTTCCCGGCGGTTTTTTCCTCCGTTGGTTTACTGCTATCTGTTCGTGTTTTCATGTAGTTTTCGGCCTTTTCTTTTTCTTCGGCCTGTAGTTCTGTTTTCAGACTTGCCAGCACATCAAAGTCGCCCAGGGTGGATTTCTCTGTGCTTTCATTGATGCTCTTCAGTGCTTTGGAGGTGGCTTTTCCTTTGGCTTTATTTTCCGTTTTTTCTCTGGCTTTTTCAGTAGCTACGCGGTCTTCGAAGATTTTTGAGTGAGAGATGATTATCTTTCTACCCTTCTTATTGAACTCAATCACCTTAAATTCCAGTGTTTCATTTTTCGCCACGTTACTACCATCTTCTTTTTTCAGGTGTTTCATGGGTGCGAATCCTTCCACGCCGTAAGGCAGAGTGATCAGGGCCCCTTTATCCAGCAGTGTTTCTACCGTGCCTTTGTGTACAGAACCTTCCGTAAATATGGTCTCAAAGACATCCCAGGGGTTTTCTTCCAGTTGCTTATGTCCCAGGCTTAACCTTCGGTTCTCTTTATCTACTTCAATGACCATCACCTCAATTTTTTCACTGATTTGAGTGAATTCGGCCGGGTGTTTGATCTTCTTGCTCCATGACAGGTCGGAGATGTGGATCAGTCCGTCTACCCCTTCTTCCAGTTCCACAAAGATGCCAAAATTAGTGAAGTTCCTTACCGTTGCCGTATGTTTTGACTCCACAGGATATTTCTTTTCAATTTCTTCCCATGGGTCGGGCATAAGTTGCTTCATGCCCAACGACATTTTTCGGTCTTCCCGATCCAATGTGAGCACCACTGCCTCCACTTCATTGCTCACTTTTAAGAAGTCATGGGCTGTACGAAGGTGTTGTGACCATGACATTTCCGACACATGTATGAGGCCTTCTACGCCTGGTGCAATTTCAACAAATGCGCCGTAATCGGCTACAACAACAACTTTTCCTTTTACTTTATCACCCACTTTGAGGTTTTCATCCAGCGACTCCCAGGGGTGTGTTTGCAGTTGTTTAAGACCTAATGCAATACGCTTTTTCTCATCATCAAAGTCCAGGATAACCACATTGAGTTTTTGATCCAGCTCCACAATCTCTTCCGGGTGGTTAATGCGTCCCCATGAAAGGTCGGTAATGTGGATCAGTCCATCTACACCACCCAAATCGATAAATACACCGTAGGATGTAATGTTTTTCACCGTACCCTCCAATACTTGTCCTTTTTCCAGCTTGGAAATAATCTCTGCTTTTTGTTTTTCCAGCTCATCCTGAATAAGGGCTTTATGGGAAACTACCACATTTTTGAACTCATGGTTGATCTTAACCACTTTAAACTCCATGGTTTTTCCCACATATTGGTCGTAATCACGGATGGGTTTCACGTCAATTTGAGAGCCAGGAAGGAACGCTTCCAGTCCAAATACATCTACGATCAAACCACCTTTGGTCCGGCACTTGATATGACCATTGATGATCTGGTCTTTGTCATGTGCTTCGATTATACGCTCCCAGCTTCTCAATACCCGTGCCTTGCGGTGGGACAGCACGAGTTGGCCGGTGCGATCTTCTTTGTTCTCTACATATACTTCAATCTGATCTCCGATATTCAGGTCTTCACGATAGCGTAGCTCGTTCATGGAAATAAGGCCATCGGATTTATAGCCGATGTTTACTACCACTTCCCGATTGTTCATAGCCACAATGCTGCCGTCGATAACCTCTTGGTTATCAATAGTGCTTAACGTTTTATCGTAAACATTTTCCAGGTTTTGACGCTGGCTTTTTTCGTAATCATCGATGTCTTCATCAGCAGCATCCCAGTCAAACTCTTCCTGGGGCTCAGAAAATTTGGGGCGGTGGGAAAGCTCATGAGTGGAGGCCAATGGCAAATCACCTTCTTCTTTTTCAGACTCTTTGGCTGAATCCGGCTCTTCTGTTTGCTTAGGCTCTTCTGTTTGCTTAGGCTCTTCCGTTAACTTAGGCTCTTCCGTTAACTTAGGCTCTTCCGTTTGCTCCGGCTTTTCCGTTTGTTCTGGCTGGGCTGGTTGAGGTGTGGGTTCAGCTTTTTCTTCAGTTGATTCAGCCTTTTCTTCAGTTGATCCGGCCTTTTCCTTGCCAGTGTCTTCCTGCTGAACGTGCTGTTCAGCTTTTTCTTCGGGCATCTCTTGTTTCTCTTTGTCCATATTAATAATGATTACTTCAACTTTTTACGGCCCGCAAAGGGCCTCGGTTAATACTAAAATTAATTCCCTTCTAAGAGGGGTGCAAAAATAATTATTTATCTGGAATAAACAAATTTTCATTGAATGATTTTGACCCGGTTATGCAAAAAATAGGGGCCGGGCAGCTCAACCCGTGTTGGGGGGATCAGGATTTTTCAGCTTAAGCACGGCATTCTTTATGCTCTCCAGCAGCCATGGGGGCGTGGAAACAGCACCTGTAATCCCTGCAGACCTGGCAGAATCCAGCCATCCCGGATCAATGTCCTCACTTTTTGTGATGAAATGCGAATTTTTGTTTTTATCCAGCACCTGGTCAAACAGGTATTTCCCGTTTGAACTGTTTTTTCCACTGACAAACAGGATGACATCATACGCTTTGGCAAATTGACGCACCTGTGAAACACGGTTGGAAACATACTTGCATAAGGATTGAGAAGGAAATACCCGGGCATTGCCACGTGCTTTAAACAACCCTTTAAGCGTGGATATAAACCTTTCATAATTACGAATATCCATGGTGGTTTGCGAAAAAACTTTTGCAGGCCTGGAGAAATCTATGGGTACGCTATCCGCACTTTGTGTGATGAAAACCATATTATTTGCTCGTGATGCCAGACCTATAGATTCCGGGTGGTTTTCCTTTCCAAAAATAATGATCTGGTGATCCGGATATTTATTGGCATACTCCCTTACTTGTTGCTGAAGACTTTTTACAATGGGGCATGTGGCATCCAATAAATTTATATTGTTCTTGCGTGCAGTCTCATAGGTTTTAACCACCTCACCATGGGCCCTGATCAAAACCGTTTCTCCACTTAACTCTTCAAACTTTTCATGATTGATGGTTATCAATCCCATCTTTTCCAGGCGAGAAACCTCTTCAGGATTATGGATTATATCACCTAAACAGAAAAGGTAATTGTGGTTGGCCAGATACTCAGAGGCCATGTTGATCGCTTTATTAACACCAAAGCAATATTTTGAATTATGATCTACGATTACTTTCATGGATTAAAAGAAATGCAATATAAGAAGTTAATCAGGAGATATGCTTGAAACTCCTTATATTGCATTATATTGTTTGGTTCCAATATGTTTGTTATTCTTCCAGTTTTTGCATTTTAGATCTTAGCTCTTTATTTTCATTTTCAAGGTCATTTACCTTGTTATTCAGCTCTTCAATAGCTTTCTGTGACTGCTGGAGTATCATCATTATCTCTTCGTTATCAGGCTCTTCCCTTTGTTGAGCATGACTTTTTCGGGTAGTGTTTTCAGGTGTTGGTATTTGCTTTTCTTTATTATCATATTGGGTATTTAGGCTGACATTATTAAAACGGATGTCCTCATCAAGTATTTGGGTTAATTGCTCTAATAAATTGCGCAGCTTAAGGTTTTCTTCTTCCAGCATTTGTATCTTTTTCAATTGGTCTGTGTCGTCAGGTAGTTGATCATTGGTTATTATATTTCCATCTTCATCTTGAATATATACCAGTGTTTCTCCGGTTAGTTCCTCAATTAGTCTGATTGCTTTTAGCATATCAACGTTGATGGATTGGTTAATCTGAGCATTTGTGCTATAGTAAGACCATGCCATTTCTTCACTTTTTTCCGTAAGGCTGAAGTTATGTGGGGATAATGTGGTGACATTTCCTGCTTCATCTCTGACTTTAAGTTCGCTGGTTCCGGCTTCTTCTTCAGCATATAGTTGAATGGCACCGGGGGGGCTCGTCGACGGGACAATCGATGAATTGTAAAGAGCCAGGTTTCCATCTTTAGAAAGGGTCATTCTTTGCTGGTTATTAGTAGCGAAGTTCAGGTCTTGATAGTTTGTGCTTCCCAGTGCTTCAGCTCCGGAGATTGAGTTTCCGCTTGTGAGCCATGCTGCGCGGTTGGCTGTATTAATTGCCCCGCTATGTTGTGTTATTTCCAGGAATCCGCTAGTGTTTAAAGTTATATCAATTATTGAGTCTTTGTTGGATTCCGGGGCTGTAGGTCCGGTAGGTCCTCGAAGCCCTGTGGGTCCCACATCGCCTTTCACTCCTTGTACACCTTGTGGTCCGGTAGGTCCGGTTGGCCCTTGCAGTCCTGTGGGGCCCTGTATTCCGGTTGTTCCCCGGGGTCCGGTTGTCCCGGTAATACCGCGCTGCCCTTCAGGTCCTGTTGGTCCTGTGGGTCCCACATCGCCTTTTACTCCAGTAACACCTTGTGGTCCGATAGGTCCAATTGGTCCTTGTAGTCCTGTGGGTCCCGGGGGGCCTATCTCTCCCTGTGGTCCTTCAATTCCTGTAGGTCCAATTGGTCCGGGGTTACCTGTGGGGCCAGTTGGTCCGAGATCGCCTTTTTCTCCGGGTACACCTTGTGGTCCGGTAGGTCCGGTAGGTCCTTGCAGTCCTGTGGGTCCCAGGGGTCCTATATCTCCCTGTGGTCCTTCAATTCCTGTGGGTCCAATTGGTCCGGGGCTACCTGTGGGGCCAGTTGGTCCGAGATCGCCTTTTACTCCGGGTACACCTTGTGGTCCGGT
>PWNQ01000082.1 GCA_003557725.1 Bacteroidales bacterium | reverse complement strand
TGATATTCAGCGGAAGTAAAAAATGGCTCACATGGTTTGCAACCCTGTGTCGCCTAAGGAAAAAAATTCATTTTTCGGTTTATCACCTCATAGTCCGGTCTAAAAAGGTTACTTTTGAATTTCAGCGGCTTTTTGCCCCGGCCCCTAAAGGGTGAAGCCACTTAAAATCAGATACCCTTTAGGGGTGAGAAAAGCTGATTTTCAATGGTTTGATAATTTTAAGTTTATAGACCGGACTCACCTCATAATAATAAGTTTTCCGGTAGCGGAGTTACCCATTTCGCCGGACACCCGGTAGATATATACACCCTGGCTCAGGGTTTTCAGTTCAATTTGGATATGATTTTCGCCGGGCGGAATAGTTTCCTGATGGATTAGCATTTTTCGTCCGGTGATATCGAACACCTTAATGTCTATATCCGTTTGTTTATCGGCTATTATAGGGATAGTAGTCATTCGTTCTGCGGGGTTAGGGAAGCATGGTCCGGTTATCAGGCCATCTGCGCCTGTGTATTCAGGGACAAACACGCCATAATGAACGCCAGTCACGTATTTACAGGATTCGTCATTAAATGGGTTTACGTCTCCGTCCAGGTCTGTCCCTGCGCATATCTGGTGATATCCTGCCGGTGACTGGTATTTTTGGTCAAAGGCATACACCATCATTTTCCCCGGGGCCAGTATACCGTTCCACTGTTCCGTTACCGCCGGGTCGTTCCAGATGCGGTAGTATAAATCCATTTGGTATATGGTATCGGATCCCAGGTTAGCTATGCGTGCTGCTGGCTTCACGGAATCTCCTATAAAGCTGGTGAGCAGCGGGTTCATCACATATGTTACTCCAGCATCCAGGCTATATTCCCGGCAAATTTCATCATTTCCTGTATTGGTATCGCCGGCAACGCTGGTAGTCACGCACAGATCAAAAGCGGTTGTTGGGGACACATTCAGTGGTGTGTTGAAGGTATATATTGTATCTTCACCGGGTTGGAGGGTTCCATTCCAGGTTTCATTAACGGGGCTGGCTCCGTTAACGGTATATTCCAGTGGGATATTGGTAATTGGCTGAGAACCGTAGTTACGGACCCTTACCTGCACTTGTTGGCCATCGGCGCCGGCAAAGGATTCCGGTGCCATGATGCGGGTAACGCCAGCATCGGTTGGGATGGTTGGCAGGTTAATGGCAAAGTCATCGATGGCCCATCCGTTATAGGTTTGGTTATTACCGGAATAGGAGGCAAAAACGAATCTAAACTGAATGGGTGTCACCGAGTGGTCAAACTGCGACAAGTCATAGGTAGATTTGACCCATCCGTTTGAAGATCCGCTCCACATGGCCAGGTTACCCATTTCATTATACCAGTTGGTCCCCAGCGGGTCGTTTACGGTTCCCAGCATCTGCCATGCTCCGCCGTAGTTGGCGGTATACTGTATAAACCCTCCGTCACTGGGATGGTCTGTATCATACCAATGGTAAAACTCCAGGGTAGCCCCCTGTACAGTGGCGAAGTCGAGGTATGGAGTATAAAGCATATCACTGGTATTAAGGCCATATATTTGATCCAGGCCGGTTGCCCAGGCATTACTGCCTGAATAGGCTGAGTTAATAACGGATCCGGCAGGGGTGCCTCTTTCCCATTGGGTATTTTGCCCGGTTGGGCGCCAGTAGTCTTCCCCTTCAAAGTCGTCAAAGTAAGGTATGGGTTCTGTTCCAAAGCCTGTCAGCTGATAATAGGCGGTATCATTGTAGGGGTTATTATCCTTTTGGTGTTTGACAAACACTTTAAGGGGTTGATTTCCTTTTCTCACCTGGTATGGGGCATTAAAGTCTACGATAACACTTTGGAATGGGGCGAGATTTCCGGACCATCCTTCGGTAACGGGTTGCATATCGCCGGCATAAAATCCCATATCAAAGACTTTCACCACATTTTTGCCCAGGTTTTCCACTTCCATTTGTATGGGCTCCAGGCTTCCCACATTGGCCATTTCTTTATTGGGGAGATGGATGCTTTTCACGGCCAGTTCCACAGGTGGTGGTTCATAGATCATCACGTCATCGATGGCGATATCCCCACTTTCTCCGGGCCCTCTGATGGCTCTAAAGCGGATTTTGATGGTCTGTCCCACGTATGGGGTCAGGTCTATCACCTCCTGTTCCCAGGGAGACATGGAGTTTTGTTGCTGTGAGCCAATGATAAACCCTACGCTATTCTGCCACCCGGTGCCATTGTTAATGTCCACCCTCAGAGAGTACACATTGGATCCGGCCATATGGTAAAAGAAGCGAAGCACCGGTTCGGAAACCTGCGACAGGTCGATACAGGGTGAAATAAGCTCTGCCTGGTTCTGGAATGTGCCATTAGAAGCTTCCACATATACATATTTGCCCGAATTATCGCCCCGGGTATGGTCTGCTTGCGGGCCCGTACCGGAAGTGGGGGTTTCCCCGGAGTGCACATACCACTGATAAGCCTCATCATACACGTTGGGGCTGGTGGACCACCCATGGATAAATTCTCCCGTATGGTTCACCCCATTCCCCAGAGTGAAGTTTTCAAAGGTCTCTATATAAGGGAATGAATCAACAATAGGTTCCACTCTGTATACCTTTGACGCCATATGGTCATTGGTGGTATCTCCATCGGAAGCCATTGTGGTACGTGCATGGAAGGTGTAATCACCAGGTACAGACATATCATAAGTGTGTGCTAAGAAGAAGTTTTGTATGGCACCGGAAGCAATGGAGCCCGAGTTAATCTGCAATGTATTAAATGTTTGAGGATTAGGCCCGGTCACATAGCCTTCCACTTCCACCGGGTGGGTTGAAAATGAGATGGATTTATGGCCAAAGTTTTTCATACGGACCTGCACCAGTTCAGATGCGGAATAACAAAACCCTGAGTCGGGCCTGTTCATTCCGATAATGCCCACGTCATATTCGGGTATCCCATAAAAGTCCTTGCACATCTGGTCATTGGCTGGCATGGTATCTTCAGCCAGCACGGTAGTAAAGCATACATGTTGATGCCCGGGCATAATAAGTGTATCCGGGAACACGATGGTAGCCAAATCCTGTGGTGGAAGGTTTTGGTTAAAGGTATAGAAGTGCTCCCCCCCGTTATCGATGGAGTATTTCACATCAAAGGGAGGCAGTGTATCGGTGCCGAAGTTTCTTACGATGACGCTAAAAGCCTGTTCCACGTCGGCGTTAAGAGAATCATCGGGCACCAGTATCTCCTGAATACCCACATCAATGGGTACTAAATACTTTTCGTATGCTCCTATGGATGTGGCATGCGTAGCCCGTGGTTTACCGTCGATATCGTAGGGTACTGCGGGCACAGGAGTGCCCTGCTCAGCCATCTGGTGGCCCAGAAGGCGCAGGTTATTGTGGGCTTCAAAAGCGGGAAGAAGGTTTAATGAGTTGGCATCCATTCCACTGGCATTCTGAAGGTCGGATAAAGTGGCCTGATCCGTACCCCAATAAGCCAGAACAGAGCCATTGGCATAATAGTTATTGTGGTCCAAATGGTTTATCTCACCGGTAGAATTATAGTAGGCAGCATAATCATCTATTTCATTGATAAATATATTGTTAACATAGGTCTCTCCCGTATTGTTGGATGAGGTATTGGTTTGATACAAGGGCCTCACGGTAAACCCTCCCGATCCACTGAGAACAACGGTATTATAGTAATTCTCCACGTCGTTGTTCCAGTAATTGTACATGCCATACTTTGACCCTGTGCTATTTACATAGATCATGTTGTTATAAATAAAGCCGGTGGTATCACCGGGGCTCATACTGGTTTCCCGGTTTCCGTGGCCAATGCGCATACCATACTTGGTTGAACTGTTGGCCGGGTCATAAATCTGAATATCATTATTGGCAATACGGAACCCGTTAAAGATATAGTAAGCATAGATTCCGTAATTTAATCCGCTGTTCAGTTCATTTTTGATCACGTTGTTGGTCACCTGTACAGAGTCATTATGATAGAAATACATTCCATAATAATTAAACCCTTCAATACGGTTTTGGTGGAACACGCATCCTTTACTCAGAATACTGGTAGATTGCCCTCTCCAGTAGACGCCATAATATCCGTTTTTAATGTGGTTATTTTTAAACACATTATAATTGTTTGCACTACCTGAGGCATAGATGCCGGCAAAGTTGCTATTTGTTGCGGGTTGCGTTTGAATGACACAGTTATTCAGCGTATTATGACTGGCCTGATTATCCAGGTAGACGGCAATTCCGGTGGTAGCTACGGGGGACACCCTTATAGTCATATGGCTAAAGGTGATATATTGTGCTTCATTCAACAGTACCACCCCCTGTGAGTTGGATGGGGGTGCTCCTTCCAGAATAACGTCGGTACTGTCTTTAGTTGCAGAAGTGAAGGTAATGGTATTGTTTTGGTCGGCACCGGTAATATCCTGTATTTCGATGTATTCCTGATATAGCCCGGGTGCTGCTTCAAACACCACATTTCCGCACACTCCTGCATTATCCAGTGCTATGACGGCGGCATTAAAGGACGGAAAGTCAAAGGTTCCTGTGGCAGTATCGCCAATGGTGTACGTTCCGCTAAGACATGCTGAGAAAGTGGCATAGGTGGTATCGTTCACGGTAATAGTATCGGCCACATTGTTTGGCATACTGGTCCAGGCGCTGATGCTGTAATACCCGCCACCAAAAACAGTAGAATCGATTCGCACGGTATCTTTCTGTGCATAAGGCAGGGTTCCGGTCCAGGAGTGGGTATGTTGTGTTTGTCCGTCCAGAGCCCAGGATATATCTACAGCAGTAAGGTCTGCCAGGCCAAAGTTGGATATTTCCACATCGATGTACTGTTGCACACCGGAGGGAACGGCTCCTTCAGGGTTAAGTATTTGTGTAACGCCGGCATCATTTTGCGGGTGGTTGATCACATTAACCGTAACGGGGACTCTGGGGCTTTGGCATACCTCGTGTATGGTGGATGGTGGAGTAACCCCCGGGTTAACCGCATTGGGGTCTTGTGGTGATACAGAAGAGCTGATCCAGTTGGTAGCATCCTTGGTGTAGGGTCCTTCCAGGCGGTTCCCTGCCGTTCCTCCGCCGGGGGGTGTGGTTCCTGACCAGTCTTCCGGTGTGACACCTGCGGCCGGCGGGAAGGTATAGTTTCCATATCCCACGGCATCAATAATTTCTCCGGATGGGTCTTTAATGATTCTTCCGGCAGCGGTGGAGGAACCATAGCTTCCGGAATAAGTTCCGTTGCCATGATAATAGAAATTGGCCGGCGATTCCATGCTGCCGCCCAACTGGCCAACCGCAATAACCGCTGTTCCCTGGGGGCTGAGTACCGTTCCCTGTGGGAAGGTATAAGTGCCGTCCATAGAGGCACTCCACTGCTCCAGCGTATATCCGCCCAGGTCGGCTCCTGGGGATCCGGTGATCTCAATATAATCATCGGCCATCAGCCATGCGGGCCATCCTGCTGTGGGAGCACCGTTGGCGGTTTTAAAATGGCATATCTCAGTAATGATAAAGCCGCCCAGGCCGATATCCGACAGGGCGCTCACATAATAGGTGGTGGTATCAAACAGCGGCGGCGTGGTAAAAAACTCCCCGGCAGCCAGCTCATCACTGGCTGTATCGCTGGCAAACCAGAACAACGAATCGTTACTCACCGCTGTGAGGGTGGCGGTAGTCCCATAATCAATGGTATAACTGGTCACCACAGGAGCAGGAGGTTCATACCGTGAATTTACCATTTTGATGGCGGTATCGTTGTTGGGGATAGGGTCGTTCACATAATCCACCCATGCCTTCAACGGATACACTGAATCCTGCCCATGGGCGGTAACATCCATATCCACGGTAGCATTAAAGGTGTATGCCATAGTATCTCCGGCGACAATGGGGGTAGTTACCTGCTCAGTGACAGGGGGTGCTCCTCCAACAACCTGGAAGCTAACACTAAAAGTATCTATCTGGGCGCTTCCGGCATTTTTTATGCTCACCGTAACCGGCTCAGCGCTGGTGAGACCGCATGCCTCCCAGGGGGCAACCACCTGCAGTACAGCTAAATCATAGGGTGATGGATCAAATTCATCCGCCCCCATATCGGGATGATTAGGGTCCCGGGGATCGCCATCGATATCGTCGGTAATACCGGCAATGGGTGTCCCGGACCCATTCAGGAGGTTATTGGTGGTGTGCAGGTCCATAGGACCCGGGAAGTAAGGATCCATGCTTAAGGAGTTTGCCTCTCCACCGGTAGCCGACTGAAACCCTGACAGGTCAGCAATGACGGCTCCGTTAAGGTTGGCAAAATCGCCTGTTCCATCCGCATACAGGTTGTTGTAATTATTAATGAACCCCGATGTATCGGCATCCATGGTAAACCACACGTATCCATCGGCAAAATTGGTAAGGATATTATTCTTTAACACGACCCCCCGGCTATAGCCAAAGGTATTATCAAACAAGCAAAATGCGGGTGAGTTTTGGTCGCTGCCGGTCATTTTCACAGTATTAAAGTAGTAATCCACAAACCGGCTGTTATTATGGAGGATACCTGCAGACAGGGTGGTAGTTCCCAGGGCGCTGTTGGTCAACACCATATTATTATACATTCTGGCATGATTCAGGGAGTCTCCATGGCAATCGGAGGCTCTTAGGCCATAAGAGATTTGTGCATCAGTGACATATATTTGATTATAAGAAACTTCAAAGCTTCCGGAGCATCCAGAGAGCAGTACAGCATTAAAGCTGTCATAATCAGATGGTGTATTTAAATAGTTTCTGCTCACCAGCGGAGCCTGGGCCCCGGCAATGGTCATTCCGCCGGCATACTGATCCGTGAACAGGTTATGTGTTACAGCTACTCCGTCGTTGTTATTTCCACTGATGATCAATGCGGTGCTTCCATGAACAAATTCATTATGGCTAAATGTGATCTGGCTTCCTGCCGGGCTTCGGGAGTATACCAGTGCCCTGCTGTCACTGTCCTGTGGGTTTGGCGGAGTGATAAACCGGTTGTTAAGGAAGGAAAGGTTATGGGCCTGGTTCCCCAGCACAATAATACGACTGTGGCCCGTATCCTGGGCTTCAAAAGTCATATGCTGAAAGGTGATATGGGCGGCACCGTCCAACTCCACCACATAGTTATCTGCACTTGAGGCTGCATCATAAGCAAGTATCACATCGGAAGAGTCAGCAGTGGCCGATTGGAACAGGATGGTATTGGTATCTGATGCCCCGTTAATGGCAGGCAGGAATATCTGTTCATTATAGGTTCCCGGCGCCACGTTAAAGGTGACCGGGCCATCGATTCCACATTGGATAAGCCCCAGTGCTGCATCACTAAAGGAGTTGAATTGGGGACTGGTTCCTCCGATGGTATAGGTTCCGTTAAGCAGGTTGGTACACCCGTAAAAATCGAAGTACAAGGTATCATTGGCGATGTTAAAGTCTACAGTGTCGTTGGGGTTGGCAGTCCAAAGCTTGAGGCTGTGAGGCCCTTGCGGCACTGCTTCTGTTCCCAGGGTCAGTTCGGCAGAAGTACTGTCCGGTGGCAACAGGCCGGTCCAGTTGTATATGGGTTTGGGACTACCGTTAAGCTCCCAGTAAATATCCGTTTGTGTCAGGTCTACCCCGCCAAAGTTTTTAAAGGTGGCCTTTACGTCAAAGCTGGTGTTGGCCACTACTCCTCCGGTTGGATTGGTAAGCTCTGCTATACCGGCATCGGGCACCGGCAGTACTGTTTCCCCGATTTGCACAAAGTCCACAGCCATATCACTGGTCCAGGTTGTAGTAGTGGTCCCTGTAAAGCGTATTTTCAGGTTGGTCGATTTATACTGGGAGAGGTCTACCATAGCCCGGGTCCAGGGGTCTGATTCGGAGAAGTGCTGTTCTCCGCTGATGCTCCACACTGCATTATGCCATGTGCTTCCGTCATGCACATCCACCTCAAGGGTTCCCATTGAGGCACCAAACATGTGATAATAAAAGGTGAGGTATGGCTTTATCAGGCTGCTCACATCTACCTGGGGTGACTCCATAAAGCAGGAGTTGGGATGAGATGTGCTGCTTTCCAGGAATACATATCCAGACCCTTCATGGGCCCCGTTGGGGCCGGTATTAACGGATGGAGTAGTCCCCGTTCCATGCTCCCACAATCCCGTGGGGCTAACGGTCCATGAGGAAGGGATGGTTCCCGCATTGAAGCCTTCGGTAAAGATCACATTGGTCAATGATCCGGGCACATAATGAAGGAAGTAAGAGTAGGTGGGGCTGGTACTATGGTTGGGAATAGCAGCCAGGTCTATGGCTTCCACAAAGTAAGAAATGGTTCGTCCATATCCGGGGAAAGGAATATCTACCTGAAAACTATCGGCAGTAAAATTGGTCATACCCAGGGTATCAGCAAAGATATTATTAATATAATACACCACAAAGGCCGTATCAATTCCGGAGTCATCGGTAATATTCGCTTTTATGGTTTGTGCCACTGCGTCCGTCACCGTATCCTGCACAATAGGCGTTGCCATTTTTATCTCCGGTGGGATCATTTCAGATATGGAAGCGGTGACCATAATATTATCCAGAAACCAGCCATAGTTTTCAAACAGGGTAGCCCCGTTCACATCAATAAGGCTGAAGCGGATCTGAACATTTGCTGCATCCCCTCCCACGGAAGAGATGTTAAAGGTCTCATGTTTCCACCAGGTATTATCCGGGGTAATGTTTTGCCCGCTATACCATACTGACCCATAAGAGGTAGCATTAAACTGGCCCGGGCCGGAAGCAAACTGGGCTGAGCCTCCCATATAATGACTGGAATTTAGCTGAGTCCAGGTAAGCCCGCCGTCACTGGAGACCTCCACAATGGCCTTATCAAAGGCTTCAATTTTACATATATGATCAAACTCCAGGATCACATAAGCATTTCCAAGGGTTGAGAAAGGGTCGGTGGTAAGGGTAAGTGTATCATGGGGAGAGCACCGGGCCGAATCCGATTGAGTGCCTCCGGATGAAAGGCTGGAGGATATTCCCCAGGTATTGGTAGCTGAAGAGGAATACGCTGTTACACTGTCGGCCCCGGAGGGTGGCTCAAAGTTCTCATGAAATACTACTGTCTGCGCCTCTAACGCAGTGAAAGAACTCATTAAGAAAATGATAAAAGCATAAAAAAATCGTGTCATGGCCTATCGCTTATTAAATTATTAACCGGCCAAATATACGTTAAAAAAATAACTATACAAGTATAAACCCGGCCAAAAATGCCCTTTTGATTTTCCAGGGCTTTTTTACCCCGGGGCCTAAAAGGTTAAGCGTTGAAAAAAAGCCACCCGGCATGCTTATGGCATTCCGGGCGGCCGGTTTTTATTTGCCGGGGCTGGGTGGTTCCAGGCCCGGAGGTTCTGATTATTACTTTAAAGCCTTATGATCGTGCTTTAAGCATATTGAGCCATTACCTGCTGATGCTCATTTTCCGCACCAGGCGGTATCCATCAAAGGTAAGGCTGTAGTAGTACACCCCGGGTGACAGGTGGTTCACATCCATCTCCAGGGTATGTCTTCCTGCGTCCACGCTCATGTGTTGGCGCTTGAGGCTGCGACCGAAGGGGTCGGTGATCTCAAACAGGGCC
>PWNQ01000030.1 GCA_003557725.1 Bacteroidales bacterium | reverse complement strand
TGAAGCAGTTCATCCAGATTGACAAAATACCGGGAAAAATCTCCGGCAAACACATGGGTAACGCGTTCCCGCAGGATCTCATACCCCTTTGTCTTTGTGGTCATGACCCGGGGGTAGCTACCCGGAGGGGCTTTTTTCGCCCCCTGGTCAGATAGTTGGCCTGTCAGGTGACTGGACAGGGCGGCCAGCCAGTAGTCTGCAGCAATGGTTTCACTCCAGGAGGAAAGCCCCAGGCGCAAGGGATAAACATTATCATAACCCAGGTACTTGAGCCCTAAGGTGCCCATTACAGACAAAAATCCATTGCTGCAGGTGAGTACAATCCGGTCAAAGGCAGGGGCATGAACGGTGTTTTCCATGTATGGTAACAGCTTGTTCAAAGAAACATTTACCGCTCCGGGGATATGACGGGCCTTAAAAGCGGCCCTATCCCGCAGGTCTATCACCAAAATATTGCTGTCCAGTCGCTCATACAGCTCCGGGGCTGAAATAAAAAACGGCACTTCTTCGCCGTGGATATAGTCTTTCTCCGCTTCCATATGGGATAACAGCGTGTGAAAACCGTCCTCTTTTGCCGCCACCTCATCCCCGATATCCCCCCCACAGGCTGGTAACAGAAAAATCCAGAAGGGGATAAACAGTAAAAGAGGTTGCCAGCTCCTTGTATATATTAATGGATACATATTCATCGGTATATAATTTTTATATTGGTTATAGGTAACAGTCTCACTACCCCCCCCCCCTTCGTCAACTGGCCTATTTATCTGGTTCATTGGGTTCTGTCTGGTCATCCAGTTCTTCCCAGCCGGTGATCATGGCTTTCAGGTTGGATGTGACGGTATGGCCGGTGGTGGTCAGGTATATATGACCTATGATAAAGGCAATCATCAAATAAGCTCCCAATGTGTGTATCCAGGCCACAATTTCTATGGAGTCCAGTCCAAGCGAATGAACCTGTCAACTCATGGGGTAACGGTAGAGGTAATAGATGACACCGGTAATGACCATCAGGGGGATGAGTACCAGCTTAAGGCCCAGGTAAGCAATTCGCTGAAGGGGGTTTAGCTTGCTGAGGATGGTCTTCCGGGTGGGGTGGGGAGCATTTTTAAATATCCCGGTAACATAGTATTCCACCTGAGCTTTCAGGTTTTTGGCCGTAGGGATATACTGCCTCCACTCTCCGGAAGTTAAGTGCCAGAATATGGCAAATATGGTGAGGATAATCAGTGACAGGCCGGCCAGGTTATGGATGTTTACCGCCTCTTGGTATCCAAATAATACATAGGACCCGTTTACTTCGAATCCACTGAGGATAAGGATAAAGATAAGCCCGGCCTGGGTCCAGTGCCAAAAGCGCTCAAATGTCCGGTAGATATATACTTTCATGTGTTTATATTTTTGTTCGTTTTTTCGTGATTTTTTGTTTAGTGCTTTACGGGTGATTGTCTACCCCGGGGGGTGGAATTTTCAATTTTCAGTTCTTCTTATCCACGTCAGGATTCTCATGGCCGCATGTCCCAAAACGCCTAAAAGGGTAAGGATTACCAGCAGTTTTCCGGCAATTTCCAGGGTTGCATTTCCCGTTGCTGCCGGTATATACACCCCTTCAATGCCTTTAAGGCGGCTGTTGGTTCTGTGATGGCAGTCGGTGCAGGTGAGGGCCTCTTCTGCCGG
The DNA here is from genome assembly GCA_003557725.1 of Bacteroidales bacterium. GTDB lineage: Bacteria > Bacteroidota > Bacteroidia > Bacteroidales > PWNQ01 > PWNQ01. Next base: position 7,988 of record PWNQ01000030.1, on the reverse strand, counting down.
AGAAACCATATGGCTTACCGGAAGGAACATGCGGGTAGGGATAAAGTCATAATTGCCGCTGTAGGGCATCCCGGCATAGTCCATGCCCCGTTGCAGGGCCTCATCCCAGTCCAGGTCTACCCATAACGCCCCTTCCCCCTCTTCCCGGGCCCAAAGCTTGGCCTGAATAAGCGTTTTGTAATGGGTGTCGTATGGTTGCCGGCCGCGGTGGATCTTTACCGGAATAATCCGGGAGCCGGGATCATCAAATGAACCCTGAAGGGAGTTTATGTTTATGGTGTCACCTGAAATGCGATCCCCGGGGATGTGGTGGTCTGCATAGCCGTTAAACCACACATAATCGGGAACAGCATTGGTCTCCCAGTCAAAATCCCCCTTCTCCGATAAGTACACCTCATTGCCCAGGGAATCCACCGTGGCATAAGGAAGCCCATCTTCCCGCTTCCCGGCAGTAGACCAGTCCCAGCTCATCTTTGTGGCATTGACCTTGGCATAGTGGGGAATATGACAGGTGCGGCAGTCTACCTTCACCGTGTGTTCGTTCAACTTGTTAATAGTGTGGGGATAATCGGTATGACAGTCGGTGCAGTGCGCCGGGTTCCGGGGACTGGATGAAACACCATAGTACATCCCTCGCATCTGGTGGTTCTCCGTTACATGGCAATGGGTACAGCGCATTTGAGCTCCGTCACGCCCCATGTGAACGTCTACCGTGCGATCAGTGTCCAAAAGGGCCAGCTCAAGATCACCATGCTTAACGTTGTTACCCCCGGCACTGATAAAGTGACAATAACCGCAGTTATATGTGCCGGGTAAACCCACATTTTGTGTTATGTGATTGTAATCCGGAGCATTATCACCCAAGGGAGGATAACCCGCACCGCCGGTGGCCTTCTCATAAGTGTTGGTGTTGTCATGACAGATCAGACAATCAATGTTATACTGATTGGTGAAGTCAAAACCATCGTCTTTCCAGCCATAACCTATATGACAACGATTGCAGGCCGCTTCGTTGCTTAAAATACCAGTGCAAAAATTATTTAACAGATTCCGCTTGCCAAGATAAGTAACCCCCCTCCCTTCTATATACTCCTCACGCTCCCAGTTCCAATGCACATTGTTTAACACTTCCTTGCCACGCTCTGTATGACAGCTTAAACACGCAGCTGTAACCTGGTGGGGAGACTGAAAATCCGCCTGTAACTCCTCGAACTTACTGTGATCCACCGAAGATATATGTACGTCCGGATAATCTTCCTGTAACTGAATAAGGATTTTGTTGTCAGACTCCCAGCCAGTTAGTGCTAATGTGATAACCGTAACCGGAACAACCGCAATCAACAAAAAAACCAAAGTCTTCTTTATACTGTTTAGGTATTCCATAAAGTTTGTTATTAATGGCTGCAAATATAAAAACATATAGATATGCAAACATATAAATATGAAAATATATCAATATAACAATCTGGGTTAAATACTCATTTATTATTTGTCAGGTATTGTTTGTCAGGGGTGTATTTTCCGGATATCAGTTATTGAAAGCTGAGGTGTTTTCGGTTGGATATTAATGCAACCGCCAGTTGGTAATTTTTCACCACATAAGGATTTTTCTAAAGTCAAATTCTTCGGGGTTATTCACCATTTTTTCGGCCTGGTAGTAGTCTTTTTCCTCCAGGTATTGCATTCCCTGGTCTAGGATTGTTTTCACTTTATCCGAGTTAATGTTGAGCAGTCGCGGTTTCACTTTTCCGTCTGTTCCGGTTACATCTTTAAGGAACAGTGGTTTGATTTCTCCGGTATGTGATGTCATCACCATGCATCCGGTATGTTTTTGGTCGAACAGCATTTTCACTCCGATTCCCAGTTGTCTGCAGTACATCAGGTCGAATGCTACGGGTTGAGTGCATCGGATTTCGTATCCCAGTTCCACGGGTCGGCTTTTCACGTTTATTCCCATGGTTTTCAGTTTTCGTTGCAGGAGCAGGTTAAAAATATGTGCTTTGCTCACGTTACCCAGTTCGGGGTGTCCGTGTTCGTCGTATGTAAAATTGATTTTGGTTGCTTTTATTTCTTCGTTGGTAACGAAGTGGAACACTCCTTCGCTGATCATTGCCACGCCATAGTCCACGCCGATGATCTTTCGTTTGAGTATAGAGCTAATTATCAGGTTAATAATTTTCTCAAAGGTTATTCGTGTTTTGTTAAACATTTCGGGGACGATAATCATTGGGAACTGGCAAGCTGCACCGATTCCGAAAGCCAGGTGTCCTGCGGACCGTCCCATACCGGTTACTACGAACCAGTTTCCTGATGTTCGTGCGTCTTCATAGACGGTAGATGCAATTTTCACGCCTTCGTTTTTGGCCGACTGGTATCCGAAGGTAGGTATTCCCTGGGGCAGGGGCAGGTCGTTATCGATAGTTTTGGGGACGTGTATATTTTGTATAGGGGTTTTGTTATCTTTCAGGAACTTTGCCAGGCGGTTGGCGGTGGATGCGGTATCATCTCCTCCGATGGTTACCAGCAGTTTAACATTATTCTTGGTAAAGAAGTGGGTTTTAAAGTCTTCATTTTTGGGTTTGAACCGGCTCATTTGCAGGGCCGATCCTCCCACGTGGTGGATTCGGTCGGCCATTAGGAAGCTGATATCTTCGGTTCGCGGGTATTCGGCCAGCAGTCCTTTAAATCCTTCATGGATGCCGATAACCCGGTATCCGGCTCGTAAAAAGGTTTTTGCTACGGTGCTTACCACGGTATTTATTCCGGGTGCCGGGCCTCCGCCGCATAGAATGGCAATACTTTCTCGCATAATGAAAAATATTTAAGGTTAGTTCCTGTTTCCCGGGGCATTGGTTACTTGACAGACAGGGGGAATGTGATCCCTGCGGTAACGGCCAGTCCATAGTTAAATGCTTCCGGGGCGGGGTAGAACACCTCATCGATGGTCACTGAGGAGCCGATGCTCATAAGGCTTCGCTGGTATTTCAGGTCGATAAACAGGGAGCGAGACGGGCCGGTAAATCCTTTAGGTTCCAGTGGCCAGTGAAGCCCAATGCCCACAGACGCGCCCAGGTCCATGCCCTCAAAAAAATTGGCACTGCCGCTCAAGGTATCCGGGCCGATAATGTTCTCGGTAGTATGTCCTGTGTTTTTCATGATCTTTACCTGCTTTACCATGATGGTGCCTTCCTGGTTAGTCATCACAGGAACACCGAAATACAGGCCTGCCGTGCCATAAAACTGGATATGCTGGCCCACTGTAATGCGCCCGTATAAAGGAATCTGGAGATAATGAAAGCGTACTGAAAAATCGTCATTGACGAAATTCCTGTAGATGGCTTCGTGGTCATCATATTGCTGCATGTCCGTATTATACTTGGAAAAACCTTTCCCTTCGTACATCAGCCCCGTTTCCAGCGTAAAGAACCGGCTGAAATAGCGGCCAAAAAACAACCCGCCTCGAAACCCCGACTTAAAAGAGTTGTCTACGGCAATGGTATCTGAGTCAACATTGGACATGTTAACACCTACCTTAAAGCCCAGTATGGAAACATTACGCTCCACCTTTTGGCTTAAACCTACGGAAGTGGAAGGGGAAAGGGTGCGGTTGGGCGATGCCTCACCGAGGTTGGAAAGGGCATTAGTCCGCAATTCCTCATAAGATAACTGGCCAAATAAAGACAGGGAAAGGAATAAACTGGTGGTTAATAATATTAACTGTTTCATGGTCATGGGATTATATAATAAAAGGTTTTTTTATTTCATGCTTCGAAAATAAGAATTTTTTTTTATTTCATAACATATTGCACCGTGGTTCGGTTACGTTGTTCTGCCAAAATGGATTTGCTGCGGGTAAGCTCCCTGATAAGGTCTTCGGAGTAGTGACGGATGGTCAGCAGGTGTACACCTTCGTTATAGCGGATATAAAAGCTGTCTTCCAGTTCCAGGATCAGTGTGGCGATTTTTTCTTCGTTATGGTCCACGCAGGCAGTAAAGGTGATGGCTGAGTTTTGCATCAGGTTGACCCTTATCCCGTATGCTGCAAATTTGGAAATAAGCCACGAGAGACGGTGCTCATTGATAAAGTCATAGTCCTTAGACAGCAAGGAAACCAGCACCTGATGTGGCTTAATAATATATGACCCTGACTGTCCGTCCTGTGATGTGTCGCGGTTGATTATTGACCCTGTGGCTTTTGGGTTTAAAAAAGACTTCACCTTAAGTGGGATATCTTTGTTCTGCAGTGGTTTGATGGTTTTGGGGTGGATTATTTTGGCTCCGTAATAGGCCAGTTCGATGGTTTCACGAAAAGACACATGGGGGATAGGGCAGGCGTTGGGGAAAACGTTGGGGTCGGCATTATAAATGCCTTCAACGTCTTTCCAGGTGACCACTTCCTGCGCATCCAGGGCGTGGGCAAAGAGTGCTGCGGTATAGTCGGAGCCTTCCCGTCCCAGTGTGGTGGGGTATCCCTGGTCGGTGGATCCGATAAATCCCTGGGAGAGGATAAGGCTTTGGGGAGGAGTGGTTTTTACCATCGACCGGATCAGGAATCCGGTCTGTTCAGTGTCTACCCGTGCCCGCCGGTATCGGTCATCTGTTTTGATCAGCTGATGGGCATCCGCCAGCACATTGTCCATTCCGCAAAATAACAGGTAGTGGTGGATAATGATGGAAGACAGGTGTTCCCCAAAGCATACCAGGCGGTCATACTCCCGGTCATAAGGAAAAATTACCTTTTCCAGTGCCAGGGCTTTCAGGTTATTAAGGAGGGCATTTACCTGCTTATGGGCGGGGTGGCTCTGCGGGAACAGGTGGGAGGTGATCTCTAGATGTGTGGAGGATATGGCCTGCAGCTTCTCCAGAATCTTGCCATCGCCAGATATCTTGGCTGCCAGCAGCTCTTCCAGGGCGTTGGTGGTTTTGCCCATGGCCGATACGATCACGATCAGCGGATTACTGCCCCCGGCCTCCAATATCTTAAACAAGTTCTTTACCGCTTGCGCATTGCGGACGGAGGCCCCCCCAAACTTAAATACTCTCATAGATTCACCGGGTTTGGGGCAAAAATACAAGTTTTTTCCGAGGCCGGATAAATTGAGGAGGCACCTTAAACCTTATGGGTGGAGATTTTTATGAAAAAGCTATCTTTGCATGCCAAAACCAGAGCCTTTGCGTGTAGAAAATATTATTGAGATATTCAGAAAAGATGCCCGGATGGAACAGATGCCGGGTGAAGGGAAGGAAGGTGCTCCCCGGGGGGTACACTTGCAGGGAATGGCAGGATCTGCACCAGCCTTTTTTGCGGCAGCGGCCTTTGACAGCCTGCCCGGGATACAATTGTTTATCCTTAATGAGGTAGAAGAAGCGGCCTATTTTTATAATGACCTGGAAAACCTTTTGGATGACAGGGAGAACCCCTATCACAAGAAAAGAGTGCTCTTTTTTCCCACCTCCTACAGGCGCCCTCACGAGCCGGAAAATACGGATAATACTAACCTGCTGGCCCGCTCTCAGGTGCTCAAACGCATCAGCTCCCGGGGGAAAAATACCTTTGTGGTTACTTATCCACAGGCGCTGACGGAAAAGGTAGTGAACAAAAAATATGTGAAAAAAAACACCTTCCGCCTGCAACAGGGGGAGGAGGTGACCATTGATTTTCTTAACGACCTGCTGCATGAGTATGGTTTTGTGCAAAGCGATTTTGTGGTGGAGCCGGGACAGTTTTCTGTTCGGGGTGGGATCATAGATGTGTTTTCTTTTACCAACGATAAGCCTTACCGTATTGAGTTTTTTGGGGATGAAGCGGAAAGCATCCGCACATTCAACCCGGAAGACCAGTTGTCGCTGGACCAGTTAAGCCACATTACCATCGTTCCCAATGTGCAGGACCGTCATAACCGGGCCCATCGTCAGTCGTTCCTGGAGTATTTGCCGGCGGACAGCGTGCTGTGGTTCGCTCACAGAGAGCTGGCCCTGGAGATGATCCGGGAAGAGCAGGAAAGCCTGCAACAGGCCATGGGGCAGATTGATAAAGAAAAGGCTCATGAGTTGTTTATCACCCGTAACGCCTTTTTGGAGCAGGCTCAAAGTTTTCATCAGGTCATATTCAGGGACAACTCTGCAGACGGAACCGGACAGAGCCACGGCCTTTCTTTTGACCAAAGCCCCCAGATGGCCTTTAATAAGTCTTTCCCTCTGTTAAAGGAGACCCTGGAGGAAAACGTAGCCCGTGGGTACACCAACTACATTTTTACGGATAGCCCCCAGCAGGTGAAAAGGTTGCAGGCTATTCTGGATGATATGGATGATTCACAGAAACATGCGGGTCAGTCCCGGGAGGTGGCGTTGTTTAAACCGGTCATCACTGCCGTTCATCAGGGATTTACAGATCATGGCTTGCGTATTGCCTGCTATACGGACCATCAGATCTTCGAGCGGTATCATAAATTCCGCTTGAAAACCGGCTTTACCAGGAGTGAATCCGTATCGCTCAAAGAGCTTTATAACCTGGAGCCCGGCGACTATGTGACTCATATCGACCATGGGGTGGGGGTCTTTGATGGCCTTCAGAAGATCATTAACAACGGCAGGGAGCAAGAGGCCATCCGGGTGCTATATAAAAACGGAGACCTGCTTTATGTGAGCATTCACAGCTTGCACCGCATTGCCCGTTATGTGGGCAAGGAAGGGAAGGAGCCCCGGGTAGACAAGCTGGGAGGGAGTGCCTGGAAAAAGCTAAAAAGCCGTACCAAAAAGCGGGTAAAAGATATCGCTGCCGACCTGATCCGCCTCTATGCCAAAAGGAAAGCCACTAAAGGGCATGCATTTTCTCCTGATAGCTATCTGCAGCATGAGCTGGAAGCTTCTTTTATCTATGAAGACACCCCCGATCAGTTGGCCGCTACACAGTCCGTGAAAGAAGATATGGAGGCCGGCTTCCCGATGGATCGCCTTATATGTGGGGATGTGGGGTTTGGAAAAACAGAAGTGGCCATCCGCGCCGCTTTTAAGGCTGTTGCCGACGGAAAGCAAGTGGCCGTGCTGGTGCCCACAACCATCCTGGCCATCCAGCACTATAAGTCCTTCTCCCAGAGAATGGAAGAAATGCCCGTCACCATAGACTATATCAACCGTTTCAAAAGCCAGCCCAAACAAAAAGAAACGCTAAATCGCCTGAGAAACGGAGAGCTGGATGTTCTCATTGGAACACACCGAATCGTGTCTAAAGACGTGATATTTAATGACCTGGGACTGCTCGTTATCGATGAAGAGCAAAAGTTTGGAGTTACGGTAAAGGAAAAATTGCGACAGCTGAGAGCCAATGTGGACACCCTCACCCTCACTGCCACCCCCATCCCTCGTACCCTGCAGTTTTCCTTGATGGGAGCCAGAGACCTGTCGGTTATCAACACCCCGCCGGCCAACCGGTTTCCGGTACAGACGGAAATACATGCCTTTAATGAAGAGCTTATTCGGGAGGCCGTAGAGTTTGAGGTGAGCCGGGGTGGGCAAGTGTTTTTCCTGCATAACCGGGTGCAAAATATTCCTGAAGTGGCTGCCCTGGTGGAAAATGCAGTGCCAGGGATCCGGGTGGCCGTGGGGCATGGGCAGCTGGAAGGGAGACGGCTGGAAAAGATCATGGTGGACTTTATTGAAAAAAGGTACGATGTACTGGTGGCTACCACCATTATTGAATCAGGCCTGGACATCCCCAACGCCAATACCATAATCATTAATGAGGCTCAGAACTACGGGCTCAGTGACCTGCATCAGCTGCGGGGCAGGGTAGGGCGCTCCAACAAAAAGGCCTTTTGCTACCTGCTGGCCCCGCCATTGTCTGTCATTTCTGCGGATGCAAGAAAACGACTAAAAGCCCTGGAGGACTTCTCCGCACTGGGAAGTGGGTTTAGTATAGCCATGAGAGACCTGGATATCCGGGGCGCCGGAAATATCCTGGGAGCCGAACAAAGTGGATTTATCACTGA
>PWNQ01000209.1 GCA_003557725.1 Bacteroidales bacterium | reverse complement strand
TTGTCAAAATCCCAAAAGAAGCTCATGCTATTCAGCGGTTCTCCGTTCTTTGCATCACTATGATTGGTAAACACAGCCGTAACCGGGCTGCAGCTGTCATTCAGCACTTTGGTATATGCTGCCACCGGCTTTGGATAGATGGTCACTTGTTGGGTAGTGGAGTCCTGACACCCTTCAGGGCTGGTGGCCACAAGCTTTACCGTATATACCATTGAGTCTGCGGTGGGGTTTGCCGGAAAACTTATGGTGGGGGACGGGGTGGAGGGCCAGTAGGTGACCCCTGCTCCCGGACTTACACTCCAATGGTAGCTCGCCGCATTATGGGTCATATTCTGCACAGTTAACTGGGCGGGACCACAGGATGTGCTATCCATAGTAAAATGAGCAACCGGGCGAGAGTAAATGGTAATTGGCTTAACCACAGTGTCCCGGCATCCGTCAACGCTGGTTACCACCAGGCGGATCTGGTAGGTAGAGTCTGATCCGCTTTGATTGTCCGGGAAGGTAAAGACCGGTTGGAAGCTATGGGGATTATTTATGTCTACTGCATTGCTGTTTAAACAACTCCAGGAAAACTGTGTTCCTGTACCGGCCTTATATTCCGAGGTATTAACAACGTTCACATTGGCAGGTGCACAGGGAGTATTTTGAACAAAGTGGAAATCAGCATTGGGTCTGGGATAAACATTTACACTTTTGGTAACGGAGTCCATACAATTATCGCTGCTAAATGCTGTAAGGGTTATTTCAAAAGCGGTATCCTGGGTGTGGCTGTTATTGGCAAATTGGTGGGATGGATGAGTATCTGTACTGAAATTGCCGTCTCCAAAGTCCCAGAGATAATTGTAAATTGACAGGTTACCGGTGGTATTGGTAAAAGTAATAGTGCCATGGCTACAACCCGGTGCGGGGCTGACAAAGTCTGGGGCAGGCTTGGAAAGTACGTCTACCAGAGCGGTATCAACATTCCGGCAATTATTTCCATCTACCACCTTAATTTGATATTCCATAGAGGTATCTGGGAATACCATAGGCGCGGGGATGGTATTGTCATCCATAAATTGATTGGGGGTCCATAAGACTGAATACGGCAATGTCGCATTAATTGTTGCGGATATCTGCCCTGTGTCACCAATGCATATATTTACGTCAGTCACATTGATTTGAGGCAGAGCATTGACATTGATAAATACAGTATCTGTATTTTTACATCCGTTAGCATCTTCTATTTCCAGTGTATACGCTTGATTAGCAATCGGAAAAGCCAGTGCCGTTGGCCCGGTATTTCCAGATAGGCTGGAATCGGGGCTCCATGAATATGTGTAGGAAGGATTTCCTCCTGTGGCGCTTCCTGTAAGAGAAATGGTGTCTCCATAGCATAGAAAAGTATCCATGCCGGCATTGGCGGTGGGATTTTCATAAACCGTGATTGTGGTGGAGTCATGGTGGAGACAATTGCCAGCTCCGACGGTATAATAAACCTTATATGCTCCGGGAGAAGGAGGCGTAAAAACACCACTGGATGTGATATTGGGTCCGGACCACTGGCCATTTGCGGGAGATCCCTGATTCATGGTGATGCTCCCCTGGCTATAACATAAGGCTACACCTGGCCCCGCGTCAGCATATGTGGGGGCCACTACTGACACCCTGGCTGTATCCAGGTTTTCACAACCTGAAACGGGATCAGTATACTGGTATACCACATGGAAGACACCGGTCCCGGAAGGGGTAAATACCCCACTTGTGGTACTATAAGGTCCCGGAAGCCAGGAGCCTCCCGCAGGGGATGCAGTCAGTTGTACACCTATAGGTTGATCACAAATGGTTGTATCTGAGGCTTTCACAACGGGCAGCTCTTCTACTTGTACCTGTTGTTGAGCCGAATCAGAGCATCCATTGACATTCATGTAAGTATATGTTATTGTATGTAAGCCAACACCAGCCTGGCCAGGATAGAATTGATTACCTGAAACTCCAGAGCCACTATAATTTCCTCCCGTGGGACTACCGCCGGTAAGTACCATAGCCGAATCATTGAGGCAAACGGACGGCAGGTTACTCAGGGTTACATTGGGCAAAGGATTCACGGTGATGGAGGAAGAATCTGAATTGGTACATCCATTGTGATCAGTATATGTATAAACAATCTGATAGGTGCCAGGCCCGGAATTAGCAGGGTTAAATTGATTATTATTTACCTGTGGGCCGGAATAGGTTCCTCCTGGCGGGCTTCCTCCTGTCAGGTAAATGATACTGTCATTTTCACATACATCATTATATACGGGTAATGTCACATTGGGAAGGTCAAATACATGAATGGTGTCACTAGCTGTTGTTGATCCACAACTATTGCTCACTTCTAAAGTTATAACATGGTTTCCCGGAGCGTTATAGGTGACAGCACCGGGGTTAGACTTTGTTGAGTGGGGGACATTAGAACCGGGCATCGACCAAACATAGGTGGCAGAATCATAGCAATTTGTGACCATTGCTCCGGGATATACGGGGTCCCCCAAACAAATAGAATCAGGTAAAGCCGTCAGGGATACTTCCGGAGGATCTTTGATAACAATTGAATCTGTTTTGGCGTCAACACCGCAGTAGCTTGAGTCTGTCAGGGTCACATAATAAACTCCGGAGGAGTTAAAACGGATATCAATACTAATAGAATCTGGTGTGGTACTGTTGAGAAAGTCATAAGAGCCAGCTTGAGGCGTGCAGGAAGAGCTGCCGTGGATGGCCCACTTAACCCAGGAGGTATCACATGTGGGAACAAATGCAGAATCACTGGTCAACGACTGGGTAATGGGGGCACAGCCCCCACTGCCCAGAGAGAAATCAGCAACAGGATCGGGTAATACGCAGATCTGTTTTGTTATAGAATCACTGCCACAATAGTTCTGAGTAACTAGCTTAATTTGATAAGTGCCAGGCTGGGAGTAAGAATGTGTTACATCTGAAAGAGAGAATGTGGTCTGTGTATTCCCGTCTCCAAAATCCCACATATAGACTGCATCAGTGTCGCATTGATTATTAAACCCCAGATCTGAAACATTTTGTATAAGAAAGCTCTGGTTTAAACAAACTTTTGAAGGAGCATTAAACCGCGCCTCAGTCTTTTTAAATATTCTAATATTATTTGTAGTGTTTTCTGTGCTATCACATAGGTTTATTGCAGTAATTCTTGCAATAAAACAATTCTGACATGAAACTTCATTGTTCCCACAGGAGGTGTTAAGGTAGGTGTGACAAATTGAGTCAGGAGGAGGATGACTGAGTGTAACAGGACTTGATCCATCCCCGAAGTCAACAACATAATAGGTAGTACTATCATTATTAGAGAACCCCTGAATAGGCAAACAAAGAGTTAACGGGCCACACCCTTGTGTGTTTCCCGGGTTCCCAAGAGAAATTGCCGGGTTGGAAATATTTTTCACCTTGTAAACAACAGAATCCTTGCATTGATTACTGCCGGTGACTATATGCTTCAAATTAAAAACGCCCAGCTGTGTATAATTATGATTTTGTGTTGTAAAGGAAGTCGATGTAAATGGTTGGCTCCCATCGCCCCAGTTGATTTCATAATGAGTGTTTGTAGTTGTTGTGCTACTGCTATTGTGTACCTGTAGCTGAAAGTCCGGATTAGAAACAGAAGCGTTTCCGCAATTTTGAAAAGATGATATGGGATCATGCAAGCTTGCATCAGGCAACTGCTTAACCACAACAATTTTTTCTAATGTATGGGAACAGCCCTGATTGAATGCAGTTAATTGTACTGTGAATGTCTCGTCGCCTGCAACTTTGGTGGTTGCATTATACACTTGTGGGGGAGGAGTTGAAGAAGTTGAAGTGGCTCCATTCCCAAAAACCCAATGATAAGAAGTGGAATTTGTACTGTTATTTGCGAAGCTTACCGTGTCCCCTGAGCATAAATTATTGTTGATTATTGTGAAATCCGCAGCCGGTGGCGCTACAACGGTTATCAATACAGTATCAGAAAGCGTATCTTGATGAACGGTGTCTATTACCATTAGATAATATGAGGTTGTTGAAGATGGGCTTACCCATGGATTGGTCGTTGATGGCAAAGTGTCTTGAGATGAAGTAGTCCATTGAATGGTGAACCCTCCAGAGGGGATATTTACGGTAGGATTACCGCCTAACCGGGTAGAATCTCCCTGGCATATAGTGTCATCGTTTCCGGAATCTATCGATGAGGATTGTGAAAATAAACTGACACTAAAAAAGAATAAGCAAACGATTACTCCTGCCCTGCTTAATATAGTCGCCATATCACTTTTTTTAAGCATCTCTGAGTGTATTATTTTTAAAGGCCTGTTTATGAGATATGTAGTGGCATATAGGGCTTGCGTTTTTCTGCTCCAAAAATAGAAAAAATCATGAACATGACAGGTTAATACCAACCAGCCTCTCCCACTTTCATAAAGGTAAATACTGGGATGCCCCGGTTTATGGAGCCCGTATCCAGGGGTGGTCATATTGTTCAAATACCGGTAAGGCAGCGTAGTGACTGGCATTTATCCACTTAACAGAAAGTATTAGGCACAATAGTTAAGGTATAATGAAAAATGTTATTTTTGTTTCGTGTGTAATCTTTATTGCCACGAATGCATGAATAATATTGGTTTTTATCAGCTTAGAATTTTGTTCGTTGTTGGTTTTATTTTTTTACCCTGAAGGGGTGATATTAAGGGTATGGAGCTGAGGGTTGTCCCGGCACTTTTTTTGCCGGAAAGTAGACTCGTCAATTAGCGCAATAACGTGGAGAAGAGAATCAGGCCAATAATAAAGAGATGTTAGAAAATATTGATCCACATAAGGCGGATCAGGAGGATATTATGATCATAAAGGTTGAATAAGAAATTGTTATCGCATGAAAAAGCCCGTTTACTTTTTTTGGTTTCGCCGTGATCTTCGAGTTGAGGACAATCACGGCTTGTATAAAGCACTAACCAGCGGGGTGAAGGTGATCCCCTTGTTTATTTTTGACTCTGATATCCTTGATGGGTTAAGTAATAGAGAAGATAAGCGGATAACCTTTATCTGGCAGCGTTTAAAATTTCTCAATGAGGTCTTCAGGTCATACAATAGTTCTTTGATGGTCAGGCACGGCAAACCTGTCAGCGTTTTCCGGGAGCTTTTGGGTGAGCACAATATAAAAAAGGTTTATGCCTGCAGGGATTATGAGCCATACGGTATTGATCGGGACCAGCAGGTTAGCCGGCTTCTTGAAGCACATCAGGCTTCACTGGAAGCGGTTCAGGACCAGGTGGTCTTTGAAAAGAGCCAGGTGGTGAAAAGCAATGGGGAGCCTTATCAGGTGTTCACCCCTTATAGCCGGGCCTGGAAAGCCAGGTTAAAAGACCATCCTCCCGGTGTGTTTCCCGCTCAGGAGCACCTTGGCAGCTTGTTGCCGGAAAGTTTTCCCTTTCCGGAACTGGAGGATTTGGGCTTTAAAGAGGTTGTAAATCCCGGATTTCCAGCGGATGACCTTTCGGATGCTATTATTTCCACGTATCATAAAAACCGGGATTATCCGGCCAGGAATGGCACCAGTCGCCTGGGGGTTCATCTGCGATTCGGAACCATTAGTATCCGGCAGTGTGTGAATAAAGCTCTGGAAATTAATGAAACATGGCTAAATGAGCTGATATGGCGCGAGTTTTTTATGATGATCCTTTATCACCATCCGGAGGTGGTGACCCGGGAGTATAACCCCAAATACCGCAATATCCCCTGGCGAAGGGACGAGAATGATTTTGAGCGATGGAAGGAAGGAACTACCGGATACCCCATGGTAGATGCCGGCATGAGGGAGCTGAAGGAGACAGGATATATGCATAACAGGCTGAGAATGATTACTGCCGGATTCCTTGCCAGGCACCTGCTCATAGACTGGCGGATGGGAGAGGCCTGGTTTGCTGAAAAATTGCTGGACTATGAACTGGCATCCAACAATGGAAACTGGCAGTGGGCAGCAGGAACAGGATGCGATGCATCACCGTGGTTCAGAATATTCAACCCCATAACACAACACAAAAAATTTGACCCGGACAGCGCTTATGTAAAACAATGGATCCCGGAATATGATACCTCCAAATATCCTCATGAAATGATCCCCCACCGGGAAGCCAGAGAAAGAACCCTGGAGGTTTTCAGAAAAGCACTGGGGTAACCGGGAGAAGACTTCCTTAATGAAGGCTTAAGTGTCTGTAAATAAGAAAAATAAAGAACTGCAGGAAAAATAATTAAAAAAATATTTGTAAATGCAGCCTTCATTACATATATTTGCGAGCAAAGTTGCCAGAACAGATTTCTATTCGTTTCAAGGAAACAACCCATATATTGCATTCATTTAATTTGTTGTTTAACAGTGTGTTAACCCATTTTATTATGAGAGAAATCGACGTTGATCATCTGGCAGCGGTCATTGCGGAGCTTTCCATTGAGGCCTCAACGGTAGCCAATGATGATTTGGTAAAGAGCCTGCAGGGGGCGTTAAAGAATGAATCTTCCCCGGTGGGCCGGTCGGTGTTGGGCCAGCTTTTGGAGAATATTGACATTGCCCGTGAGGAGAAAACCCCCATTTGTCAGGATACCGGGTTCACCGTGGTGTACCTGGATGTTGGGCAGGATGTTCATTTTACGGGGGGCGATCTCACAGAAGCTATAAACCGGGGTGTGGCGGCCGGATATGTAGATGGATATCTTAGAAAGTCCATTGTTCGAAATCCCATTACAGACCCCCAAAACACCGGAGACAATACCCCGGCCATTATTCATACTCATATTGTTCCCGGGGAAAAGGTAGGCATTACCCTCTTGCCCAAGGGGGGCGGGTCAGAGAACATGAGCCGGTTAAAGATGATGAAGCCTGCTGACGGGGTGGAGGGGATCCGGCAATTTGTTATAGACACGGTAAGTAATGCCGGCGGCAACCCGTGCCCACCCACGGTAGTAGGGGTGGGGGTAGGGGGCACCTTCGACCATGTGGCATGGCTGGCCAAGAAGGCGATTACCCGAAAGCACGGCCAGCGGAGCCCAAATCCCAAGCTGGCCCAATGGGAAACCCAGTGGCTGGAAGAGATCAACAAGCTGGGCATCGGTCCGGCGGGGCTGGGAGGAAATACCACATCCCTGGAGCTATTTATTGAAGAACACCCCCGCCATATTGCCACATTCCCCGTTGCCGTTAATATCCAATGCCATGCCGACCGGGTAAAAACAAGAACCATATAAATAATTAGTCATTAACCTCAGAAGGATACATCATGCAAAAAAAACTTACCACCCCTTTAAGCGAAGAAACGGTGCGGGACCTGAAGATCGGAGATGAGGTATTGCTTTCAGGCACCATTTATACGGCCAGGGATGCTGCTCACAAGAAGCTAGTGGATATGTTGGAGAAAAATGAACCACTGCCTTTTGATATTAAAGGCAGTGTGATTTACTATGTGGGCCCCACCCCGGCACGTCCGGGACAGGTGATCGGTGCCGCCGGGCCAACCACATCATACCGGATGGATTCTTTTGTCAAACCATTGCTCCAGGCCGGAATGAAAGGAATGATCGGAAAAGGCGGACGGTCACAGCCCGTACTGGACGGAATTAAAGAACATAATGCTGTCTACTTCGGTGCCACCGGGGGAGCAGCAGCACTCCTGGCAAAAACTATTAAAAAAGCGGAAGTAATCGCTTTTGACGAGCTGGGTGCCGAGGCCGTGCGTAAATTACTAGTGGAAGATATGCCGCTAATGGTGATCAACGACCCGGAAGGAAATGACCTGTATATCCAGGGGAGAGAAAAATGGGCCCGGGTGTGAAAGCAGGTGTTTGTGAACAGAAAATAATGGCAAGCGGGGAAGGCTTGCCAGTGAAATATCAACCAATAGAATAATATCTATGAGCAATTTCTTTGTTTCATCCATCGGAAAAAAATTTGTGCTGAGCTTAACAGGCCTTTTCTTAATCCTGTTTCTGGTGGTTCATCTTTCGGTAAATGTGCTGATCGTATTTGACAGCACCGGAAAGCTGTTTAACCAGGCCGCCCATTTTATGGATACAAACCCTTTGATCGGGATCATTGAACCCGTACTGGCCATCGGTCTGGTGTTACACCTGGTACTGGCCACAATCATCACGGCACAGAACCAACTGCTCCGGGATGTTAATTATACCGGAAATAAAAGATACCAAAAAAGTAATACCCGGGAAAATAGTTCCTGGGCTTCCAGAAACATGTATGTGCTGGGAACAGTTATCCTTGTATTTTTGGTAATCCATATGATCAACTTCTTCTGGAAGATAAAGGTCACCGGTGACCCGTTGTTGAATGAGGCAACCGGGTTAGAGCCTGGGGTAAAGAATGCTTATGCCCTGGTAACCGGGTTGTTTGTCCAATGGAAGTGGTCGGTACTCATTTATGTGATCGGCGCCATTGCACTGGGGCTGCACCTATATCATGGCGTTTGGTCAGCATTCCAGTCGCTGGGATGGAGTAATCGCAAGTGGCGCAGCATCCTCAGCATAATCGGCATCATTGTGAGCCTTATATTTGCCGGAGGGTTTGCTTTTATCCCCGTGTTTGTACTAATCCAAGACATGGTTTGTTAAACGAGAAAATAGTAACATTATGACCATATTAAATTCCAAAATCCCTCAGGGGTCTTTATCTCAAAAGTGGACCAACCACAAGAATGCCATGAAGCTGGTGAGCCCGGCCAATAAAAAGAAGCTGGATATCATTATGGTGGGCACCGGAGTGGCAGGGGCTTCTGCTGCAGCCAGCTTAGGAGAGCTGGGGTATAATGTAAAGGTATTTTGCTATCAGGACTCTCCCCGCAGGGCCCATTCGGTGGCAGCCCAGGGGGGAATCAATGCGGCAAAGAATTACCGTAACGATAATGACTCCAACTATCGTTTGTTTCATGACATGATAAAAGGGGGGGACTTCAGGGCCAGGGAGGCTAATGTGTACCGCGCTGCTGAAGTAAGCAATGCCATTATTGACCAGTTGGTAGCCCAGGGCGTGCCCTTTGCCCGGGAGTATGGCGGGCACCTGACAACACGGTCTTTTGGCGGAGTGCAGGTGTCCAGAACCTTTTATGCATCTGGAATTACAGGTCAACAGGTGCTGCTGGGATCATACGCCGCCCTGAAAAGACAGGCAGCTAAAGGATCGGTGGAAATGTATGAGCGAAGGCAAATGCTGGAAATCGTAGTCAAAGACGGGAAAGCCAGAGGGATAGTGTGCCGAAACCTGGTAACCGGCCAAATGGAAAGATACTCCGCTAATGCTGTAGTATTGGCAACCGGAGGATACGGTACCATTTTCTTTCTGTCAACATTGGCTGTGAATAGTAGTGGAGCAGCAGCATATGCTGCCTATAAAAAAGGAGCCTTTTTTGCAAACCCCAGCTTTATCCAAATACACCCCTCTTGTATTCCGCAAATGAACGAATATCAGTCAAAGCTTACACTCATGTCCGAGTCTCTACGCAATGATGGGCGGGTATGGGTGCCCAAAGATAAGGGAGATAAGCGATCACCTGATCAGATCCCGGAAGAAGAGCGTGACTATTACCTGGAACGCCGCTATCCTGCTTTTGGCAACCTGGTGCCCAGGGATATTGCCTCCAGGGCCGCTAAAGAACGTTGCGATGCCGGATACGGAGTGGGAGAAACAGGGTTTGCCGTTTATCTGGACTTCTCCGATGCCATTAAGGCGCAAGGCGAAAAGATGATAAAAAATAAATATGGAAACCTGTTTGACCTGTACGGTAAGATCACCGGAGAAGACCCTTATAAGGTGCCCATGAAAATTTATCCCGCCGGACACTATACCATGGGCGGGCTGTGGGTAGACTATAACCTCATGACTACTATCCCGGGGCTCTTCGCCATTGGGGAAGCCAACTTCTCCGATCATGGAGCCAATCGGCTGGGAGCTAGTTCGTTGATGCAAGGATGCGGGGATGGGTATTTTATTTTGCCTTATACCATCGGAAACTATCTGGCGGATGAAATAAAGACCAAAAAGCTGACCACCGACGACCAGGCGTTTGATATAGCTGAAAAAGAAGCTAAAGAACGCATCCAACGGCTTATGAACATCAAAGGAAACACATCGGCACTGGCCTTTCATAGAGCGTTGGGGAAGATCATGTGGGACCATGCCGGAATGACCCGGAGTGAAGAAGGAATAAAAGAGGGGCTTAAAAAAGTGGATGACCTGGAGGACCGGTTCTATAAGGACTTAAAAATCACTGGAACCACTGATAGCATGAACCAGCCCATGGAACGTGCCCTCAGAGTAGCCGCAAACTTTGAGATCTCTCGCTTGATGCTCCGGGATGCCATGAACAGAAAAGAATCATGTGGAGCACACTTCCGGGAAGAACATCAAACGGAAGAGGGAGAAACGCTCCGTAATGACAGGGACTATTCGTATGTGGCTGCATGGGAGTACCTGGGAGAAAGAAAGGAGCCCAAACTGCATAAAGAAGAACTGAAGTTTGAAGCAGTGGAGGTCTCTCAACGCAGCTACAAATAGAAAAGTGTGGTAAGCGCTCCTGCGTGCGCCCCTTTACCGGGCCAACCCACGGCAGCTTACTATAAAATAGCATTGGTGAGATTAACCATTGGCGGTGGCTTTTTCGAAACATGAAACTCGAAAATGATAATCATCCGGGGATCACACAATAATAAACACGAAAGGCTATTACATGCAATTAACAGGAAAATTTTAAACATATGAAGTTAACGTTAAAGGTATGGCGGCAGCACAGCCCAAAAGATAAAGGCAGGTTTGAGGAATATATCCTGCAGAATGCTTCTTCAGACATGACTTTTTTGGAGATGCTGGATGCTTTGAATGAGCAGTTGATTTCACAGGACAAGGATCCGGTGGCATTTGAGCATGACTGCCGGGAGGGCATTTGTGGTTGTTGTGCCATGATGATCAACGGTCGTCCTCATGGGCCCAATGCAGAGACTACTACCTGTCAGCTTAACATGAAGGCCTTTAAAGACAACGATACCATTGTTATTGAGCCCTGGCGTGCCCGGTCTTTTCCGGTGATCAAAGACTTAGTGGTGGATCGGCAGGCCTTTGAAAAGATCATGGAAGCCGGCGGGTTTGTGCATATGGATACCGGGTCAGCCCCTGAGGCCAACACCCTTGCCGTACCCAAAGGGAAAGCCGACGAGGCCATTGAAGCCGCCAGCTGTATCGGGTGTGGAGCATGTGTGGCCGCATGCAAGAACGCCTCAGCAATGCTATTTGTGGCGGCTAAAGTATCGCAGTATGCCCTGTTGCCCCAGGGAAAACCGGAAGGGGGCAAAAGGGCATGGAATATGGTGGCTAAAATGGATGAGCTGGGCTTTGGCTCATGTACCAACACCGGAGCATGTGAAGTAGAATGTCCCAAAGGAATCAGCCTGGCTCATATCGCCCGGCTTAACAGGGAGTTTATTAAAGGCGGATTTATAACACTCGTCGCCGAAGAAGAATAAATAACAAACCACTTTTCTTCTTACTTTTGAACCCCGCAGAAATGGACTGAATGGGTAAAACTTTTTGTGGCCCACTCTGTTTTTTATGAATGGAAATCAAAGCATATTGTTATGAAGTATGATATTATTGTAATAGGAAGTGGCCCCGGTGGATACGTTGCTGCCATAAGGGCTTCCCAACTGGGACTGAAAACAGCGGTGGTTGAAAAGGAAGCACTGGGAGGAGTATGTCTGAATTGGGGGTGTATACCCACCAAAGCACTGCTCAAAAGTGCGCAGGTGTTTAATTATGTGAGAAATGCCGGCGACTACGGAGTGAAAACAAAGGGAGAGGTGGAACCCGACTTTCCCGCAATGGTGAAAAGAAGCCGATCTGTGGCATCCGATATGAGCAAAGGAGTACAGTACCTGCTTAAAAAAAATAAAGTGGACCACATAGAGGGATACGCCCGGCTGAAAAAAGAAAAAAAGGTGGAGGTGGAGAACAGGAAAGGGGAGACCTCTGAGCTGGAAGCAGACCACATCATTATTGCCACCGGGGCACGCTCCAGAGAACTCCCGGGCCTTAAGCAGGATGGCAAAAAAATTATGGGATACCGGGAAGCCATGACCCTGAAAAAACAACCGGAATCAATGGTAGTGGTTGGCTCCGGAGCCATCGGAGCAGAGTTTGCTTACTTTTATCATTCCATTGGCACCCGGGTGACCCTGGTGGAGTATATGCCCAATATCCTGCCGCTGGAAGATGAAGAAAGCTCCAAAACTTTGGCAAGAAGCTTTAAAAAGCGAAAAATGAAAGTGATGACCGGCACCGAAGTGAAAAAGGTGGATACCGGTAAGGACAAATGCACCGTGACGGTAAAAACAAAAAAAGGAGAAGAAACTATTGAAGCCGATATTGTGCTCTCCGCGGTGGGGATTAAGTCCAATATTGAAGACATGGGACTGGAACAAGCAGGTATTAAAACGGAAAAGGAGAAGATTACAGTAGATCAGTTTTATCAGACCAGTGTGCCGGGCTATTATGCCATTGGTGATGTGATCCCTGGCCCGGCACTGGCTCATGTGGCTTCCCATGAAGGGATCATCTGTGTGGAAAAGATCGTCGGAAAAGATCCTGAGCCCATGGATTATAATAATATTCCCGCTTGTACCTACACCGTGCCGGAGGTAGCTTCAGTGGGATATACGGAAAAGCAGGCGAAGGAAGCAGGCTATGAAGTCAAAGTGGGGAAGTTCCCACTCACCGCCTCAGGGAAAGCTAAAGCAGCAGGAAATGCGGAAGGATTTGTGAAAGTAATCTTTGATGCTGCCTACGGTGAATGGCTGGGGGCCCACATGGTGGGGGAGAATGTCACCGAAATGATCGCGGAAGTGGTGGTAGCCAGAAAGTTGGAAACTACCGGGCATGAGATCATCAAAGCCGTACATCCCCACCCTACAGTCTCCGAGGCTATTATGGAAGCCGTAGCAGCAGCTTATGATGAAGTAATTCATATCTGAATAGTAAAGCCGGGTGGAGGTATAAATGTACAGCCGGAGAGAAAGGACCATGGAACGGCAATACCGGAAAACCCCGGATGAAAAAAATATCAGAGCCAGAGAAATATGAAAATTGAAGAAACAAACATCCCCGGCCTGCTGGTAGTGCACCCGGAGGTGTATGAAGATAGCAGGGGGTATTTTTTCGAATCCCATAGCAGTAAAAAGTTAAAAGCAGCAGGTCTGGAAGCCGGATTTGTTCAGGATAATGAAGCCAAATCGGGAAAGGATGTGCTCAGAGGATTGCACTTTCAGGCCCCTCCCTATGCGCAGGGAAAGCTGGTGAGGGTCATCAAAGGGAAAGCCCTGGATGTGGCCGTGGATATCCGAAAGGGAAGCCCTGCTTACGGAAAGCACTTTGCTATAGAGCTTTCGCAAGACAATAAACGGATGTTATGGGTGCCTCCGGGCTTCGCTCATGGATACCTGACCCGAGAGGAAGAGACCATATTTTTTTATAAGTGCACACAGTACTATCACCGGGAATCGGAAGGCAGCCTGCGCTGGGACGACCCTTTGCTGGCAATTGATTGGGGAATAAATGAGCCCGTTTTGTCGGAAAAAGACCGGAATGCTCCCGGGTTTAATCACTTTAATACACCTTTTTCTTTTGGTTAGTGACCAGGGAAAGAGCTAAAAAACACACCTATGAAGTTGAAACAAGCTTTTTTATTTATTGCCATTTTATTGCTGGCTGGCACAGTGGTTTTTCTATTTTCCTTTAACACGAATAAGCGAGAAGCCCCGGCGGAAGAAGGGGGTTTACCGGCCGGGGTAGCGGAAGAGCAATACCGGCAGGCATTTAACCGGCATTACAAAATCTTTTCTGTACCCATGCCAGACCACATAGAGTTTGCAGGGGAGGTGGTTCCTTTGGATCGTTTTGATATTCATGAGAGCCTGGACCGCGAGTTGTTGGTAAACACCTACTGGCATTCCAATACCCAGTTGATGTTTAAGCGGGCGTTTCGCTATTTCCCTGTCTTTGACAGCATCTTAGATGCTAATGGCGTTCCACGGGATTTCCGTTACCTGGCCATGATTGAAAGCTCTCTGGCCAATGTGGTCTCTCCCGCAGGGGCCCGTGGAATATGGCAGATCATGAAGGGAACCGCCGCCGAGCTGGGACTGGAAGTAAGCCTGGAAGTAGACCAAAGGTATCATCTGGAAAAGTCAACCGTGGCGGCATGTAAATACCTGAAAGACTCCAAAAAACGCTTTGGAAGCTGGACCCTGGCCGCGGCGGCTTACAATATGGGAAACACTGCCACTGCCAGAGTGGTGAGCGATCAAAAAACCAACAACTATTATGACCTCTACCTTAATCCCGAAACGGCCCGCTACATGTTCCGTATCCTGGCCGTAAAAACCATATATGAAAACCCCACTAAGTATGGATTCTATTTCAGAGAAAAAGACTTTTATCCGCCCTTGAAGACATACAACGTGGATGTTGATTCATCCGGCATCGACCTGGTGGATTTTGCCCTGGCTCATGATATCCCTTACAAAGTCCTTAAACAGCTCAACCCCTGGTTGCGCTCCAATAAGCTTACCAATTCCGCCGGAAACACCTATTCCATCAAGCTTCCTCTTGAGAACGGATTAAATTACAGCGCTCTCCTTGAACCCTACAGGGGTAAACACACCATTTTTAATGATACTCTTTCTGTACAACAAATCCACTGAATTGTAGTTAGCATTGCGGGGAAATAATACAACGACTATGAAGGACGGCCTGAAAAAAGTGGCTGAGCAGCTGGATTTGGAGAGACAAACGGAGGAGTGCCCGGAGAACTATTTATGTGTGCTGGGCACCCGAATGCATAACCTGAGGAATCTGGATATCAGTATTCCCCGGCAAAAGCTGGTGGTAATTACCGGGCTTAGTGGCAGTGGCAAGTCATCCCTGGCTTTTGACACCATATATGCGGAAGGACAGCGAAGGTTTATGGAAACCTTTTCTGCTTATGCCCGTCAGTTTATTGGGAGCATGGAGCGTCCTGATGTGGATAAGATCACCGGCTTAAGCCCGGTGATTGCCATTGAACAGAAAACCACAAATAAAAACCCGCGCTCTACTGTGGGTACGGTTACGGAGATTTACGACTTTTTACGGCTGTTGTATGCACGCATAAGTGATGCTTACTCTTACAAGACGGGCAAGAAGATGGTGCAATACACTCCGGAGCAGATTGTTTCTCTGGTTCATGAACAGCTGGAGGGCCGCAAGGTAGTGGTACTGGCGCCGGTGGTCAGAGGACGAAAAGGCCACTACAGAGAACTTTTTGAGACCATTCGCAGGCAGGGCTTTACCAAAGTAAGAGTAGACGGAGAGGTTCGTGATATTACTTATGGGATGAAGCTGGATCGCTATAAAGTACACGATATTGAAATGGTCATTGACCGGTTGATAATCGGGGAAAAAACGCTGCACAGGACAAGGAAAGCCCTGGACTTAGCCATGAAGCACGGCCGGGGGACGGTGATGGTCATGGATCATGAGTCGGGAGAAGTGAAGCAATACAGCCGGCATTTAATGTGTGTGGATACAGGGCTGTCTTACGACCCCCCTGAGCCCAACGCTTTCTCCTTTAACTCCCCCTACGGAGCCTGTCCCAAATGCAACGGGCTGGGAACCATACCTCAGGTGGACCTGAAGAAGATCATTCCCCATGACTCCCTCAGCATAAACCAGGGAGCCCTGGCCCCAATAGGGAAAAAGAAGGATAGTTGGATATTCAGGCAACTGGAAGTGCTGGGCAAACAGTACGGCTTTAGCCTGAGCACACCGGTAAGCCAACTGCCGGAAAACGTGATAGAAATACTGCTTTACGGCTCCGAACACTCCCTGGAAGTGCATAATGAGTATCTGGGAGTGACATCAAGTTATGAGCTCCCTTTTGAAGGAATCGTAAATTTTATCCGCAATCATAACAACAACGGTAGCTCGCGAAAAGTGCAAAAATGGGCAGGAAACTTTATGAATACTTCCATCTGCCCGCAGTGTAGTGGATATCGCCTGAAAAAGGAATCGTTGCATTTTAAACTCCGGGATAAACATATTGGTGAGCTGGCACAAATGGACATAAAAGACCTTGAAGCCTGGATAAGCCATCTGCCACAGTATGTGAATAAGCGAAGGATGACTATAGCACGGGAAATTGTGCGTGAGATCATTACCAGGATACGCTTTTTACTGGATGTGGGCATTGATTATCTTTCACTGAACCGCACTGCCAGAAGCTTAAGTGGCGGAGAGTCCCAGCGCATACGCCTGGGAACTCAGATCGGGGCTCAGTTGGTGGGGGTGCTGTACATCCTGGATGAACCCAGTATCGGGCTTCATCAAAGGGATAACCACCGGCTTATAAATGCCCTGAAAAAACTTCGCGATATGGGAAACTCGGTTATAGTGGTGGAGCATGATGAGGAGATGATCCGTTCGGCAGACTTTGTGGCCGATATTGGCCCCGGAGCCGGAAGGCTGGGGGGAGAGATCGTAGCCATCGGAACACCAGAGGAGATTGAAAATAGTGACACCATCACCGGGAAGTACCTTAGTGGGAAAAAGAAAATCCCCCTGCCTGTGAAACGACGAAAGGGAGCGGGAAAGAATATGGTTATCAGGGATGCATCCGGAAACAACCTGAAAAATGTAACCCTGAACCTGCCCCTGGAGATGCTGGTTTGTGTAACCGGAGTCTCAGGGAGTGGAAAATCCACCCTGATCAATGAGACCCTGTACCCCATCCTTAACCGCCATTTTTTCCGGGCGGAAAAAGAACCGCTACCTTATGGCAGTATCCAGGGGCTGGAGCATGTGGATAAGGTTATTGAGATCGACCAGGCTCCCATAGGCAGAACACCACGGTCCAACCCGGCCACCTATACCGATGTGTTTAGCCATATCCGACAGCTATATGTTCAATTGCCCGAAGCTAAGATCAGGGGATATAAGCCCGGAAGGTTTTCCTTTAACGTGAAAGGAGGTCGCTGTGAGGAGTGTAAAGGCGCAGGGGTCAAGCTGATTGAAATGAACTTTCTGCCCGATGTACAGGTGAACTGCTCTTCCTGCAACGGAAGAAGATATAATCGGGAAACATTGGAGGTGAGATATAAAGGAAAGTCAATCAACGATGTACTCAATATGACCATAAACCAGGCCGTGGCTTTTTTTGATGCCATCCCCCAAATCAGGCGCAAGCTGAAGACCATCCAGGACGTGGGACTGGGGTATATTAACCTGGGGCAGCCATCAACAACCCTGTCTGGAGGAGAAGCTCAACGTGTGAAACTGGCGGCACAACTGGCTAAAAAGGACACCGGAAAAACACTGATTATCCTGGATGAACCCACCACCGGATTGCATTTTGAGGATATTCGAGTGTTCCTCAACGTAATCCATAAACTGGTGGATAAAGGAAATACCGTTATTATCATCGAACATAATTTGGATATTATTAAAATGGCAGACCATATCATTGACCTGGGACCGGAAGGAGGAAAAACAGGAGGACATATTGTGGCAGAAGGAACCCCGGAAGAGCTGGTGAGAAAGAAAAAGGGATTTACCGCAGAGGCTCTTGCCAAAGTTCTCCCAGAGAAAAAATAACCTTTTTTTCTTTGGAATGCTTTGAGTATTATTTTTATTACTATCTTTGGGCAACAAAAAAATGGATAACTACCTTCAAATGGAGTGAATAAATTTTGCTAATACAGTTTATGACAAATAGTAATATTATGAGTCAAGAGGATAAGATACGAAAGGCATTTTCACCAAAGGATTGGAATGAGATCAAGACCAATGATTCCTGGCAGATTTTCAAAATATTGTCTGAGGTGGTCAGTGGTTTTGAAAAGCTTGCACGGATCGGCCCATGTGTATCCATATTTGGTTCTGCCCGGACCCGCCCCACCAATCCCTACTATAAGATGACAGAAGAGATTGCCGGGAAGCTGGTAAATAGTGGGTTTGGGATTATTACCGGGGGAGGGCCGGGAATTATGGAAGCCGCCAATAAGGGGGCCTTCAATGCCAATGGAAAATCGGTGGGGCTGAATATTGCGCTGCCCTTTGAACAGGGGGCCAATAAGTTTATTGACCCGGATAAGCTTTTTACCTTTGATTACTTCTTTGTCCGCAAGGTGATGTTTATGAAATATTCCCAGGGATATATTGTTATGCCAGGGGGGTTTGGAACACTGGATGAGCTCTTTGAAGCAATGACATTGATCCAGACTCAGAAAATGGTGCACTTCCCCATTGTCCTTGTGGTTAATGACTATTGGAAAGATATGGTGAGGTGGTTAAAAAACACCTTGCTGGAGGAAAAGAACATCAGTCCTGAAGACCTTGATATCATCAAGCTTGTGGATACCCCTGATGAAGCGGTTGCCGTGATCAATGAGTTTTATGCCAAGTACTCCCTAAAGCCCAACTTCTAAACCGGAAGTCGGCCTTTTTTTGTGGTAAGAATTATGATAAACAAATATACATGATGTATCTGAGAAAAGGAATACTATTGTTGCTTGTTCTGATTCCTGCTATGCTTTTGGCTCAAAGGGGTAGTTACGGTAAGATGAGTTATTACCGTAACAATCCTATTATGAAAAAACCTGCTTTGGGAGTCGGGTTTGGGGGTACTTACTTTTTCGGGGATATTGGAAGTGCTGAATTGGGGGTGGTGAAGCCGGCACTAACGTTCAAGTATGACTACCGCTTGAGCCGTTCATTTGCACTAGAATTAAATACTGCCGGCGGTTTTCTGGCGCAAAAATATGAGCCCGGGTACCAAAAGTATGATTTTGAGGCCACTTTTTCTCATGCAGCATTAGGCGTGCGATATCATTTCGATAACCTGTTTAACCTAAATCCGTTTACCGTTTTCTCCCCCTATGTTACAGTTGGTGTGGGATACATGATGTTTAAGTCCTATCGTAACCTGCATGATTCCGACGGAAACCCCTATGTTTTTGAGGATGACGGCACCATTACCGATGGGCTGGGAAATATTGTGAAACGCAATGATCATTATGAAACACCCATTGACCCTGAAGGAAAGTATTCGCATAATACTATCATCCACCCTGTTGGTGGGGGAATCAAGTTCAACTTTTCCGAACATTTTGAATTGAACCTGGAAGCCCTGCTTATCATCACACATCATGATTATATCGAGGGGTATCTGGGATATACGGAAGTGGCCGATGGTACATGGGAGCGGAATGAGCCCAATAATAATAATGATGCTTACTTCTATGGGGGAATTACCTTTATGTATAATTTTGGATACAACCCGAATCGCCGGGCCAAGCGGCATGTGCCCAGGGTATCCCCCAACTGGTAGAATGAGGAAGGGGCTTATTGCTGCATAAATTCCTCAATGATATCTTCCACTGAGATATTTTCTGCTTCTGCTTTGTAATTCTTGATAATCCGGTGTCTGAGGATGGCCGGGGCCACCGATTTGACGTTTTCAATATCCGGAGAATATTTTCCATGGATGGCGGCTTGTGTCTTTGCGGCAATGATAAGGTTTTGGGAGGCTCTGGGGCCTGCTCCCCAGGAAAGGTATTCATTGGCCCAGGGGTGAGCTGCTTCAGTACCCGGGCGGGTTTTGCCCACCAAAGAAACAGCATAGTGGTATACATTATCGGGAACGGGAAGTGCTTCGATCATATCCTGGAATGCCAGCATTTCCTCACGACTGATAATGGATGACAGGTTTGGCACCTTCCCTGTAGTGGTCTCTTTAACAATCTCCAGTTCCTGCTGGGCTGAAGGATATTCAAGGGTGACATTGAGCATAAAGCGGTCTAGCTGTGCTTCCGGAAGGGGGTAGGTGCCCTCCTGCTCAATGGGGTTCTGGGTGGCAAGTACAAAGAAAGGGCTTTCAAGGACGTATTTTTTGCCGGCAACAGTAACGTTTTTTTCCTGCATTGCTTCCAGAAGTGCAGACTGGGTCTTGGGAGGAGTCCGGTTAATCTCGTCAGCCAGAATAATATGTGCAAATACAGGGCCGCGGTTAAAGCGGAAATTCCGGCTTTCATCCAGTATCTCTGTCCCGATAATATCCGATGGCATCAGATCCGGAGTGAACTGAATACGGCTGTATTTTAAGCCCAATACATTGGCAATGGTGTTTACCATTAAGGTCTTGGCCAGCCCGGGAACACCGATCAACAAGCAATGCCCACGGCTAAAAATACATACCAGCAGGCTTTCTATTACCTCATCCTGTCCAATTACCACCTTGGCAATTTCTCTTCTTAACTGTTCATATTTATCCTGAAAAAAGGATAATTCATCTTTATTTTTTTCTTCCATAGCTGTCTATTCAAACCAATTATAGGTAAAATCACAAGCCTTAAACCGGTCTTCGGTAAGGTTGATGTATGTCCTCTTTGCCTGGATATTTACCCAGTCTTTGAGTGCTTTACGCTTTTTCGCTTCCAGTGCTTCCGTTTTTATCCGGTGGAAGTCTTCTTCCAGGTTCGCTTTGTGTGGTGGCTTTTCTTCCACCAGCTTTAGTATGCGCACGCCGGTGCGACCATCCTGAGTGGTGGCCTTAAATGGAGCACTTACCCCTCCTTCTTCCAGCCGGTCTGCCCTGCGAAACAGCGTGCGGTCCATTTGTTCGGGGGTGAAAAAGATGCTGCCCGTTTGGGAGTTGATCATTAGCCCGGCACTGGTCTCTTCATAGGTATTGGAAAACTGCCTGGCGGCAGTGAAAAAGTCTATGGAATCACTTAATAGGAGCTTCCGTATACTGTCGGCTTTCATTTCTGCTTCCACCAGTCGCTCGGGAGATACTTTTTTCTGAAGCAAAATGTGACGGGCATTTATATAATCTCCCTGCCGTTCCAGTAACTCAATAATATGAAAGCCTACAGGGGTTTCAATGATGGGGGATAACTCTCCTATATCCAAATTAAAGGCTGCAGATTCAAATTCGGGAAACATTTCTCCACGGGTGAACATCCCCAGCTCACCACCATTATCTGCGGAACCCGGGTCTTCCGAATATAGCCCCGCCATAACACGAAAAGAAGAACCTCCCATGATTCGGTCACGAATGCCTTGCAAACGCTCTTTGATACGAAGCTTATCTTCGTGGCTCACCTCAGGCACCAGCGTGATCTCCGCCAGCTTTAACTGTTGGGGAATCAATGGAATGGAATCTTCAGGGATCTGATGAAAGTAGGCTTTTACCTCTGATGGAGTGATGGAGACGTCTTCTGTAAGCTTACGCTGTACTTCACCCGCCAGCATCTGGTCACGAATACTGCCACGCAACTCTTCCTTTAGCTCCAGAATGGTTTTGTTGTAATACTCTTCCAGCTTTTGCTCGGAACCGATCTGGCGCACGAAAAAACGCATCCTGCGGTCCAATTCGGAGTTTACACGGGAAGGACTCACCACAATGCTGTCCTCTTCCGCTTTAACTAAGAGCATCTTCTGAAACATGAGTTCCTCCAATATCTCACAACGAAGCTCCAACCCTCCCGTATGGCCTTGAAAAACATACTGTAAATATTGACCCTCAATTTCTGAATGAAGGATGGTATTGTCACCGATAACAGCAACAATCTTGTCAATGGTGGCCCCTTCCGGCGGCTGTGCCTTTAAGCTGCCAAAGGTGACAGCAGAAATCAACAACGCCGGGATGACAAAACAAAAAATGGAGTTCTTATTCATATAATAACTTACTTATAGTTTGCGATAACCCCCATGACTGATAGCAGTACCGGGAGCTAAAACCTATTACGGTTATAAATTACTTTTCAAATCACCTGCAAATATACAAGATCAATAAAACTAATCAGAAGACCGGTCAAAACGTTTTACCAGATTCTTTTCATAAGCCTCTGTGACTACCGCTTTTTCCATATCCCTGATCAAATCCATCTTCCTCTGATTCACGATCATATCATGGATACGGTCACGCTCAAAGGATAAAGGGGAAATGCTCTCTTTGATCCGGAAGCCCTTGATCATAATATGATAGCTAAACAACGAATCCTCCTCAACTACATAACGGTGGTTACGCAGATAGTTTTCCTGATGGTACGTCTCTATGGGGATTTCTTTCAGTAAGTCATTAAAAAACAGCCATGAATTATCATCAAGGTAATGATTTACTGCATATCGTTCACAGAATTCTTTAAGCTTCCGGCGGTCATCCGGATCATCACTTTGCATATAGCCTCTGAGTTGCCTTTGGTTTGGAGCATTTCGCGGCAGCTTAACATATAATATGCGTATAATATTATCCCGCAGCTTAAAATTGTCTTTATGCTCTTCATAATATTCCTGTATCTGGGCATCCGAGACGATAGTATCTAAGTTTTGCCTTATCAGGGCCGTTTTGTACTGATGAACGATCAGTGACCGTCTGTAGTTTTCCAGCTTTTGTGAAACATCCAGCTGGTGGGGCGGGAGGTTTGCTTCTGCCTTTTGCAGTACCGCTTGTTGTTTTATCCAGTTTTGAATATAGTTGTTTACAGCGGTCAGGCTATCCGATGGGTTTGCCCTTGAAGGAACAACCCCCTGAAGATCCTCTGAGTACAAAAATGTATCTCCAACCCGTGCGATGGCTCCCTGTTCTTTTTTTTAGCTATGGAAAAATCCACATCCTGTAATCAGCAGTACTGTTAATATCCCCGCTATTCTGACGCTATTTTTCCACATATTGTATGATCTGATTATGCTCAATGCCGGGTGTTCATTTGAATGATTGCCTGCCCGGTATCAATTAACGAAAAACCGGCTATTTGATTGTTACCCTAAGGGGTTATTTTTTTTAGCTGTCTGTTATTTATTTTGTATGGATAGGTCTCCCTGAGCTTTTTTACCCATTGTTTTTCCAGATGATCCTGGTACCGGGCAATGATCAGACCCCTCACCTCTTTAAGCTCTTTGGGTTCCGGGTCAATGGTTTCCAGTCGGTGGACAAACACATGTGCTCCCTTGTTCTCCCTAATCCCGGATAATCCCTTTTCCCAGGGTTCTTCATCAATCAGAGGATGGTCTCCTTTTTCAAACTTTCGCTGGTCAACGGAAAGTTGAAGCTCTTCCATTTTATTGACATTCTCAGCGATTTCCCGGGCCGGGGTTCCTTCCCTTACCATCTTGCGGGCCATTGCAGCTGCTTCGCGGGAATTTGCCCGGTAAATGACAGCATGGAGGCGTTCATCCCACATGTGCTCTCCCTTATGGTGCTCAAGGAAGAAGGCTCTCAGCCCAACGGTATCTTCCATGGCCTTGTTCCAGATCTTATCCGTTTTCAGGTTAAACAATAAGATGCCATCCCGGTACTCGCCCAGCAGATGAGCAAACTCGGGATGATTCTTTTCCAGGCGATCCATCTTGTAGTCAAAGCTACATTCAGTGATAAAGGCATCCAGTTGAGCATTTGCATAGCTTTGTGGGTTTCCTTCTCCATCCCTTTTTTGGTTGTTGGAAAGGTATCGGGCAAAATCCCCGGCAGCATATTGTTTATCACCGATGGTAAACAGGGGTTCCTGATAGAACTCTTCCGGGGTTGCTTCCCACTGGTTGGTTAGGATCTTTCCGGATACCCGGGAAAGGATCTTCTCCTTTACGTCCTGATTAAGGGATAAACCATATTGTTCACGAATGCTTTTGGCAGAAATCTTTCGCACTTCTTTTATGCGGTTACTGGTTTTGAGTTTTTCTGCCAGCAGTGCCCTCTCCTCTTCGAAGGTCCCCGGGGGGTTAGTGGAGATAATCCGGATAAGGTGTATTCCGTATGGGGTATGGATTGGAGGGGAAACGGGGTTCTCCGCGGGGTCCAGTTTACTGATGGCTTCAATGAACGACGGAAACATTTGATTTGCCTGAAACCCGGGTAGTTCACCGCCCTGGTTGCTGGTTCTTCTGTCGAAAGAAAATTTGGCAGCAGCCTCTTCAAAGGTGAGGTCTCCCTGTGTTATTTGGGTACGGATGCTGTCCAGCCGGTTCCAGGCTTCCAGCGAGTCGGTTTCCTGATAGCTCAACATAATGTGAGCGATCTTTATTTCTCCCAGGGCAGGGATTTTATGGTCTTTTTTGATGATATGATATCCGAAATTAGTCCTTATGGGCCTGGAAATCTCGCCTTCTTCTAAGGTGTATGCGGCTGTTTCAAAAGGATAAACCATGTCAAAAGCCGAGAAATATCCCAGGTCTCCCTTGTTTCCCGGAATGGTTTGTCCCTGTTGTTGACGGTCCCGGGTATTTGGGTCATCGGAGTATTCTTCTGCCACCGACTGAAAAGAGGCCCCTTTGATGACCCGGTTATAAAGGTCCATAACTCTGTTATAAGCTTTAAGCGTATCTTCAGGAGAAGCATGAGGGCCCACCTTAACCAAAATATGGCTTGCTCTTATTTCATACTGCATGCGTTCCCAGGCCTCTTTCAGCAAATGCTCTTCCACTTCGGGGTCAATTAGATAGGGCTCGGCCAACTGACTCCGGTATTGTTCAAATTCAGCCATAAACTCCTGGGAGGTATCCAGTCCAAGGTCTTTGGCATGCCGAACCTTTAGGCGAAAGTCAATATACAGGTTCAGGTACTCTTCAATGGATTTTTTGTCGGCAATGGCACCTTCCACATTGTTCTTTTTATAGACCCGGAGAAATTCCTGAGTCGTTATTTTCTCTCCGGCCACTTCCAGCAGTATGGGGTTCTTTTGGGCATACAGGGACGTTGCCAGCAGGGTAATAACGATAAAGCTGATAAATTTGGATGGGTTTTTCATATGGTATCATTTTTTATTTTTTGTATCGGCTGTAATTGGGTGCTTCCCGGGTGATGGTTACTCCGTGGGGGTGGCTTTCGGCAACGCCTGCGGCAGTGATTTGAATAAACTGGGTTTCCTTTTTGAGCATGTCAATATCTTTTGCTCCGCAGTAGCCCATTCCGGCTCTTAGTCCTCCAATGAGCTGATGTATCACTTCCGAGAGGCTGCCTTTATAGTCCACTCTTCCCATGATCCCTTCGGGCACAAGCTTTTGGATATCGTCTTCGGTATCCTGGAAGTAGCGGTCTTTGGATCCTTCTTTCATGGCTTCCAGGGAGCCCATTCCCCGGTATGTTTTATATTTTCGTCCTTCATAAATAATGGTTTCTCCCGGGGCTTCTTCTACGCCGGCAATAAGCGAACCAATCATTACCGAGTCGGCTCCGGCGGCAATGGCTTTCACTATATCGCCGCTATAGCGTATTCCTCCGTCGGCGATTACTGGGACTCCCGTATGGCTGAGGGCTCGTGCGATATTATATACGGCTGTGAGCTGGGGCACACCTACGCCGGCAATGACCCGTGTAGTGCAAATGGAGCCGGGTCCGATCCCCACTTTTACGGCATCAGCACCGGCATCAATCAGTGCCAGCGCCGCTTCTTTTGTTGCTATATTTCCGGCGATCAGTTCTATCTCCGGATATTTGCTTTTCACTTTTCGGGTCATTTCAATTACTCCGCGGGAGTGCCCGTGAGCGGTATCAATGACAATTGCATCCACCCCGGCATCCACCAATGCGGCTACACGCTCCTCAGTGCCATGCCCTATACCCACCGCTGCAGCCACCAGTAAACGCCCACGATCATCTTTGGAAGCATTGGGGCGGGCCTTGATCTTAATAATGTCTTTGTAGGTGATCAACCCTACCAGCTTGTAATCCTCATCTACCACCGGAAGCTTCTCGATCTTATGCTTTTGCAAAATGTCGGCGGCCTTCTCAAAGTCGATAAACTCGGTGGTGGTGATCAGGTTCTCCCATGTCATCACCTCCGTAACTTTACGGTTTATATTCCGCTCAAAGCGTAAATCACGGTTGGTTACGATCCCCTCCAGCCGGTTGTTGTCATCCACCACCGGAAAGCCACCAAAAGAATGTTCTTCTCCTATTTTTAAAATATCTTTTACCGTAGCATCCTTCTTAACTGTAATGGGGTCAATGATCATCCCGTTTTCTGCCCGCTTTACCTTACGAGCTTCTCTGGCCTGATCAGCAATGGTCATGCTCTTGTGGAGAATGCCGATCCCCCCTTCCTGTGCCATGGCAATGGCCATGGTGGAGTTGGTTACGGTATCCATTGCTGCAGAAACAATGGGTACATTCATTTGAATGTTGCGCGTAAAACGGGTCTTTAATGCCACATCCCTGGGGAGAATTTCAGAGTAAGCAGGTATCAGAAGTACGTCATCATAAGTGAGTCCCTCACCGGTAAATTTATTATTGATCATGGCTTGTGCAGATTTATCAGGTGTAAAATAAGGCGTTATCCAAAGCTGATTTTGGGATGCAAAAGTAAAAAAAAAATGGTAAGTGCTTCGGCTTAACCGGGGGTGCTATTCTTTTTCAAACACTACAGATTGGGCCCACTGGGTCAGGGCCTCCGTAAAGCCGTTGATAAACCGGGGGGGGAGTGACCGGTATTCCTGCACAGACCCGGTTTTTGCTTCCTGGAACAAATGGTTGGCGCCCTGGAATTCCATAATGGTAAAGTTTTGGTTTTGGGATGCCAGGGTATCCATAACGGGCTTATTGACTTCCGGTACGATTTGCAAGTCTTTGCTTCCGAATACGGCCAGGGCAGGCACCTGGATTTGCTCCAGCGATTCCCGGGGGTCGTAGGATACAAAGAACCGGAACCATTGGGTCATAACGCCCTCCATTTCCAGTTTTGCCCTTTGGCTAAACCTGGCCGAATCCAGCACCAGGCTCTGACTGGAAATGGCGTCGTACAAAATTTCATAAACCTGTACAGAATCGGGGTTGGGCTTCATCAGCTCATCGTAGATGGCACGATTGTAGTTAAGGGCCTGTTGTATTTGATCGGAACGTAAGTTTTGTGCTCTTAA
This sequence comes from Bacteroidales bacterium, assembly GCA_003557725.1. Lineage (GTDB taxonomy): Bacteria > Bacteroidota > Bacteroidia > Bacteroidales > PWNQ01 > PWNQ01. The sequence goes on along the minus strand of PWNQ01000209.1, from coordinate 4,282 downwards.
TATGGCCCGGGTCTGGGTCATAAGCACTCTGTCTCCCTGCACAGCGGGAGCAGCCATCAGGATAAGAAATGCGGGCGCCTCTTTTTCTGCCAGTAAGGAGGCAATCAACCCCCCTTCGCTGTGGCCTAGCACGCCAATTTGATCCGGATCAACGTTGGGATGCTGCTTCAATAACTGATAGGCCGACCGGGCATCCCGGGCAAAATCCCGGGAATCTACCCGGAATAAATCCCCCGCCTCCGAGTCTCCCGCACCACGATCATCATAACGCAACACCGCAAAGCCCGCTTCCAAAAAAGGACGGGCAAGGGTTTTGAAAATGCTGAACCCGAAAATATTCACATCCCGGGTGTGCTGACCACTGCCAGAAATAAAAATTATAGCCGGATGACGGGAGGTGGTATCCGGTAAACTTAGTGTGCCCGCTAAACGAAGGGTGTCCGTAAAAAAATCTACAGACTGGTCAATCCAGAAAACCTCCTCCAGGTCATCCTCCCCATCCGGAGCCCGGGTTAAAGAAAAACGACCCATAATCCCTCCGGCCTGTGAATAACCGCCCGCAATACTGTCTTCACGAAAAACAGTGCCGTCAAAATGCATGTTTATACGCTGGGTATCCACACGAAAAATGATGGATCGACCCCTGGAAATAATAGTGTCTACAGTCAGATTGTATGCATTTTGATCGGGGACATGCAACCGGGCATCACCATTGTCAGGGAACTCAACCTCAATATATATTCGCTGGTTTACCGATGAAATGTGCCCCTGCCACTTGCCTGTAACCTGGGCAAAGGAAATATTGCCGGAAAACAAAATAGCAATCAATGTGAACAGGAATATCCAGAAATGCCTCACCATAAAACGCCTCAACATACTGCCTGCCTCTTTCATAGTTGTATTATTTATAGGTTAATGATTATTATATAGGATAGCCCATTGAACAGCTCTGGGTTAATTCTATTATTTCCTTTGGCTGCCAGGGGTAACAATACAGACACTTTTTTTTACGGTTACGTGAATACGTCAGGGCCATAAACACAAATCCAAAACACAAAATTGTTTCATCCGGTGAAAATCAAAAGAGGCTTTTTTCGACCGGTCTCAATGCGGTAAAGCAAAATTACCCGTTTCTGACCAGCCCCTTCCGACCAACTGGCCGGGGAAGCCTGGGCCCGGGAGTTATAATCCAATAGGAGAGACTCCCAGCAGGATATGTATTCCTAAAAGAGAAAGCGTCTCAGCCAGAATAATAACCATCACATAAAGGGCCGCAGCCTTTAGCCCCCCTGTGTTGAACAGGGTTTTAAAAGCGAAAAACCCCCATAATAGGGACCAGAAAACCATTACAATAATTATCAGCATCATGAGGATAAACCCGGCAATATCCCCTGTGGTGACAACTACCGGGTCTCCTCTGCCCAGATAGGTGTGCATGATATAATCCACAACCACCGATGGGTCTGTGAAGACAGGAAGCAACACGGCAATGATAAAAGGCAGTTGCATCATCGCCGTGTAGGCTGATAAGTCAAGGAACCTGAAGGTGGCCCCTCGCATGATAAGCCCCGTAACCCCATACACCAGTACCAGTGAGGCCCAGACAATCAGGTTTTCCCGGAAGAAGACCCAAAAGCCGCCCTGATGACCGAAATGAACATCTACCACCCCATCCAGATGCACTTTCGTGTAAGAAGAAATTAATGCCATTGCCACCAGCCCTGTGAAGCCCAAAGCCAGTGCCGCCCATCCGGAAATATACCGGAACGGATTTAACAACCATTTGCTGATCATGATTTCTTGTTTTCAAGGGTTTGTATCTCAGAAATAATGTCATCAAGCATGTTTCTTACGGTAGGATAGCTCATGTTCAAGTCTTTAGCCATTTTTTTCAAAGAGCCGCTGTGCTTTACAAAGTCCACAATGAAAGACTGACGGGCTTCGCTCAATTGTAGCAATACAGGAAAGGCAAAAGACCCCTCTACTTGTGTATCACATCCTTTGCAATGAAGCTGCTTAACCCTCATTGCTTCCCCACATGAAGGGCATGTCTTTGGTAGTATTTTCATCTGTTTATTTTTTGCCACGAATGCACGAATAATGTGGGCTTTACATATCCATCTCCTGCTTTTTTCCACTGATGTATAAGTAAATCAGCGGAAGAATACCTACGGTGTTTAATAATCCCAAAGCCACAAACCATATTTTTTTATTCCTTCGGGCTGCCCGAAACATGGCCATAAGCTTTAATACGATATCCCAAACAACCAGTAAGAGCAATAAATACCAGTAGTTTAAAAAAAATTCTTTCATGATACAGGGTTTTAGTTTAAAGTCCGGACCATTGAAATGACTCTTCTGGGGCCAGGCTTCAGGGTTTAACAAAAATTACCTGGCAAAATTACATAGTATTTTAACAAAAGCAAGAAAAAAATAAATAAAGTTAAAAAAAATATTGATAAAGTTAAAATTGAGGGTTTAGTTTTTAATTTGATATTTATGGTTGATGAAAGAAACGGGGTGTTTTCGGAAAGCAAACCAGGGGTTTTTCAGCGGGTGGAATATTATTCTTTGGAGAGGAATTCTTCCAGTTCCAGTTGATGGTCTTCCCATTCTTTCATATTATTTTCCAGTTCTTTCTGTTTCTTTTCATAGGTTTTAAAGTACTCTTGAGGGCTGTCTAGTTCCAGTAGTTTCTCCGGGCTTTTCATTATCCGGTCCATTTCCCGGATTTCACTTTCCAGTTGTTCAATTTTCTCTTCGGCTTGCCTGACGGACTTTGCCAGTTTTCGTTTCTTTTTTTCCAGTTCTTTCTTTTTGTGGTAGGGGTTTTTTTCTTTGGATGATTTTTTGTTGTTTTGTTTGGTATGGTTTTCTTTTTCCAGTTCTCTGAATGTTTGGAATTTTCTTTTTTCCATAAACTGGTTCACATCGCCAATATGCTGGTATATTTTTTGGTTTTTAAATTCAAATACTTTATCGGTAAGTCCCTGAAGGAAGTCTCTATCGTGGGATACCACGATCAGGGTTCCGTCAAATTGCAGCAGGGCATTTTTCAGGATATCTTTGGATGTCATATCCAGGTGGTTTGTGGGTTCGTCCAGTACCAGCAGGTTTACGGGTTCCATAAGCAGTCTTGCCAGGGACAATCTGGTTTTTTCGCCTCCGGAAAGCACACTTACTTTTTTATGGATCTCATCACCACTAAAGAGGAATGCTCCCAGGATTTTCCGTATTTTGGTGTGCGATTCCTGATTGGCGGTTTCTTCCATGGATTCAAAGACGGTGAGTCGGGGGTTTAGTCTTTCGGTTTGGTTTTGTGCGAAGTATCCAATTTTCACTTGATGTCCGTGTTTAAGCGTTCCTGTGCAGGGCAGGTTTTCGGCAATGATTCGGGCCAGGGTGGTTTTTCCTTCTCCGTTTCTTCCCACGAATGCGATAAATTCTCCTTTTTGGATACCGAAGGCGATATTTTTCAGCACGGTTTTATTGTGGTAGGCTTTGGAGAGGTTTTCAGCATGTAGTACTACCTTTCCGGAGCGGGGTGCCGGAGGGAATTGAAAGTGCAGGGTCGCGTTGTCTGTTTGGTCCACTTCGATGGCATCCATCTTTTCCAGCCTTTTAATACGGGATTGCACCTGTTTGGCTTTGGTAGCTTTGTACCGGAATCTCTCCACAAATCGCTCAATCTCTGCCACCTCCTTTTGCTGGTTGTCTTTTGCGGCCAGTTGTTGTTCTCTTCTTTCTTCCCGCTGGAGTATATATTGTGAGTAGGGCACCGGGTAGTCATGGATTTTTCCCAGCGATATTTCTATGGTACGGTTAGTGATCGAGTCCAGGAACCGGCGGTCGTGGGATACCAGCATAATGGCACCCGGATAAGACTTAAGGAATTCTTCAAGCCACTGTATAGATTCTATATCCAGGTGGTTGGTAGGCTCATCCAGTAAAAGGAGGTTTGGTTTTTTCAGAAGGATTTTGGCTAGTTCCACCCGCATTTGCCATCCTCCGGAAAACTCATTTAAGGGACGATTAAATTCCGGAGGGGTGAATCCCAGGCCCAGCAACACTTTTTCCGATAATGCCTCACGGTTTTCCCCCTCCAAAAGGTTATATTGCTCGGTTAACTGGTTTAGTCGACTGATTATCTGATAATATGCCTTGCTCTCATAGTCTTTTCGGGTGTTTAATGCCGTGTTGAGCTGTTCCATTTCATTTTCTATGGCAATGACTTGTTCAAAAGCTTTAAGTGTTTCGTTGAGTACGGTTTCTGTTGAAGTGA
>PWNQ01000234.1 GCA_003557725.1 Bacteroidales bacterium | reverse complement strand
CTTTTTGGCAGACTTTGTCTTGTAACTTGTTGTATCCATTATCTTCTTAGTTTTATACCATAAAATCTCCCCTTAAAAGGGCCTGCAAAAGTATAACCAATTTTTGTTTTAAACAAATAAATGATAAATAAATTTTCCTATTTTTGATGCCTGTTAGAATAAAAGAGCAACACCATATATTTATTGAACCCGGCCCATAGTGGTCACCTTTGATCTTTAGCGGCATTATCCCCGACCCATATAATGCTAACCCTCTAAATATCAAATGTATTAAAAAACTGTTTTCAGAAGGTGTACACGTTTTGACTTTATAGGCCGGGCACTATTACAAAAAGGGACTTAAATATGCAGCGAAAGAATTTTTTTATCAGTCTGGGGTTTGCGCTCCGGGGTCTCCGTGAATTTTTCCGGTCTGAATTGCATGCCATTTATCACAGCATAGCTGCTATAGTTGTAGTTATCGCCGGTATTGTTTTTCAGGTGACCCGTTATGAGTGGTTATTTTTAGTACTGGCTATTTCGTTGGTATTTCTAACCGAGGTCATCAACACGCTATTAGAAAGGTTTATGGATTTGGTTCATCCGGGTCAGCATATAAAAGCCGGCCAGGTAAAGGACATGGCAGCGTCAGCGGTACTGGTAGCCACTGTGACGGCCATTGTTATTGGGATAGTGGTTTTCACACCGTATATTAGGTCATATTTATTCTGACACATCACTATTTCGTAATTGTAAGGTCGTTTTCCACCGCATATTACGCCCTATATATTTTGATACCGGTGGTGGTTAAGTGCGTCATTTCGGGGTCATTATCTCCTTATGGTTTGGTAAGTCTCAGGCTGTTTCCCACCACACTGATACTACTGAGTGCCATGGCCAGTCCGGCCAGCATGGGGTTCAGCAGAAATCCGGTAAACGGATAGAGCACCCCGGCGGCCAGGGGGATTCCCATCACGTTATAGACAAAAGCCCAGAACAGGTTTTGGCGCACTGTGGCACTGGTTTTTGCCGACAGGTTTATGGCCTGGGCGATTTTTTCCGGGTTGGAGGACACGATGGTCACCCGGGCCACATCCATAGCAATATGGCTGCCCTTTCCCATGGCCATACTCACATCAGCCTGGGCCAGTGCGGCACTGTCATTAATGCCATCTCCAACCATTGCCACCACATTTCCCTGCTGTTGCATATGTTTAACAAACATGGCCTTTCCTTCGGGGAGCACATGGGCCTTATAATGCTTAATCCCTGCCTGTTCTGCCACAATCCGGGCCGTGTCTTCATTGTCTCCGGTAAGCATATACACCTGTATTCCCATCTCCTGAAGCTGATGAACTGCCCTGGGGGTACTTTCCCTGATGCGGTCACTGATCCCCAGTACAGCAATGGCCTTTTGGCTACGGGCAAACCATATGACAGTCACCCCCTGCTCCATCCACTGCTCTGCCCTGTTCATCAGCGATTGGGTAATATGAACCTGATTATCCTCCATTAGCTTCTGGTTTCCCGCATACCATGTTTGTCCGTCACTCTCTCCTTTCACTCCTTTTCCCGTGATACTGGTAAAGTTATGGATGGTCATCTCCACTCCGGGCTTTGGCAAATGGTTTACCACTGCCTGTGCCAATGGGTGTTCCGATTCATTTTCCAGGGCATACAGCACCTGCTTCACCTGTTGGGTTTCTTCTTCCCAGTGTTCGTGGGTTACAGACGGTTCTCCCACCGTAATGGTTCCTGTTTTGTCCAGCACCACCACGTTCACATTTTTGGTCATCTCCAGGGTTTCCGCATCTTTGACCAGTATTCCGTTTCCTGCCCCTCTTCCCATTCCGGCCATGATGGCGGTAGGGGTGGCCAGTCCGAGGGCACATGGGCATGCGATCACTAACACGGTGGCAAAGGACATCAGTCCCTGGGCAAACCCGTGTTCTCCTCCCCACAGGGTCCATGCCCCCAGTGCCATTACGGCAATCAGGATCACTATTGGAACAAACACTGCTGCGATCTTATCCACGGTTTTTTGCACCGGCGCTTTACTGTCCTGTGCCTGTCGCACCAGTCTGATGATTTGTGCCAGTGTGGTTTCACCTCCGATACGCTGTGCCTTCATGCGAAAGCTTCCCTTTTGGTTTATGGTGCCTGCATACACCTTGCTGTCATTCTCTTTTCTCACGGGCACGGGCTCTCCGGTAAGCATACTTTCATCCACGTAGCTACTGCCACGGCTCACTACGCCGTCCACGGGGATTTTTTCACCGGGTCGCACCAGCAGTATCTCATTTATCTTTACCTTTTCCAATGGTTTTTGAGTTGTATTTCCCGAGTCATCCATCACATTAACCACCAGTGGCTGAAAAGCCATCAGCTTTTTAATAGCTGCCGAGGTCTTTCCTTTGGCCCGCTCCTCCAGGAGTTTTCCCAGGAGGATAAAAAAGATAATCACCGCAGCGGCCTCAAAATACACATGCCCATGCAACCCTCTTACTTCCCAGTAATCAGAAAATACAGTATTAAATGCACTGAACAGGTAAGCCGTTCCGGTTCCCACAGCTACCAGTGTATCCATATTTGCCGAAAAATGGCGGGCCTGCTTCCAGGCATTGATAAAGAAATGGCGTCCGAACCACATCAGAACCGGCGTGGATAAGGCCCACATCCATATTTCTGCATGGGGGACATTTACCGGGAACATGCCCAGTATAAACACGGGAAGGGCAAATATCCCCGCTCCTATTGCGTCCCTTTTGCGCAGCAAATAGCTCTGTTTACGTCTTTTTTCTCCGGCCTGGCCCGCCTCTTGCCCTTCTTCTTCCTGAATCAGATCATACCCGGAGTGCCGCACCGCATTCCCAATGTCTTCCGCTGTCACCACCTCCGGTAAGTACTCTACCACTGCCGTTCCGGAAGCAAAGTTTACCGAACCGGTTATGACGCCTTCAGTAGCCAGTATAGTCTTCTCCACATTCACCGCGCAGGCTGCACAATGCATCTGAGAAACAGCAAAGAAGCGTTTTTCCGTAATAACATCATACCCCCTGATCGAATTCTTTTGAAAAGCCATAGCATTATCCCTTCATCATTGGATTTGAACCGAAATTGCCGGCCCGCAATTCTGTGATCGCACCTTTTTATGCTTAAACAACACTAACAATAACCTAAAAGCCGTTAAATTGTTTAACAATATAATAACACAGCCCGAAAGGCTGTTTTTACAAAAGAACATTGCTTTGTGCCCATAAAAAAATTGAAAAATACTCCCTCAAAAGCACCCTTTACCAATACAATAACAGCACGCCTGTTATCATCAATCTACCATCAATCTACCATCAATCTACCATCAATCTACCATCAATCTACCATCAATCTACATCAATCTACATCAATCATGTATAAACAAACATTTATTTCCGTGTTCATTCTTTTTCTTTCCCTGTCCTTATTTTCTCAGGATGCACCCCGGAACGTTATTTTTTTCATCAGCGACGGCATGGGGTTCAACCATGTTATGGCTACCAGCTACTATCAATATGGTACCTCAGGCTCACAGGTATATGAGTCATCAGATTGGGTACATCTGGGTTTGGCCACCTATTCTGCCATAACGGACATTAACAACGGGGACACTATTTATTCTACGGGCTACAATCCTCGAGCTGCATCCCGTGATCACACGTATGTAAAGAGTGATTATACGGATTCCGGGGCTTCCGGGACGGCATTATCTACTGGTCGTAAGGTATTCGATGGTTCCATCGGCATTGGGGTGAATGGTGACACGCTGCTTCATCTGACCCAGGTTGCCAAAGAGTTGGGCAAGTCTTCCGGGGTTGTCACCAGTGTTCTTTTCAGCCATGCTACTCCCGCCAGTTTCTGTGCTCATAATGAAAGTCGCAATAATTATCAGGACATAGCGCGTTATATGCTATTTGAAACGCGTCTGGATGTGATTATGGGCACCGGGAACCCGGGTTATGACAACAATGGGGACAGGAGTGATGAAGATGCACGATATGTTGGGGGAGAGCGGGTATGGGATTTTTTAAATAATGACACAGGGGGTACAGTATTAATTATTGAGGGCAAATCATATTCGGTTAAGGATGCCAATGGGGACGGTCATCCTGATGCGTGGCACCTGATACAAGACCGGGAATCATTTCAGCGATTGGGATTGGGTGAGGTTCCTTCACGTGTATTGGGTGTTCCCCGTGTCCACTCCACCCTCCATCAAGGGCGGGATAAGTTGCCGGACAATGAATTACCCTTTCATACTCCCCTTAATGAATCCGTACCTACGCTTGAAGAGATGACCCTGGGGGCCCTGCATGTGCTTGGCCAAAACCCGGAAGGCTTCTTTGTGATGGTGGAAGGTGGGGCTGTCGATTGGGCAAGTCATAACAATCAGTCGGGGCGCATGATTGAAGAGCAGGTTGACTTTAACCGGTCGGTAGAAGCGGCCGTTCAGTGGGTTGAAGAGCACAGCAGTTTTGAAGAGACCCTGATAATCGTCACCAGCGATCATGAATGCGGCTATCTTTCCGGCCCGGGAGAGCCGGCCCCTCTATATCCGGATGTGGTGAACCTTGGCAAAGGGGTTTTGCCTGGAATGCAGTGGAACTATGACAGCCATACCAATATGCTGGTTCCTTTCTACGCCCGGGGGGCGGGTGCAGAACACTTTAACACATTAGCGGGAGAGCATGACCCTCAGCACGGTCCTTTCCTTCAGAATACACAAATCGCCCCGTTGATCTTTCTGCTCTGGAACAGCGTGGAGCATTAGAAGCTATACCGCACACTACCCATTATGTTCCGTCCGGTCTGGGTAATATTAAAAGCTCTGAGGATGGACATATGATCCGTGTACATATTGTTCAGCAGGTTAAATCCGGTAATGCCCAGAGAAAGGGTATTTCCGTTAAGCGGCAGGTCGTGGGTAACCCCTGCATTCAGCAGTACATATCCGGGCGTGCTTTCCTCTCCGGGGCCGGGGCGATTTTGCCGGTCGATATAATTGACCTTTATAAATGCCTGAGAACCTAATTTTACCAGGGGCTTCCCTTGAATCCTCAGGCAATAGTTTCCGGCGGGGATATAGGTAAGGTTTTCCTTATTACTCCGGTTGATCCCTCTCACCAGGTTGGACGTTGCCCTCACCTCCAGGTCGTGATGTATTGATGGTGTCCAGGCGACCTGCAGCTCACCGCCGTAAAGGAAAGCGTTATCCTGGTGAAACTCCCATATTTCCAGGCCTTCATCCGTATATTGTCCGGTTCCGGTAAAGTATATATAGTTGTCAATGGTATTCACAAAGATGGCGGAACCAAAGCGAAAGGCGGGAGACTCATAAAGCCAGTCTGCGTCCAGCTGATAACTTTGTTCCCGGTCAAAACTGGCATTGCCCACTTCAAACCGGCTGGTACCCGGGTGGTGTCCATTTGAAAACAATTCTGCCATATCCGGTGACCGGAATCCGGAAGAGAAGTTCACTTTAAACAGGCTGTGTTTCCGGATGCTTCTGCTAAATCCGGCGGAGCCGGTCCATCCGGAGAAGACCCTGGTCAGCTTTTGGCTATCGGGGTCTCCGGGCAGCGTGTAGCCATAATCCACAATATGATCGGCATTGGCCCGGGCTTCCATAATATGATAATCATACCGCAAGCCGGCCTGCAAGAAATAGGCACCCAAAGAAAACCCGGCCATATAATAAACACCGGTCTCATATACCGATGCATCAGGGATAAGGATCTCCTCAGCGGTGGTTTTGTTCATACTTTCTCTAACTGACCCCTGTACTCCCAGGTTGCTTTCCATAAACTCACTGGTCTTATGGGATAGCCGTGCATTATAATACAGATGCGACAAGCGAAGGCCCAGGTCAACCACATCAAATTCATCTTCAATCTCATCCCGGTCATTAACATGATAGGACAGGTTTAGGGAAGTAATAAACTGATCATGGACCGTATTCTGCCGGTATGAAAGCACATGGTCGCTCACCTCCTGAAAGGGCAGTTGCATTTTGCGGTCATGCCGGGTGGTAGCCAATGAAAGGCTGTCCACCATCTCATCCGCTTCAATGATTCCCAGGTTTTGCCTGAGGAAGGTATAGGACAGTTTATTTTTGAATTTCCTGGAGTTCCATCCGGCATGCAGTCGAATGGTTTGGTTGTTATATCTGGAGTTACCTATCGTTCGTTTCTCTCCGTCGCGGTAGTCGGCATGGCTTTCCACTGCGGCATCGGCGGCAAAAAACAGGCCATTTTCCAGTGATTTTCCCAGGGATATCCATGGTCTGACACCGGCAGAGACCGAGTTATAAGTAAGCCCTGCGCTTCCTGTCAGGTCTTTGCTTCTGAGATAGCTTTCATCGTCTTTCACCAGTAATACGCCGCCAATGGCTCCGGATCCGTAAAAGATGGAAGCGGGTCCTTTAACAACCTCCACACTGCTAACCCCCAAGTCGTTGACACCAAGGCCATGGTCAGCACCCCACTGGTGGTTTTCCAGCTTATTCCCCTGGAATACCGTAACCACCCTGGAAAAACCCAGGCCACGGATAAAGGGTTTGGAGATCCCCTGGCCCATATCTGCATTTTGCACCCCGGGGACCTGGCTGACAATGCCCACAAGGCCTGAGGGGTGCCCTTTAACGGTCAATTCTTTGGCCTCTATCCGGGAAATACTGTGAGGCGTACGGTTGGTCAGCCCGGTTTGCTCATCAACCACCACCACTTCATCCAAAAAAACATTGGTGGGCTTAAGCTCTATCTCCATAGTTACAGTCTGCCCCGGGCCAACATCCACATGCTTCTCCTGCCTCCCGTATCCTATCCTGCTCACATGCAAAATATGTTCTCCCGGCGGAACATCCTGCAGCACAAACTCACCGAAGTGATCGGTGGCCACCCCTATCCCCAATCCGGGGATCCCAATGGTAACAAAGGAAATCGGCTCACCCTCAAAAACAACCTTCCCGGAGATGACAGCCTCCTGGGAGAAAAGGCCCTTCCAGGGGGCCATAAAAAACAATATAATAAACAATAGTATTGGCCTTGTAACTACTTTATACATAATATTATACCTTTATTCTAATAAACGATGAATCCGGTCTAAAAACACACATTTTTCCCATTCGCTGAAAATCAAAAGCACCCTTTTTAGACCGGCCTCAACGATTAATCAATTCATACAGGGGCAGTCAACCCACTACCTGCTCAGCCATATTCCTGCATTTTCCAAGAAAAAATAACCGAAAAAGGTCAATGCAGGAGCCCGGTTTGCAAGCACAAAATTTATAGCGGTTTCACCCTCTAATCTCCGGGTTTATTAATCCGGGGATTGCCCGTTTCGGTTTGGCAATGATTGGTTTTTCTTATAATTTTTTATTCCCTGATCCAGGAAGTTAACAAATCGCTCCACGCTGGCATGGTATTCATATCCCGGTGCAAGCATATTTTCATCATGGTCCAGGATGACGTAATAGGGTTGGGTATTGACGCCATATCTTTCCGCCTGGAAGGTACTCCATTTTTGTCCTACCCGGGTGATCTTTCTTTCTCTTCCCATGGCTTCCGATATGAACTGTTCATTTTCGGGCAATGATGTCCGGTCATCCACAAACAGGGATATTTTAACAAATTAGTTTTGAAGCCGTTCCAGCACCTGTGGGTGGGACCATACGTTGGCTTCCATTTTCCTGCAATTGGCACATCCCAGTCCGGTAAAGTCCAGGAGCACGGGTTTTCCTGCTTTTTCAGCCGCATTCATTCCCTGTTCATAGTCGGTAAATGCCATCAGTCCGTGGGGTCCTTCGTGAACGCTTTCCCCCACATAAAGCGTTTCTTCCTGGTCCTGCACTGTAGTTGAGGTGGTGCGTGACAGGTCGAAGTCCTGAGTTACGGGCGAGGGCAGGAAAGAGCTTACCGCTTTCAAAGGGGCGCCCCACAGTCCGGGGATGAGGTAAGCCACAAATGCAAAGCTGACGATGGCCAGCATGAGTCTGGGAAAAGAGAGGTACTTGAGCTCAGAGTCATGAGCAAACTTGATCTTTCCAATAAGGTACAATCCCAGCAGCAGAAATATGGCTATCCAGAGCACCAGGAACACTTCCCGGTCCAATATACCCCACTGTCCCACAGCATCGGCAACAGATAGGAACTTGAGGGCAAAGGCCAGCACCACAAACCCCAGCACCACTTTTACCGCATTCATCCATCCACCGGATTTGGGCAATGATTTCAAGGCAGAGGGGAACAGGGCAAACAGGCTAAATGGGATGCCCAGCGCCAGGCCAAACCCCAGCATGCCCATAGCGGGGGCATAAACGCTTCCCCCCACTGCGGCTTCAACCAGCAGTGTTCCCACAATGGGGCCGGTACAGGAGAAAGACACCAGTACAAAGGTGAGCCCCATAAGGAACACGGCGATGATCCCTCCGGCCTTGTCCGCTTTGCTATCCAGCGAATTGCTCCAGGAGGCGGGCATGGTTAGCTCAAAAGCGCCAAAAAAGGAAGCGGCAAAAAAGGTGAGCAACAAGAAAAAGAAGATATTAAATGCCGGGCTGGTTGCCAAAGCATTAAGGGTATCCGGGCCAAAGATCACAGAGATGATCAGCCCTAAAACCACATAGCTGAACACAATGGTAAACCCGTAGATTATAGCATCGCGAAACGCCCGTGCCCGGTTTTCTGCATTTCTAAGAAAAAAGCTCACCGTCAGCGGGATCATGGGGAACACACAGGGAGTTAGCAAGGCCAGCAAGCCTGCCAACAAGCCAAACAGGAAGGTCCATCCCATCCCCGACTGTTCATCTTCCTCCGCCCCCTGAAAGTCTACCACTTCCGTCGTCTTCTGCTGTTCACTTTCTGCTTCATCAGCCGTGGCTTCCTCTGTTGACAAAGTATCCGGGGGCTCCCCTCCCCCCACTGGCACAGGCTCATCACCGGGAGCCACTGTTTCAGAGGTTGGTGAAGGGACATCCCCCGAAGGAACATCCTCCGATACCGGCGGCCCGGACAAAGCAAACCGGAAAGGAATGTAATCGGGAGGGAGGCAGCGCTCCTCATCACAGCTCATAAACTGCACCTCACCGGAAACCTCCACATCTCCCGGCTGCAGCAAAGAAACCTTCTGCCTGAAAGTAGCCCCTCCGGAAAACATCTTTAAATCCATATCAAAATTCTCATCATACTTTATCTCGCCCTCAGGCTCTCCGGTGGCCCCCACCAAACGAAAACCGGAAGACTCCTCAAAAGTAAACTCCGTGGGAATGGGTCCCCCACCGGGAATATCCTGAGCGTAAAGGTACCACCCCGGCTCAATGTGGGCCCTGAAAAGGAGCTCAAACTCCCCGCCACCAAGATCACGATGGTCAAAGGACCACTTAACCGGCTCTTCAATCTGAGACCAAACAGTAAATGAATTAAAAACACCTGCCGTTACTAACAGCAATATCCAAAACGCTTTCCTTAATTTATCCATATATCCATTGTTTTATTCCTGTAAATAATAACCGCCAACACAAGACCATATTGTAATAACAATGATGGGTCCGGGGCAAAAAGCCGCTGAAAATCAAAAGTAACCTTTTTAGATTGGGCTCAATGATTATTATATGCTCTCTTCAGCTTATTATGTGCTCTCTTCATCTTATTATATGCTCT
>PWNQ01000083.1 GCA_003557725.1 Bacteroidales bacterium | reverse complement strand
CTGGGTGGTATTGAAAATGCTTCCTGGTCTGTAATTGGTGGTGGCTTTGGTGGTGGTGGCAGTATAACCGGCGGAGGCAACTCCCGTTATGCCGGTGGCGGTGGATATAGCGGCGGATCCGGGTCGAATAACCAGTCAGGAGCTACTACCGGCCTATGGGGTGGTGGTGGTGGATCTTACAACAGTGGCACCGACCAGGGGAACTTAGGCGGCATCCATGAAGGGGCCGGGGTGGTCATTATCAAGCCATTGTCCACAGGTGCTATGAACGATGCAGGGGTAGTATCTCTGGATGGACCTGTTATCTTCTGCCCCGGGTCCAATGATGTGTTGGTAACCCTTAAAAACTTTGGCGATAACCAGATCAACTCTGTAGACGTGCACTGGACCGTAAACGGCGTACCACAAGCACCAGTGATATTTTCCGGCACACTGGATACGATAGGCGGAGCAGGAAGCATCACCAACCAACTGAACCTGGGAGGCTACACCTTTACTGATGCAGTTTATGATATTATGGTCTGGACTACAAACCCCAACGGACAAACGGATACAGTGAATGATAACGATACGGCTTATGCCACCGTACAGTCCTACCTGCCTGCTCCCACTGGCTTAAACTTATCTGGCGTAACAAACTCGGAAGTGATGTTTGACTGGACCGGCGGCTCATCAGCGCACTCATGGATATATGTGATAGTACCAGAGGGCCATGACCCCGGCACCGGAACCCCTGTTGAAGTTACGGTGGATAGTGTAACCACAGCAAGTGGCTTAGCTCCGGTAACGCCCTACGATATATATGTAGCGGAATTATGCCCGGGCGGTACCGATACCTCTGACTGGACCGGGCCGATTTCCTTTTCCACTAAATATTACTGCCCCCCCTCAGCCTACTGCTTTACCAATGCGGAAGCCACTGGAAGGGAAGGACCTACGCAAGCAAGTGTAAATACAGAGTATGCGTCCACTAACCTGGACGGACAGGTTGCTGTCACAGGCTTTGGCATACAGGAGTGGAGTGTGCCCGTCGATGGGGATTATTATATAGAAGCCATTGGTGCAGGGTATGGTGAGAGTCCCTATCAACTTGGGGCCAAAATGTCCGGTGAGTTTGCTTTTAACTCCGGAACCACTTTGCGCATCCTGGTAGGCCAAATGGGCAGTAATCCCCGTTGCGGCTCAGGGGGTACATTTGTATTGGATAACGGCAATAATTCCTTAATCATCGCCGGAGGTGCCGGAGGGCAAATTGAGGGTGCTCCCGGGCACCCCAACACCCGGGGAAGCACAAGTACATCCGGTCAAAATGGTGTAAGCTCTGATGCCCCGGGCGGAACCAGCGGACATGGAGGAGCCATTGGTGGCGCTGCCTTCGCTCAGTCGGGAGCAGGACTCATTGGCAATGGCAATGGTACATGCAATATTGTAGCACGCTCCTTTTTCAATGGCGGAAGAGGAGCTCTTTCTGCTGATAACCAAGAAGGTGGATTTGGCGGCGGAGGAACAGGAAGGCTCACTACAGACTATCGCATCGGCGGCGGTGGAGGTTATTCGGGAGGTGCATCCGATGGAATGGGAACCGGATCCTACGGAGGGGGCGGAGGATCTTATAACAGTGGAGATAATCAGGAAAACTACGACGGGGTGAACAAAGGCCATGGAGTAGTAATCATTGAACCTCTGACCATTGACGCCGGAGTGGCTTCTATAGACCAACCAGATGTGGTCTGTGCTGGAGCCCATGCCGTAACCGTTACCATCCAAAACTACGGAAAATCCTGGATCAGCTCTGCAGATGTAAACTGGAGCGTTAACGGAGTAATTCAAACACCGGCCCAATACAGCGGAGTGCTGAATCCCCCCACCAAGCCAGGTCAGACCACAGGGCAGGTAACGCTGGGCAGCTACACTTTTACCAATAACACTTACCATATAGCTGCATGGACCTCCAACCCTAACGGCATAACAGATACCATCAATGATAACGATACAGCCTATGTCACAATTTACCCCAACACCACACCTCCAACCGTCAACACTAAGGATATAACAACATACCTGGATGCAAACGGAACAGCTACCCTTTTGCCCGGTGAGGTGGATAACGGCTCAGCCGGCGTTTGCCCGATTGACGATATGTCGCTGAGCAAAAATTCTTTCGATTGCTCTCACATAGGGGCTAACAACGTTACCCTCACCGTAACTGATGTAAACAATAACTCCGCTACAGGAACCGCTCAGGTTAACGTTTTAGATATTATCTCTCCTACAGTGAAGACGAAAAACGTTATTGCCTTCTTAGACAGCAGCGGCCAGCTGACTGTCAGCGCAAACCAAATAGATAACGGAAGCTTTAGCAATTGTGCCATCGATACCTTAACGCTATCTAAATACCACTTTAACTGTTCTAACCTGGGAAACAACTCCGTAACGTTTACCGCCAAAGATATTAACGGCAATACTGCTGCTTCATCCGCTATAGTTGGCGTTTATGATACTCTGGACCCGGTGGTGACCACTCAGGATATTACCGTATACCTAAATGCAGCTGGAACCGCTACCATCTCTGCAGACCAAATAAAAAATGGCTACTGGAGTAATTGCCCCATTATCACAATGTATCTTGATAAAACCACATTCGACTGCAGTGACGTAGGTGTCAATACTGTTACTCTGACCGTGACAGACAACAGCCTAAACTCGGCCTCAGCCACCGCTCAGGTTACCGTAATGGACACCATCTCCCCTACGGTGGATACACAAGACCTTACTGTCTATCTGGACAACAACGGACAAACTACTATCAGCGCAAACCAGGTAGACAACGGAAGCTTTAGTAATTGTGCTATCCATACCGTAACACTATCCAAATATCATTTTGATTGCTCTCAAACAGGTACTCATAACGTTACCCTCACCGTAACCGATGTAAACAATAACTCAGCTACAGGAACCGCTCAGGTTAACGTTTTAGATATTATCTCTCCTACAGTGAAGACAAAAAACGCTATTGCCTACTTAGACAGCAGCGGTCAGATGACTGTCAGCGCAAACCAAATAGATAACGGAAGCTTTAGCAATTGTGCCATCGATACATTAACACTGTCTAAATACCACTTTAACTGCTCTAACCTGGGAAACAACTCCGTAACGTTTACCGCCAAAGATATTAACGGCAATACCGCCGCTTCATCCACTATAGTTAGCGTTTATGATACTCTGGCCCCGGTGGTGACAACTCAGGATATTACCATATACCTAAATGCAGCAGGAACCGCTACCATCTCTGAAGCCCAAATAGACAACGGCTCCTGGGATAACTGCGCCATTAACACAATGGCTCTGGATAAAACCACATTCAACTGCAGTGACGTGGGTGTCAATACCATTACCCTGACTGTCACAGACAACAGCCTGAACTCCGCTTCAGCCACCGCTCAGGTTACCGTATTGGACACCATCGTTCCCACAGCGAATGCACAAAATGTTACCTTATACCTGGACAGCAGCGGCCAGGCTACTGTCATCCCAAACCAAACAGACAACGGAAGCTTTAGCAATTGTGCCATCGATACACTAACGTTGTCAAAATACCAGTTCACTTGTTCTGATACAGGAGCCAATACCATCACACTAAACGCAAAGGATATTAACGGCAATATCGCTACCTCACCCGCTATAGTTACCGTTTACGATACCCTGGCCCCGGTCGTGGCAACACAGGATATTACCGTTTATCTCAATGCCGCCGGAACCGCTACTATCTCTGAAGCCCAAATAGACAACGGCTCCTGGGATAATTGTGCCATTAACACAATGACTCTGGATAAAACCACATTCAACTGCAGTAACCTTGGTATTAACACCGTTATCCTGACTGTGACAGACAACAGCCTGAACTCAACTTCAGCCACCGCTCAGGTTACCGTAATGGACACCATCGCTCCTACCGTAAAGACACAAAACCTTGCCGTATACCTGGACAGTAGCGGCCAGGCTGGTATCAGCGCAAACCACGTGGACAACGGAAGTTTTAGCAATTGTGCCATCGATACGTTAACATTGTCAAAATACCACTTCGACTGTTCTGACACAGGAAATAACACCATCACAATCAATGCGCTGGATGTTAACGGAAACACCGCTTCTTCATCCGCTATAGTTACCGTTTATGATACCCTGGCCCCTGTGGTGGTGACGCAGGATATTACCGTTTACCTCAATACAGCCGGAACCGCTACCATTTCTGCAGCCATAATAGACAACGGCTCTGCCGATAACTGCGCCATAGATACCATAACATTGTCGCAGTACACCTTTGACTGTTCACATGTTGGGAGTAATACCATCACATTCTCTGCTCACGATATTAATGGCAATGTGGCTGCCACTTCCGTTACCGTGACCGTTTATGACACCATTGCTCCCACTGTGGTTACACAGGACATAACGGCATACCTTGACATGACAGGCATGGTGACCATTGATGCCGCTCAGGTTGACGGCGGGTCTTACGATAACTGCTCTGTTAACTTAATGGCGCTGGACAATGCCTCCTTTACTTGTAGCCACCTGGGTGCTAACACTGTTATTTTGACCATAGTAGACGGAAGCATGAACCAGGCATCCGCTACCGCTACGGTAACCGTGGTGGATACCATCCCGCCATCGGTGGTCACCCAGGATATAACCGTATACCTGGACTCCGCCGGACAGGCCTCCATAACGGACGCCCAGATCGACAACGGCTCGTGGGATAACTGCGCAATAGATTCCATTGCGCTGGACATCAAAAACTTTACCTGTGCAAACCTGGGAGATAATACCGTAACCCTTTCCGTTACCGACATGGAAAACAACACCGGCACCGGAACAGCCAACGTTACGGTGGAGGATACTATCCCACCTATGATAACAAAACTGCAGGATACTACTATCTGTGCAGGCCCTTTCCACTTTAACATGCCCACCGCTACGGATAACTGTGGCGTGGTGGTAGAGCAAATTGCCGGACCCCACAGCGGGGATGTGATCACAGCAGGAAACCACCTGCTTGCCTTTGTAGCTACCGACTCCGCAGGAAATACCGCCACCACAGAATTTACGGTAACCGCCATGCAACCTGTTGTTAACCTGGAGGATGATACCACAATTTGTATCAACCATGTTATCACTCTATCGGTAGATACCGGATATGAACATTATTCCTGGTCAACAGGCCATACCTCTCACAGCATTACACTGGACAGCAACGTGATAAACGTGGGATCACATACCCTGTGGGTCACTGTAACCGACTCCGCAGGGTGCACCAACTCAGACACCATTGTAGTTACCGTTGACCCCTGTGCAGGTCTCCATCAACTCACCAACCGGGGTAAGATCAACATCTACCCCAACCCCAACAAAGGAGAATTCAGCGTAAAAATAGAGGGCATCAGTGATAACGTGTTGAATATTTGCGTATTCAATGCCAGCGGCCAAAAGGTCATCTGCAAAGAAATGACCCAAAACGTTGAAAACGCCTATTACCATACTTTCGACCTGAGCAGGCAACCAAAGGGCATCTACCTGATAAGAATATCCAATAGCAATACGCTTAAAACAGAACGCATTATTATCCAATAAGGTGAATTACCAGTTAGGGACTACCTGCACGGCATCATGAATGATGCCGTATAGGAAATTTCTTTTAGAAGTCTAACGCAGTGCGAAATTGTCCGAAAACCAAAAAAACACTCATTGTTTGCTATTAATTTTGCTCGGAAACTTTAATATTTATAATGCTTGCCATGGTCCCACTTTAGCCAGAAGTTTTCCAGAAAAGGCCGGCCTTGTAATACGGTAAACAGTGGATGAAGAATCAACTTGTGGTAAATAGGGCGTAACCCATTTTTGTACTTTTGTAATGAAATAAGGCGATACCCGAAAAGCCATAAAACAGAATTAGAAAAATAATGTTTTAAAAATCAACTTTTTACATTTATATTTAATGGAATTAGCTTTTGTATTTATGGGCAATGCTCAGCGCCAGAGTGCAAAAAACTTTGTTGAAAGTGGACTTGCAAAATCCCGCCTTGGCGACTAAGGGATGCTATAGCAGATTATAACAAAGCTATATATATATATAACACTGCAAAACAATGCTATTATAAAAATAAATGAGGTCTCGGGCGGATTCGAACCGCCGTAAATGGTTTTGCAGACCACCGCCTAGCCACTCGGCCACGAGACCCTTTTGTGGGTTGCAAAGATAATAACTTCACTAAACATGCAATCCATAAATCGTCCAATTTGTGTCCCGGCATAGCGCATACCCAGGCAATTTATATGCATACGACTGATTAGAAGGCTACTGCCGATTACAGACACTTGAAACGCTCTTAAAAAAGCCATAACACCCCCACTTATGGCTCCCCGGTGCTAATGTTGATGCCCTTGATGTTGTCCTGCCTGGGGCTGACTTTCCCTTTTCGCGCTGATCTCCTTTTTTACTTCACCGCATGCAAGCATGGCGTCTCCATAATAAGGGTTTTTGATTTCTTTAAATTCACTTAGCCAAAATGCTCCTTCATCGTCAAATGCCATGGGGCAGTAGGCCAGAAACACCGTTTCCCGATCAATACCGAAGGCTTCCACTACTTCAGCTAGGCGGTCTGACAACGGGGAAAAGATCTGTCTTTGCCGGGCAATGTCCTTTGCCTGTTCCAATTGGTTTATATTATCTTCCAGGTGTGGCTGGTGCTCCATCCAGGCAGAATGGGCTTCATCATCCAACAACCCCATATCAATTTCATTTAACAGTGGGCCAAGAGCACTGGTGGCAGAAAATGCCTTCTGGTAATGGCTTTCCACCAGGCTGTTTTTTAATTCGAAGTACTGATTTACAAAGGCTGTTAGTTGAGATATAAATTTTTCCGGGGCAGGAATAGTTTTGTCTACAGGCCTGTTCATCATACTATAATTCCCGCTTAACTGCGCTGCAGCATCAATGGCAAAGGCGCCATTTGTGACCACTTCTTCGCCTTCCTGCAGTCCGTTTTCCACAACATAATACCTTCCCATGGACGGGCCTGTCACTATTTCGCGCATTTCAAAAGCGGGAAACTCTGCATCCGGGACCT
The DNA here is from genome assembly GCA_003557725.1 of Bacteroidales bacterium. GTDB lineage: Bacteria > Bacteroidota > Bacteroidia > Bacteroidales > PWNQ01 > PWNQ01. The sequence goes on along the minus strand of PWNQ01000083.1, from coordinate 2,726 downwards.
TCACATACACTACCGAGCGTCTCCCTGTCCATAAAACAGATGTGGCAGGGATCACCAGCGCTTTTTCTTCAACGTTCAGTGTTGTTTTGATCATGCCATTCACATACATCCCCGGCTTAAGCAACATCTGCTCATTGTGAGCTTCTGCACGCACAGAAGCAGTCCTGGTTTGCGAATCGATCCACGGATCTATGAAAGATACCGGCGAGGAGAACTCCTTCCCCGGAATAGAAGCAACGGTAAATGTAACCTTACTGCCGGTTTTTATGAAGGGCAAATCCCTTTCATAGGCATCAAACAATACCCAAACATTGCTCAGGTCTGCAATCTGAAAAAGTACCGTGCCTCTATTCACATAACTTCCTTTTGTAACATCTCTGCTTATTACAACCCCGGACTGGTCGGCGAACACATCAAATTCCGTCAACACTTTGCCGCTATTTTCTATTTCATCAATCTGCTCTTCGGTAACCTTCCACAGTCGAAGCTTTTCCCTGGCAGCCTTATACAGTGCATCATTAATATCCTTATACTTTGCTGCTTCGATCAGTTCTTTTTGGGCAGTTATCAATTGGGGAGAATAGATAGTGGCCAGCTTTTGGCCCTTCCTTACTGTTTGTCCTGTAAAGTCAACCATTAGTTCTTCAATTCTGCCCGAGTAATTGGCAGTAATCACTGCCAGCCGTTGTTCATTTACCCTGACCTTCCCTGTCAATTGCACCTCATGCTGGGGTGTTACTACCTCCGTCTTTTGGGTTTGCACATTAGCCAGGGCAACGGCTTCAGGAGACATGGTATATATAAACGGGCTGCTTTCTCCTTTGTCAGCTCTTTGGCCGGCAGGGATCAATTCCATGCCACATATGGGACAATCGCCTGGCTCGTCCTGTCTGATCTGCGGATGCATAGAGCAAGTATAAGTGACCTCTTCTCCCTGTTCGTGGGAGTGTACGTGTTCTTCCCCGGGTTGGGAATTATTAAATGCCAGCCAGCCCACAAGCAGTCCGGCCACCAGCATCAGCCCTAGCTGTAAGAATCTGTTATTTAGTATTTTTTTCATTTCTCCTCCCGTGTTTTGAATTAACGTCCCATCAATTTTTGCATCATTGCCACTGCAATGTTGCCATCAATAAGAGCATCCACATATTTAACCTGATAGTCCAGCAATTGCTCTTGCACTCTCAGCACCTCCTCCAGGTTAGTCTCTTCTGTTGAATATTGGACAATGAGAATATCAAGCACCTGAGTTGCCAAGTTGGTTTGCCGCTGGTAGAAGGTTGTCCTTCGCCGGGCATCTTCAAGCTCTTGTAGTGCTTCTGTATAACTGACCATCAATTGGTTCTCAACGTCTTTTTGCTGTTCTGTTATCGATTGGCGCAGCAGGTTTGATTCCCGTTGAGAAGCGGAATATTTTTTTCGCCAGATGGGAATGGTCACGGTAGCTACCGGCGTAAGCATATTTCTCCCGTTCATAGGGCTTTCACTATTTTCCCGTGGTCTGAAAACGTTATACTGAAAACCTACGCCAAACGCTGGCAATCCTCTTTTCCGGTTCATCTCCTCTTGTGCGTTAAATGCAGCCTCTTTCTGTTCCAGCATAATTAGCAGTGGGTTATAGCTTTTTATGCTGTCGGAAATTTGAGCTATGGGCACGGGCATTTGGGCCGCAGTCACACTGTCTGAAAGACGGACAGGCTTATCTGAAGGCCTGTTAAGCAGCTGATTAAACCGTGCCTTCAATGGGGCTTTACTGTCTGTTAGCAGGGCCAGTTGATTTTCCAACTCGTTGATCTCCAACTGCAATCGCAATACATCCACCATACCTCCCTTGTTTGCTGAGCGGCCCATTTCACTCATTTGGGAGGCACTCACCCCTTCCATTGCTCGTTCCCGGCTTTCCATTCCCGGTCCACCTGAACTACCGCTGCTTTGCCCGCCACTTTTAAATGTTGCCATGGCCATTTGCTCCAGAGTTTTCAGCAGTTCAATATTTTCTTTAAGGATAAATATTTCCTTTTCCAGCAAATGCAGGGCAAACCAATTGACCCGAACCTGAAAGAACAGGGATGATTTAGCCTCATTAAAAGCTTCATACTTTGCTTTTGCCAGGAATGCTTTTTCATCTTCAGCTGCGCTCCGAGTTCCAAACCAGGGGAACATTTGCATCAATGAGATGCCGGCAACCTGGTCTCCGGCATAACGTTCCATTGGCATTACAAACCACATGAAGGAAACCTGGGGGTCTGGCAGCGCTTCTGCCTGAGGCATACGTTCCAGGGAAGCTTGATACTGAAGGTATTTTGCCTTTAGCCCGGGGTTATTCCTGGCTGCAGTAACCAGGTATTCATCCAGCGACTGGCTCACTCCATTGGTGATAATCAGCATCAGGGCCATCAGGTATACAAATGGTTTTCTCATTGCACTATTCATGTGTTTAAAATTTTCTATATTGCTTAATTTCTGATAGTTGTATTATCGACACCACAGCGAACCCCGAAGGATCGGGACAGGTCCCGAAGGGGTGACATGATTATTTCTTCGCCTCCTCGCATCATTTCCCGGCGCGCGCCCCCGGCCCCTAAAGGGGAGGGCCACCACGCATGGATGCCTCACCAACGTTTCTTCACCGCAAACTGCCGCGGGTTGGCCCGGTCCTCCCCTTTAGGGGAGTTAGAGGGGCGCGCGCGGGAGCTTTCCGGTAAGGAAATAATCATCCTCCTGTGTGT
>PWNQ01000201.1 GCA_003557725.1 Bacteroidales bacterium | reverse complement strand
TTTCGGGTTTCGGGTTTCGGATTGCTGGTTCGCTTGTCTTAAGCTATGGTGGTTAAGTATTTTTAATTCTCATTTTTCAATTATCTTTACACCCGTACTTGGCCACAAATTTATAAATCTCACTCTATGAAATTTGTAAGCATTGTTATACCGGTCTACAACGAGTCGTCCAATATTGGTTCGCTCTATGAGCGTCTTTCCGATGCCATGGGAGACCGTTATGCCTGGGAGGTATTGTTTGTGAATGATGGCAGCACCGATTCCACTCTGGGTGAGATCCGGCGTCTTCAGAGCCATGACGGCCGGGTACGGCTGTTGTCTTTCACCCGCAACTTTGGTCACCAGCCGGCCCAGTATGCGGGCATTATGCATGCCCGTGGGGAGGCTGTGATCACCATGGATGGCGACATGCAGGACCCTCCCCACCTGCTTCCCCGGTTTTTGGAGCAATGGGAAAAGGGGTTTCCGCTGGTATATGGCCGACGAAAGGAGCGTCGGAAGGACGGTTTTCGCAAACGCATTACGGCAAAGCTATATTACTGGCTACTGGCCAAGGCTTCCCGCACAGATGTTCATGGACAGGTGGGCGACTTCCGGCTGATGGACCAAAAAGTGGTGGAACACCTGCGAAAAATGCCCTCCGAAGCCGCTTACCTCCGGGGTATCATCGCCTGGACAGGATTTAAACACTGCTTTATAGAGTATGAACGACCATCCCGGGCCAGCGGAAAAACAAAATATTCCTATTCCCGGATGCTGCACCTGGCCTTAGACGGGCTTATGGGCTTTGCCAGCCTCCCCCTCAAGCTGGGCCTGATCCTGGGAGTGGGCAGCATAGCCTCCGGAACAGGCTTTCTGGCATATATTATCTACGACTCCCTTGCCAATGAGGTGATGTACCCGCTGTACAAATGGCTGATAGTAGTGATTTTGATGTTTATGGGGCTACTGTTTATTTTGCTTTGGATCCTGTCGGAGTATATCTGCCGGATCTACCGGAAACAGCACAGCCGGCCATTATATATTATTGACGAAACTAAAAGCGACAAGGACCATTAATATACTAATCCTCAATTACGAATATCCACCTGTGGGTGGTGGTGCCGGAGTGATCAGCCGTTATCATGCGGAGCATCTGGCATTGCTGGGGCACCGCATCACCCTGGTCACCAGCTCTCCCGAAAAACGCTTCTCCCGGGAGCAGCCGCAGGAGAACTTTGAGCTGATCCGGCTGCCCTCACGGCGAAAAAACCTGTACCGGTCATCGCTGGCAGAAAAGACCCACTGGATGCAACTGGCTAAGAAATACCTGCTGTATGATGACGCGGGCCACCATCATATCTGCATGGCTCACTTCACCCTGCCCGGCGGCCATGTGGCGGCAGCACTGCACAAAAAAAGAGGGATCCCCTACGTGGTGATCTCCCACGGACAGGATATCCCCTGGTTCTACCCCCGACAGATGCTGGCTTATCACCTGTTGCTGGCGCCCCGGATTAGACAGATACTGAAAGGGGCATTAAAGACCTTTGTCCAGTCACAGATAATGTACCACAACGCCACCCGATTCCTTCCCGGGTCGTCGCCGGTATCCGTAATTCCCAATGGCTTTCCGGCGGATTTTCCCCGCGATGGCGCCGGCCTCCGGCGTAGGGTTCCCGCCGCCGGGGAGCCGGTACGACTGCTGTTTGCCGGCCGCCTCAGTGGCCAAAAGCGGCCACAACGACTGATAGACGTAGCCAAAGCACTGCACCAAAATCATATCCCCTTCCTGATGACCATCTGCGGCGACGGCGTGCTGCGTACAAAGCTGGAACGTAGAGTAAAAGCCCTGGAACTGCAGTCAAAGGTCTCCTTTACCGGATGGATCCCGGAACAAAAAGTGAAAGAACAGTATGCCCAAAACCACGTGCTCCTGGCTCCCAGCCTGGCCGAAGGCATGTCCATCACTATCCTGGAAGCCCTGTTCAATGGCCTGTATGTCATCACCACACCCGTTAGCGGAAACCAGGAACTGATCTTTCATCCATCACTGGGAGCCATTACTAAAAATAATACCCGCGAGTTTGTGAGTGCCATCCGGCAATATTTAATAAACCCACCCGGAAAGGACCAGCTGAAGCCCATAGAAAAAACCCTTATAGCACGGTTTCACTGGAAGACCATCGCGGGAAAATACGAGGACGAGCTTATCCATGCCCTTGACAAACAGTAACATATTACACCTTATAGACACTATGGGCCCCGGTGGAGCCCAGCAGGTGGTGAAAAAACTGCTGGAAACAAACCGCCATGTCCAGGGACTATACCTGCTCACCCTGCGCAAAGTAGCCAACAGCACCCCCGTAAACCACCCGGGAGCATTCACCGCAGACGCCACCGGCAAGTACAGCCTGGCGGCACCACTGAAGAAAGCCCTGCAGATCATCCAACAACATAATACCCAAACACTGCACTGCCACCTGCCCAAGAGCCAGTTCCTGGGATGGCTTATAAAGTACCTCTACCACCCTGATATCCATCTGGTCTTTCACGAACAGGGCGATATTAGCGCCCCGGTGGCCATAAACCGCATAAACTATTACCTGGCAGCAAAAAAGCTTGACGGCGTGATCTGCTGCTCCCAACAGGTGAAAAATACGTTGCTGAAAAAAGCACCCCCGCTGAAATGCCCTGTAAATGTGATCCATAACTTCACCCGGTTTGCAGATATCCACCCCGGTGATAGCCGGAGCCACCCACAACACGGGCAAGACGATCCATTTCACGTTGGCTTTGCCGGCCGCTACATTAGGCGAAAAGGATGGAAAGAGCTGGTCATGGCCGCAGCAGAACTGAACCGCATCCCCGGAAAAAAACGCCTGGTACTGCACCTGGCCGGTGCCGGACCACAAGAGAAAATGGTAAGTGCCCGGGTGAAAAAATATTCAACCATAATAGATGTTATCCCGCATGGCTTTGTTCACAATATGGACGGCTTCTACCGAAACCTGAACTGCCTGTGCGTACCCTCTCACTGGGAACCGGTGGGAATGGTCCACCTGGAAGCCATGGCACTGGGAATACCAGTGATCGCCAGCAATGTGAAAGGAATGAATGAACTGCTCAAACACCAACATAATGCCATACTCTTTGAACCAAAAAATAAAGAAAGCCTGAAAAAAGCGCTGCAAACTATTATCAATAACCCTGAACTGAGACAAAAAATCATCCGAAACGGGCTGACGACAGCACAAGCAAATAGCTATGAAACTTTTCAACAGAAACTAATCCAATGCTACCTTAAATGCGGAGTTTGATTACCGCAGGGTGTTTGGGGTTTTTATCTATTTTTGAACAGAAAAACAGGAAGTCCCTGGTTAATATGGAGACTTTATAGGGGGCTAAACCACCGAACTCTAAAATAAGTTATAGAATTATGAAACAATCATTTTTGCAAATAGAAGACATTACCAAGGTGTATGATAAGCGCATCACTGCTCTTTCGGGGGTTTCCTTTCAGGTAGACCGGGGGCAGGTGGTTGGGCTGGTGGGGCCCAATGGCAGTGGAAAGTCCACCCTGATCAAAATTCTGCTGGGGCTGGTCAATGCGGATAAAGGGCAGGTATATATTCATCATGAAAAGCCCGGTGAGGATAACTCCCGGAAAGTTAGTGCAGTATTAGAGTATGAAACGCTGTTTCCCTTTTTTACTGCCCGGGAAAACCTAAAGATCACGGCATTAACCAAAGACTTGCCTAAGGAAGAGATAGACAGGGTATTGAAGTTTGCCGGACTGGATAAGCGAAAGGGAAAGGTAAAAAAGTTTTCACTGGGAATGCGCCGACGCTTAATGATTGCTGCAGCACTTATGGGTGACCCGGAGCTGATCATTATGGACGAACCTACTAATGGCCTGGACCAGATTGCTATCGGAGAAGTGAAAACGCTGATCCGAAAGCTGGCGGATAGCGGAATCACAGTGATAGTAGCCAGCCACGCACTACACGACGTGGAAAAAATATGCTCACATGTGGGCTTTTTACTTAACGGTGAACTGAAAGCTTATAAACCTATGGATAGCTACATAACACAATATGAAACCCTTGATAATGCATTCCACCATTATGCATCAAAAATAACCCAAACCCCATGAAAAAAATGTTGAAAATGCTGCATGTGGAGCTGTTTAAATGTAATAACAAAACAGCTTATATTTTGATAGGATTGTTTGTATATATTACTTTTGGATTTCCCATAACCTCTACATTTGACTTACCAACGGCGGAAGAAGTGATGGAAGTTATTAAACTAATGAACTTTTGTGGAGCTGAAATAGCTTTTAGCTCATTTATGTTTAGTGTTTTTATTATACAGAGTGTGGCATTTGACCTTAGATACGGCATGCTTTCCAGACACCTGACCGAGGGGTACAGAAAGAACGACTACTTTACAGGAAAAATCCTGCTCATTTTATTCCTGGGGCTGCTCTTTTCTCCCACTTTTTTGCTCTTACATGCATTAAATTTTCTGGCCTTTCATCCACTTGGCAAAGAGGTGTTTTGGCTGCATATTGACCTGGCACTTTATTTAAAGGTATATTTGATCTTTGTTTTTTATGCCTTAGGTGGCCTGCTTAGCGTTATGTTGTTCAAAAAAAGCCTTATCAGCGCATTATTATTTGCGGCATTCCTGTTAATGGAGTTCTCTGTCCGAATAGTAGGAAATGTCTCATTCCCCCATTGGGAGATAGATCGTTACCTTCCTTTCCAGGCGTTCCGGCAAATGTTAATACTGGACCAAACCCCGGATCCGGCTAAAATTGGGGTCTCCCTGTTGGCGGTGTTGATTTTTATAGTTGTTAGCTATAGAGTGTTAAAGAAAACTGACCTGTGATTATGCTCAAGTGTTTATAGCGAACCACAGGCTGTTTGGAGTTTCCGGTTTCGGATTGTCGTAGGTTGTGATGGTTAGGCAGGAATTTTCAATTTTCAATTCCATAAGCTTTCACCATATTTTCCCAGTGTTTTTCCATTCCCAGGTTTTTTAAAGCCATGGTGTTTGGTTTATTCTCCCGGGGTTGACAATTATATTGGTCCACTGCTTGTTCCATCAGTTCTGCAAGCTTTTGGTGATTTCCTGGCGGGAACATTTTCACCTGCGGGTATTTTTGAAACAGTTGAATAAAAGGGGGTATTTTGCTAAGTATTACGGGCAGGTTATTTATAAGTGCTTCTGCGGGGGCCAGTCCGAAGGTATCATATCGTGAGCTATGCACATACAGGTCCAGGGCTCCGTAAAAGATTCCTGCCGGGTGGGTATTTGGGAGGAAGAAGGTATTATTTTCTATATTTCCCTTTTGGATAATGGTTTTACAGGCCTCTTTCTCCCGGTTTTTTTTAAAGTACACGCTTTGGTCTGCACCGGCCAGTGCCAGGCTCACGGGTGTTTTTTGTGTTTTTATTTGCGTAAATGCCCGGCATAGTGTCTGTTGGTCACGGATTCGGTTATAGAAGCTTCCGGCCATTCCTATAATAAAATGGTCTTGTGGTAGTCCCAGCACCCGGCGGCACTTTTCTTTGCTGTATGGAGACAGTATACGACTGGTCAGCACTCCATTATGTACCACCTGGAAACGACGGGCATGGGGGAATCCATGGTCAACCAGTTCTTGCTGCAGTGCCTGGGAAGGGACCAGCAGCAAGTGTGCATTGCGGCCAAACATTTTAAACAATAGTCTTTCCGGCATGCGGATGCGACAGGGTGAAACATGAACCGTGTGCACCAAACGCACACTGTTGTTGCCTCGTAATGCCAAAGCAGCATGTAAAAATTCGGGAAAGTGATGAGTGTGTAACAGCTCCGGCTGAAAGCGGTCAATGACGTTTCGGATGCTGTTAACTACGGCCAAATCCACAGGGAACCGGCGCAAAGTATGCCAGTACCAGGGGGCGGCCAAACGCTCAAACTCCCCGGAATAGCGCCCACGACCCATGGCAAACAAAGCCAGCTCTCCGGGAAATAAATGACGGCTCGCAAAGGTGTCCATTAACAACGACTGGATGCCGCCGGGCTCCATGTCTTTAATAAGATGCAATACGCGCATGATGCGCCCAAAAGTATGAAAAAAACCAACCCCACCAGTCGTGGAGACGCAATAAATCGCGTCTCAGTCCCACCACGTCAACGTCCTTACCCGTAGCCCCCGGTCCGGTAAACGCAAACGTGTTGACGTGGTATGGGTGAAAAATTCAATTTTCAATCCTTTCCAGTCGTTGTATATATTTATTTATATGGTAGTTATCCATGGCAAACTGCTGTGCATTTCCGGCCATTACCCTGGTTTCTTCCCAGTGGTTGAGCATGGTGATAATTTTATCTTCCAGCGCCTTATGATCAACTGTGGGGTAATAATTCACTGCCGTGGGTGGAGCCACCTCCTTCAGCACGTCCAGGTCGTTCACAACTACGGGGATTCCTGTCATCATGGCTTCTATCACAGCGATGCCAAAGGTATCGTTGAGGGATGCATATACAAACACATCCAGTGCTCGGAGGATGTCTGCTGTGCGGGTTTCTGTTCCGGGGAACAGCACTTTATGGGCTATTCCGGCGTTCCGGCAGAATCGCAGGCAGGCTTTATAGTTCTCATTCTCTCCGGTGTGGGGGTCCTGGTGCCGGCCGAAGAACACGAAACGTGCTTTTGGGCACTGCCGGAACACCTGGGGCAGGGCTTTACATACGGTAAGGGGGTCGCGGGTACGGGAGTGCAGGTTACCTGTCATTCCCAGCAATATATTGTCCGGTTTCACTCCCAGCTCTTTTCTCAGGTCCTTGCCTGGGGCCTGGTTTATCCGTGCGGGATAAACGCCATTGTGGACCACTTGTATGCGTTTTTCCGGGTATCCTGCACGGGTTAGCCGGTCTTTTTGGGCCTGACTGGGGGCAATACAAATGTCCATCAGTGGTGCCAATATTCGGAATATACGGTTATCGCGGCTACTACTCACCTCCGGCGACACATGAAAGGTGATCATGGTCTTTATGCCTGTGCCCACCGTGGCCAGATATGCGGCGATCCCTTCAGTAACATGATGCGCATGAACAATATCCACCTTCTCACGAAGTAGTATACGACGGATCTTCAGGATCATGGGCAGGTCCAGAAAAGGAACCCGCCGGCTAATAAAGTAGCAGGAAGGGCCAAGCTGCTCAAAGGCCCCACGCAGCTCCTGGTCATTGCCCAGCGCAATCACCACAAAAGGACGACCGGTGTCCTTATACCAACGGGCGGTGTCCAACAATAAGGACTGTACACCGCCGGTCATCAGGTCTTTCAGAATATGTGCCACCTTCATAATAAATGATTTGTACTATAATAAAGTGAGTCCGGTCTAAAAACACACATTTTTCACATCCGCTGAAAATCAAAAATAACCATTTTAGACCGGACTAATAAACTGAATAACACCAAAGATATAAAATGGGAACCACCCTTATACCTGTTTATCCATCCAGCAGTTCCAGGTACAGCTTCTTCATATTTTGTATGTGGGTATCAATATGAAAATATTTTTTGGCATGGTGGTAATGCTTTTCTCCCAGCTCCTTGCGCCCATCGTGGTTTTCAATCAGGTGGATCATTTTCTCTGTTAGGTCTTCCGACTGTTTATCCTCAAACAACCACATTCCTTTGCCGTTACAGGAAGTTTCCCGGAATATGGGGGCATTGTTGGCGATAACGGGAAGCTTGTTAAACATGGCCTCTACCGGAGCAATGCCAAAGGTGTCGTAATTGGTGGCGTGTACATAAAAGTCCAGGGTTTGGAAGAAGGCAGGGTTATGGTGGATCAGCCCGGGGAAGTGCACATTGGAGGTGATATTGTTTTCCCGGCAAAAAGACAGGCAGCGGTTATAGTGGTGCTCATTGGTTTTTATCCACTTATTTTTGTATCCTCCGCCAAATATAAAGTGGAATTGGGGAAATTTTCGGATCACTTCAGGCAGAGCGCGACACACGGTATATTGGTCACGCACTGCGTTATAGAAGTTGCCCAGCATTCCGGCCACCACGGCATTTCCGGGGATATTGAGTTTTTTTCTCAGTGAGTGATGAGTTGTTTGGAGTGCTGTTTTATGTTTGGGGACAACCCTTTCGGGGTCGATGCCATTATGGACAAATCGGGCGTTGTTGTGCTTGTTCATTCCCCAATGGGTTAGCTGTTCCACAGTAGTTTGTCCAGGCACCACGGTTGCACGGACGCGGGGCGTCAAAAAACGAAATTTTTGATTGTCCAGTTTTTGGTTTACGCGCAGATCTACGGCCATTCCCTGTATAAGGACAATGTTTTTAAGGCCACGCAAGGCCAGGTAGCCGTGCAGCCCTTCATCGGCAAAGTGACAATGAACGATTTGGATATTATGGGTGATGATATATCGTCGGAGCCTGTATATAAGGATGGGGTCGATCATATCTTTGGGGCGGGGCATCTTGGGCAGGAGGCGGAAATGGGCCGATGACTGGCGGAAAGCCCCTTCCAGCGCTCCCCCACCCATGCATACCAAATGCATTTCAACACCATGGCGGTGGGCATTGTTGCAAAAGTCCAGCGCCAGGGTCTCAATGCCCCCGATATCCAACGACTTGATCAAATGAAGCACCCTAAGCATGGCTCTTAATCTTGGCTTGTTACGGGAGTCAAAGATAGTATATTCTCATACATTACTCACCACAAGCAAAATTACTCACCACAAGCAAAACCCGAAACAGCCAATCACCCCAAGCTGCCAAATATCCAACCCCCACAGCCTGCCACAAGCGAACCCGAAACCCGGAACCCGAAACTGTCAATCTCCCGTAATCAGCCCACTACCCAACCACCACAGCTTACGATAAGCGAACCCGAAACCACCCTACCCCTCATAGAACTCATGTTCCACCGTGATGGTATACATATTTTTTCCTCCGAAGAATGCCTCTCCTTGTTGCACCCGTGATTCCTTCAGATTCCCCTGATGGTCGAAGGCACGGTTGATCTTATAGATAAGGTTGCCGTTAATATCCAAAAACTCTTGCTCCACCACCTGCTTTTTGTCATCAAAAACCTGCCGGATGGTGAGACGTTTTCCCGGTTTTTCTTCGGTGATCTCCTCCGCATCACCCTGCTCATTGCGGACATACGTATTTTTTTGCATCAATTTGCCATTGGTATAGATCCGCACCACCTTTTCCCTGCCCCCAGCGTCCCGTTCTATGGTCTTTTTTTCCTCATGGTCAGACAGATAATCCTTCTCCCAAATTTCCACCAGTTGCCCCTGCTGGTTGTATGCACTCACCTGTTCACGCACCGGCTCATCCAGGTTTCCGTCTTCAAAGGTTTTTGAAGAGGTCACCCGGCCATTCCCGTCACGGGTAATCACCTGTTTCTCTTCTACCTCTCCGTCCTCATCCATAGTGGTTTCTGAAACAAGGTTGCCCTGGTCATCGTAGGCATAAATTATGGTATCCTTAGTACCGTCGCCATAGGAAGCCAGGGTTTTGACCAGCTGTCCCCCCTCATACTCATGTATCTTATGCTCAGAGAGCTGGTCATCATCTATGTACATCTTCTCCTCCAACAGCTTATCACCATCCCGGACAAACACCAGCTTTCGGTCCTGGGAGCCATCCTCCATATACACTATATCCAGCACAACGTTTCCCCGGGAGTCAAACTCACGATAACTGGTCTTTATGCGTGAAAGTTCCAACGGTTCCTTTTCACCGTCTTCAATACTATAATCTGTCTTATAGGACTCCTCCTTCTTCAGCACTTTATCCATGGCTTATATTATTTTTGGATGCAATTACGGTATTATTTTTGATTTATGCAAAAATAGTTATTTTTGGAGATTGATGG
>PWNQ01000207.1 GCA_003557725.1 Bacteroidales bacterium | reverse complement strand
TCGCGCATGGTTGCCTCACCAACGTTTCTTCACCGCAAACTGCCGCGGGTTGGCCCGGTCCTCCCCTTTAGGGGAGTTAGAGGGGCGCGCGCGGGAGCTTTCCGGTAAGGAAATAATCATCTTCCTGTGTGTCAAAAATCCTGTCATGGGCGTTTCATATGTTTAAAAATTTTCTATGTTGCTTATTTTTGCTTTCTGTGTTTATTGCCTTCTATATTTGAGTCCGGTCTAAAAACACACATTTTTCACATCCGCTGATAATAAAAGTAACCTATTTAGTTTCCATTTAATAAATAATTACCCCCACATCCTATGACATGGGTTATGCCATTATCAGACCATATATCCAGGCCACCGGGGCGGCCACCATCAAACTGTCCAGCCGGTCGAGCACCCCTCCGTGTCCGGGAATGATCATTCCCGAGTCTTTTACTCCTGCATTTCTTTTCAGCAGTGACTCCACATAATCTCCGGCAACGGAAGCCAGGGCCACCACCAATCCCAGCCCAGCCCATCCGGCCAGGCTCATATTGAGGGCAGAGTAGAAGTAGTACATGGCAACCGCCAGGATTACAGTAAACAATAGCCCCCCTGCAGCCCCTTCCACCGATTTTTTGGGAGAAACTACAGGAAACAACCGGGTCTTACCGAAGGTCACCCCCGTGAGATATGCAAATGTATCGTGAACCCATATCATCACCAATATAACCATTACCATTCGCCAGGAATACTGGAAATGAATCTGTGGCGGAAAGAAAAGCAGTACGGTAGCCATAAACCCAAGCCCGGGATACAGCACAGAAATCCCCCAGTATTTAAACCACTCTTTTCTTGTTCCGGGCTTTTTGAGAGGAAAGGATTTCACAAAAAGAACCAGAGGAGGGACCAGGAGCGCCAAAAACCAATATCCGGAGATCTTATGATACATAAAAAGTGCGGTGATCAAAAAGGCCAATAATATACTGGCCAGGGACTCAGCAAGGACATTGTCATTTACGGGAAAAAGCTTGTTCATTTCCCAGGCAGTGATAGTGGCCAGCAACAAAAAGAGGATCATAAAAAGATAAAAATGCCATATCACTGCCGTGGTTACAGCCGCGACAAAAATAGCTCCAAACAAAGCTCTTTTGATAATGTTAGTCACGGCTTCCTGATTTTGATATAATATGTTTGGCCCTGATCACAGATTCTGCCAGCACATAAAGCTCTATTTCTCCAAAGAGATAGGCAGAGTCCTTCTTATTCAACACCTTACACTCAACTCCCTGGTCTAAAAGCTTAGACTTCATCAGCTCTGCCTGGAACGGGTCACCGGTGACAAATATTTTTTTCCATTGCATCTTTTTACTCATGGCGCTGTGGTTTCTGTCAAACAACCATCACCCCTCCTTTTCATCTTCACTGCGGGGATTCCGGCTATTTTTTCCGGGAGGTTTTTTGTTACCGGAGTCTTTCTCTTCCACCCCTTCCTTATTGTTATCTTTTTCTCCTATATTTTCTTTTTCCTCTTTTTCCTCTTTTTTATTCTGGGCCGAAAGGTTGACTTTGCTGATGGCTTCCAGTATGTCTTTATCTTCTTCCTGGTCATCCCAGGGTCTTTTTCCAAAAATCTCTTCAACGTCATCCCGGAATATCACTTCCTTTTCCAGGAGGGTAGCAGCCAACTTAGTAAGTTCTTCCTTGTGCTTTAGCAAGATTTCTTTAGCATTTTTATAGGCTTTTTCGATGAGCACACTAATCTCCTCATCGATCACCTGCGCTGTTTTTTCACTATAGGGTTTAGTGAAGGCATATTCATTGCGACCGGTGGAGTCATAGTAGCTAATATTCCCTACCCGTTTGTTCAGGCCGAAGTAAGTAACAATGGCATATGCTTGTTTGGTAACTTTTTCCAGGTCGTTGAGTGCTCCGGTAGACACTTTATTGAATATGATCTCTTCAGCGGCCCTGCCCCCCATTAATGCAGACAGTTCATCAAACATTTGGTCCATGGTAGTTATTTGCCGTTCTTCGGGCAGATACCAAGCTGCTCCCAGTGCTTTTCCCCTGGGGACGATGGTCACTTTCACCAGTGGGTGGGCATATCTCAGCATCCAGCTAACGGCTGCATGTCCGGCTTCATGAAAGGCGATCACTTCTTTCTCCTGTTTGGAGATGATCTTGTTTTTCTTTTCCAGTCCGGCAACGATCCGGTCGATGGCATCGATGAAGTCCTGTCGTGTTACGCTGTCATGTTTTTTCCTTGCTCCGATCAGTGCGGCTTCATTACAGGCATTGGCGATATCTGCTCCGGAAAACCCCGGTGTTTGTTTAGCCAACAGGCCCAGGTCGATATCATCTGACAGCTTCAGCTCCTGAGTATGTACGGCAAATATTTGTGCTCTCTCTTTCAAATCGGGCAGCTCCACATGTATCTGCCGGTCGAATCGTCCGGCTCTAAGCAGGGCTTTATCCAGCATATCTGCCCGGTTGGTAGCCGCCAAAATAATGACGCCCACGTTGGAAGAAAAGCCGTCCATCTCGGTAAGAAGCTGATTCAAAGTATTCTCCCGCTCATCGTTGGAGCCTGCCATAGGGTTTTTCCCCCGGGCACGTCCAACGGCATCAATCTCATCAATAAAGATAATACACGGTGCCTTTTCTTTCGCCTGCTTAAACAGGTCTCTTACCCGTGATGCTCCCACGCCCACGAACATTTCCACAAAATCAGACCCTGACATGGAGAAGAAAGGCACCTGTGCTTCTCCGGCCACAGCCCTGGCCAGCAGGGTTTTACCGGTCCCCGGAGGCCCCACAAGCAGCGCCCCTTTAGGTATCTTTCCACCCAATTGAGTAAAACGGGACGGCTCCTTTAAAAAATCCACAATCTCCATCACCTCCACTTTGGCTTCCTCCAGCCCGGCAACATCATTAAAATTAACATTCACACTGGTGTTCTTATCGAAAATCTGGGCCTTTGATTTGCCAATATTAAACATTTGGCCTCCGGCACCCCCTCCCTTTGTCATCATACGCATTAAGAAGAACCATAAAGCTATAAGAAAGAATATGGGGATCATCCAGCTTAATATCTCTCCGCCCCAGTTGCGACGGGATTCTCCCCGTACATCGGGCCAATAATCGGCAGCATGGGCTTCTTCCAGTTCCTTCAGCTCCCGCATAAAGCTATCCACCGTAACAAACTCATGTTTCATATGTGGCCCCCCTGGGCTCCCCATCATCCCACCATCCCGCATATCTTCATATTTATCGCGCTGTGATAAACGATCCGGGCGGATGGTGATCTCGGCAAACTCTTCATTAACGACGGTAATGGTTTGAACATCTTCGGCCAACAGCATCTGCCGCAGCTCTTTCCAGCTCACCTCCTCAACCCCTTTCTGATAGTTAAGCACTTGAAGAAGAATTAGAAATACCGCTATACCACCGTATATCCAGTAAAAACTATTATTTTTCTTCCCGGGTTCATTTCCACCCTTCTTTTTTTCATTATCTTTTTTATTCTGTTCCATGTTATTATCGCGTACTTGGGGGTTAGGCTTATATTTATTCCCCCGTTAAAAATATTCTTATCGATTTACCCGGATTTGGGCCTGTTCAGGCCAGCAATTCCGCCCTGTTATGTGCTTTCTCCTTCCGGAGCGAATTCCTGAGCAGTGCATACTTCAGCATCAGCCCATACGTCTTCCAGCCGGTAAAACTCCCTGCTGTCTTTATGAAATATGTGTACCACCACATGGAAATAATCCATCAATACCCATTGGGCATTATCCATCCCTTCAATATGCGAAGGCTTAACTGCGGCCTGCTCCCTTACATACTCCCTTATATGCTCAGCGATGGTTTCCACCTGGACATCAGACGTTCCATGACAAATAACAAAGTAGTCACAAACGGCATTGGGGATTTTTTGCAAATTGATGATCAATATATCATGGCCTTTCTTCTCCCGGATTGCTTCAATGATCAGGGTTACCAGCTTTTCCGTATTCGGTTCTGTAAACTTTTCTTTATTCATTCAAAGGAATTTTATTGCACAAAAATAGCTATTTTTAACAACTTGAAACCACGGTTTCTTTCAGCACCATTTTTCTCTAATAGTCAGTTTTTATGTGTGAGATTATCTATTTGAATTGCGTTTCGTCCACCAATGCTTTTGTAAAAAACCGTCTGGAGGAATGCCGTCCTGCTGAGCTTACTGGTTATATTGCCAGGGAGCAAACCCTTGGCCGTGGGCAAGTGGGCAGTACCTGGGTGAGTGATCCGGGCAAGAACCACACGGGCACCATGGTATTTTACCCTGTTTTTCCAGGGCCTTCCCGTCAGTTTCTCATGAGCCGGTGTGTATCCCTTGCCATTGTAAAAACACTGGAGCATTACATTCCCCGGCACCTTTTGTCCATTAAATGGCCCAACGATATTCTTGCAGGCGGCCGTAAAATTGCAGGGATCCTTATGGAAGCATCGCTCACCGGGGATGCTTTTGACTACGTTATTGCCGGTATGGGAGTGAATGTTAACCAGGTTCGGTTTCCTTCCTTTTCCCCTCAGGCCACTTCCATAAGAAAAATAACAGGTTTTCCTACCCCCCTGGATAGATTTAATACGCTCCTGCATAAGACCATTTGCCAATATTACAAAATTACATGCACCCGACCGGAACAGATTGAGCGCGCATACCTTCATTTTATGCACCTGTATCACACCCCCGGGCTGTTCAGAGCCGGTCAGCAGCAATTTGCCGGCATCATCCGTGGTGTGGATGATTACGGACATTTAAAAATCGCCTTGAAAGATGGTACCATAAGGCATTTTGCATTTAAGGAAGTGTCTTATCTTCACTAGATTTCCTGCAATTGTCCCCTTCAGCGCCCTCTCTTCTGCCCCCATTGTTCCGGATTTTTTCGCCACAGGGCAAGTGAATCCAGCTGTTCGTCTGTGATATCTCCTTGTTCGGATGCATGTTGCAGCAGCACGCCATAGGCGGATAGCGTGTAAAGGGCACATTTTTCCTTCCGAAAGTTTTCTTCAGCCAGGTCAAACCCATATGAAAATATGGCTCCCATCCCTTTCACATTACAGCCCAGGCTTCGCAATGCTTTTACTGCATTAAGGCTACTGTTTCCTGTGGATATAAGATCTTCAATGACAACCACAGACTGGCCTTGCGCCACTACTCCCTCTACTTTGTTTTCCAGTCCGTGCTTTTTTCCGGCCGCCCGAACATATACAAAAGGCTTTCCCAGCTCCTGGGCAACCAAAACCCCCAGAGCAATACCACCGGTAGCCACTCCGGCAACAACCTCCACATCCCCAAACTTTTCCTGTACCAACCGGGTCATCTCCTGACGCAAAAATGTGCGCACCGTAGGAAAAGACAAAGTCTTACGGTTATCACAATAAATGGGAGACTTCCATCCCGAAGCCCAGGTGAAGGGCTCATCATTATTCAATTTTATTGCTTTAATTTGCAATAAAAATTTAGCAGTCTTTTCTGCGATTTCTTGACTATAAATCATTTGTTATGACTTGTATTTATGTTAACAATAAGAAAATACACCTTACCAAAAAGGGGCATTTTCCGTCAGATAAAAGTACTACAAATATTTATTCCCCAAATACAAATAACCTCAATTCACTTAAAAAAATCATTCTTCCTTTTCTTTCTGATGATAACAAGGAAGATACCATTATTCTAAAAGGGGATAAGGATGCGTTGCTCCATCTTTTTTTTCACCTTTTCCCCCCTGTTCATGCCGGAGGGGGTGCTGTTCTGGACCCACAGGGGCGCTTGTTAATGATCCGCCGCCGGGGGGTCTGGGACCTTCCCAAAGGGAAACAGGACGAAAATGAATCATGGCGAAACTGTGCAGTGCGTGAAGTAATGGAGGAAACGGGCATCAGAGATATTCAGGTTATTAACATACTACCGGATACATTCCACATGTATCCCTTAAGGGGGGTATGGGTTTGTAAGCAGACACACTGGTATTTAATGAGAGCCCCCCATCAGGAGCTGACCCCTCAGGCTGAAGAACAGATAACGGAAGTTCAATGGTTTAATCAAAGAGAGGCTTTTGAAAAGGCAAAAAACAGCTATGCATCGCTTCAGCCGGTCATATATGAAGCACTCCGGCAGGCCGGTAAAAAATAAACTTCCAGGTCTGAAAGCCAGAAGTACAACCAATATTTACTGTTATCTGCGTTTATCCAGCATTTGATATAGTTGTTCCAGCCCCCCTGCCGACAGTTTCGGGAAATAATCTCTTACCACTTTTCCGTCCGGGCCCACAAGCACAAAGCGTGGGACTGACAATATGTTATAATGGCGGGCCACTTCATATTGTCCATCGAAATGCACCACATCCCAGGGGTGTGTGTTTCGTCTCAGATACCCTCGAAAGTCGCTATAATCATCATCCATGGAGATGCTCAGCAAGTAAACATCGTTTGTTTTTTCCTCATAGAGCCTCTCCATCACATCCATTTCTATCATGGAAGGCAGGTTGTTGCCTTGAAAAAAGTTTATCACCAGGTAACGCCCTTGAAAGTCGCTGATCCGCACGGAATCCTTTCCGGGAACCGGGAAGGAGAAATCGGGAGCCTGGTGGGATTGTTGTCTTTTCCAGCGTTCCACAAAACGCCGGGCCATCTGATGGTGCCCATTGAACTTGGTCCTCCGGGCCACCTGTTCCATTAAGCTCAGCAATGTCTCCGAATCAAACTTCCCGGTGGTATAAAATGACTTTAACAAAGCAATCATGGCCAGTTCACGCACCTGCTCATTACGAAAAATGGTGTCCCTACCCAACAAGTTATCAAAATCCCGATAAGACACTTCTATGCCAACAGCCTGGTCCAGTGCAGCCGGGGAGATGTTCACGGACCTCAATGGCACATAAGATTGCACAAAATTCTCAAAAAACCGCATGTACTCCATATGTCGGTAAAGGATTTTTTCCCGGGCAATATGTTTTTCTCCCAGCGACCGCATGCGCTGGGTATATAATAAAGACTCCATCTGAGCTAAAAAGTATCGGGCATATTGGGAAATAAAAGGCCTGTTTACCTGTTCCACCCAGCCTGACATCACATTTTGAAGACTATCATATAGTCGTATATCATTGTTAAAGACAATATTTTTAACGGTATTTTCCGGAAAATAAAGGGCAAAAAGGGAATCAAACTCAAAGGTCAGCTGATTCACAGAAGAATCTTTTTCATAAGTGATCCATAAATCCAGAGGCTGTCTCAAAGGCATAAAACCACCCGGATGCTCCATTTGATTATCATAATTTATACGAACCTCCATGGTATCCCCGGGCGAAATGTAAATATAGGTCTCTTTAAACCCCACAGAAATAATAACATATTCCGTTTCAGGAATAAAGAAACGTGCAGAGAAGGTCCCGTCTTCCTGAGGCACCACATGGGTTTTTTCCTCCTCTTCCATAGTCAGGTAGTCGGAATAAACACTAATCCTAACCGGCCGCTGATCGCCATTCTTTACCACCCCACGGATAATGGTGTTTGCCATCCCTGATGATTGAAAGACAAAGCATAATATAAAAAATCCCAATATACGGACGAAGCTATTCATATGCCATGTATTTATATTTGAGTCCAGTCTAAAAAGGTTACTTTTGATTTTCAGCGGCTTTTTGCCCCGGGCCCTAAAGGGTGAAGCCGCTGAAAATCAGCCACCCTTTAGGGATGGGGCAAAGCTGATTTTCAGCGGATGTGAAAAATGTGTGTTTTTAGACTGGACTCATATTTTATTTTGATAAATTGATTATCGTTTGCTGTGGTAGTTAAGTAGTATACGTATTTCGGGTTTGAGGCTTGGGTTTTCGGATATGGGGTTTGGGGTATTCAGGTTTGGGTGTGGGGTTTGGGGTTAAAAAATCATTCTTTTATGTGTGGGAAATTAAGGACTTCCCTTATATCTATCTCTTCCGGGATAAACTGGCGTGCATCTCCATTATGCCTTAGAACATCTCTAACCACGGATGAATTGATCATGGTATGCTCAGGACGGGTCAGCAAAAATACGGTCTCAATACCAGGGAAAAGCTTTTTGTTAACCTGCCCGATGCTTCGTTCAAATTCAAAATCGGCAGATGTTCTAAGGCCACGCAAAATATACCTTGCATTCACCTTTCGGCAAAATTCAACGGTAAGCCCTGTAAACCTTGCGGCTTCTATTCCGGGATAATCCTTAAAAATCCTTGTGATCCACTCCAGTCGTTTTTCAATACTGAAAAAGCTTTTCTTATCCGCATTTTCACCTATGGCCACATAGATTTTTTGAAACAGAGGTGCGGCCCTGGTTATTATCGACTTATGGCCTATAGTGATGGGATCAAAAGACCCGGGAAAAACGGCTATTCTATCATCTTGTTCCATAGCTGTAAAAATAACGATATTTTATTTCACCGGCTTACTGAAAGATGCTAAAGTGCACTTTTCCGTAAACTCTGTGGTCGCGAATTCTGGGGTGGTTATTAAAGGCATGTGATTTATCATGCTCCAGGATAAACATTCCATTTTCATTAAGCACATCACCTTCCAATATCATATGGACCAGGGTATCCAAATTTTCCATATCAAACGGGGGGTCAGCAAAGACAATATGAAAGGATTCCCTGGTTTTCGTCAGGAATCTGAACACATCGGTTTGCAGGAGGTTCAGGTTTAGAATTTCCAGTTTTTCCTGCATGTCATGGATGAATGCGGCACACCGGTGGTTATTCTCAATGGCGGTCACATGGCCGGCTCCTCTGGAAACAAATTCCAGGCTGATACTACCGGTTCCGGCGAACAGGTCCAGCACGGATGCCTCCTCTAAGTCAACGGTCATCAACAGATTAAACAGCGACTCTTTGGCACGGTCTGTTGTTGGCCTCACTTCCAAGCCCTTAGGCGGCTTAAGCGGCCGGCCCTTAAATATGCCACTGATTATTCGCACGATCCTGCTGTTTTTAATGTTTCAAAATGATATACACAGCATGGCTGATCCATTTCTTCCCCGTGGTATATAACGCTTTGATCCCCAAAAGCCATTGATTTTATGTAGCATCTGAGCAGTTGAATAACCTGGGAGTCATCATGAATAAGCCCAAACAAGCGCAGAGGAACTTCCTCTGTGCTAATATTTAACTGCTTATAAACCAACAACACAAAATAGGCAAACTCCTCCCGGCTTTGATACCTGAAAGCATTGCAGAACTTCAGTCGGCCGTTTTGCATGGCCATTAGGTAAAACCGATTGTGCCTTACATCAGCAATGATTTCATTCTCGAAGTTATATTGGCCTGCCATATTATTGATAACCGTTGTTGCATGGTGTCGCCAGAGGATGCCGGGTATCTGTTCTTCCACAGCCTGTCCCAGCTTCTCATCTTGAGCATACAGCAGATATGCATAGTGGTTTTTCAGCATATCATCCCGGATACGGTCGTTATCTTTCAGGGGATGATTAAGTTCCAGATAGCGTTTCTTCTGAGCATTATCATAAAGGGAAAAAGGAACCAGTGTGAATCTGGCCGTATCCATAAGAGCCACTTTTTTCTTCATGGGCATTTTAGCCCAAGAGAAGCTTTCCATAAACCGGGTAAATGCTATGACCGCTTCCCGGGGCCCCTCATCATCCCTTAAAATGATCTTATTTAATACGAGCACCTGTCCTTGTTCACTTTGTAGTAATACAGAAAAGCCGTTACCTGCCACGCTAACAGACAGGCAACAGTTTTCCACGTCTCTCCCGGAAAACCCGGGTGCTATAAAATTATAGACCGGTTTATACATACTCTACTCCCAGTTTCCATCGGTAGTAGCTTCCGTCATGGATCCAACTTTCAGGTCAATGGATTCATCGCGCCTGATAAGGGTTTTGTCCATTCCTTTCAGATAAGACTCTTTAGGAGCAATT
>PWNQ01000151.1 GCA_003557725.1 Bacteroidales bacterium | reverse complement strand
CGCGGGTTGGCCCGGTCCTCCCCTTTAGGGGAGTTAGAGGGGCGCGCGCGGGAGCTTTCCGGTAAGGAAATAATCATCCTCCTGTGTGTCAAAAATCCTGTCATGGGCGTTTCATGTAATTTTAATTTAATTTAATATAATTTTATTTTATGGTTGTTAGACATAAGACAGAAAGGAGGAATGGCCGTTTACCGGCCGGTTGATCTTTGCCGGGGGCAATTCCTATTTGATTTTCACCTCGGTAAACTTGGAGTTCATCAGCCGTGCCACGGCCATATAAGAGGGGATAAGTTTAATCTGGTCGCCCACCTTATAGCGGGTACGGTTTCCCTGGTTAAGGTTTTTTCCCAGGTCATATACGGTCATATCCGATGTGGTTCCTAAAAAATTAATATGTTTATCTTTCAAAAACAGTTCGTCCACATCCACGTCGATACTTCCGAAGTCTACAATGGCCCGGTAGCGTTTTTCCGTTTCACTGCCGGAAAATTCGGCTGCATGGCCCACGTTGCCCTCGCCGATATTTCCGTCGGGAAGCACTTCCTTTTGTTCCAGCTCAATGATATTGGCGGCCACGTTAAAGGCGTCCACGGACAGGTCGCGGAATTTTTTGCCATCAAAGGGCGAAGTACCCACAAAGGCAGCTTCTCCCAGGCGATAATGGTTCATGGCCGGGGGCACTTTTTTCTTTCTGATCAGGGGCAGGGTGATGGAGCTGCCTCCGGAGATCAGTTCCATTTTACGATTGAACTTGCTTTCCAATAGCTCTTTATATAATGATAGCTGGATCAGCTTGTCGTAGGTAGGTTCTACGCCGTACATACATCCCAGGTTGGAGCCCAGTCCGATGGGTTCGATATGGTCCAGGTTAAACACACGTTGATAGAACTCAACGATATTTTCCCTGAGGATCCCTTCCCTCAGTTCTCCCAGCTCCACCATGATAATGATCTGATGGATCTTTCCCTGGGCCCGTGCTTCTTCATTAAGCGCCATAATGGTGCTCAGGGAGGAGTTGAGGCTGATATCTGCATTTTGTACTACCGTACGCACCAACGACTGTACGGGAGGCTTGATATACATGGTGCGCGTTTGGGGACGGATCTTTTTTATGGTACGCAAGCTGGAAAGACGAGAGTCGCCAACCGAGTGAATGTTATCCATAACCGGATGGTTTAGAATGGGCTCCAAAATCTTCCGGTTGCCCGATAAAATCTTGGTTACCAAGGTCCACTTGGCATTATGCTGTCTTAAAAAACGATCCAGTTTTTCTATATTCCGGGTGACTTTTCCGGTATCTACGATTAGGTCTGCCATGATTATTATATATAGGTGATATTGGGTTTTTGGAGAGGTTCGCAAGAAATAGGGGACCGGCATAACCGCCGGTCCCCTGATCAAGGGTTTACTTGTCGTAACGCATTTCTGCATATTTGGATTCAAAACCTACACGCTCATAGAGACGCTTGGCAGGGTTGTCATACTCCACATGGAGCTTTACCTTACCCTTAGCCATATCCAGGGCCTTTTTGATGATCTCACGGCCAAATCCCTTGCCACGCATGCTCTCATGAACGGCCACATATACCAAAATGTTCTCGGGAATAAACTCGCTCATCCCTGTTTTGTTCATTACCAAAGCCCCTACCAGCTTGCCATCATTGATGCCCGCAAGCATATAGCCACCTAAGCCACCATGCTTCTCAAAAGCAAAGTCCAGACACTTGTTTATGGCCGACTTCTCATCACGGAAACGATCCAGATGCTTATATAAAAAGTCAACATAGTCGTCCCGGCTTATGGACAATTGATCAAAATCTTCCTCTTTACGAATTACTTCAATTTTTAACATGGTTCTTTTGCTTTTTGATTAAATGATAAATATATATACAGTGAACACGGTGTAAGTGTTCATTAATAAACGAAATAATGATATGAAAACGACGGGAAGAATTGAAAATACATAATAATGCCCTGGGGAAGAAGCCTTTTTTGAAATTGGATAAAAGGTTGATCCCAAAGCCCCCGAAAAATAAACACGTTTGTCATTATGACTTTCCATAAAGTAATGCCCTTGTATTCGGGCGGATATCGCTGTGGTTTCAGTTTTTTCAGCGAATGGAACGGCAAAAATATAAAAAATAATCCATATCGTCCCAAAATCATTATCTTTGTACCAAAGAAAATATTGGGCGTATTCCGAAAAGCCCTTTAACAGAGTAGGAAAAACAAAAAATTTATGCTATGAGAAAAGAAGCACTAACACTTGGCCGGGTTGGTATTTTATTGCCCATTTTGGCAATCATCCCTTTTTTAGGTTTTATTGCAACATTGGCTGCTGCCATATTATTGCTACTGTCTTTTCACAAGTTTTCCAAAGTCTTTCAAAAGCCGGTGATCTTTAACGGTGTTTTAACCGCCTTTTTAGTCCAGATCGGCGCTTACATCCTTGGAGCCATCATCATAGGAGTGGTTTTAGGATTAAGTGCAGCCTCGGGGAGTGGGCTGGAAAGCTTCCGCTCGGGCAACTTTCAGGAGTTTTATAAGCTTTTGTTAGATAGCACATTAGCCATTATAGGCCTGGTGATTATCTTTGCCGGCATCATCATCGCCGCTTACTTTATGTTCCAGGCGTTAAAAGTGCTGGCCCAGGAAAGCGGAGTGCCGCAGTTTAAGCTGGCCGGTACGCTGTACCTTATCGGTGCCATCACATCCATTATCCTCGTTGGTATATTTATTGCTTTCGTGGGCTGGATAATCCATATCGTAGCCCTGTTCACCATGAAAGAACATGAAGAACAAGGGGTGGGACAGGAAGAGCCACCGGAAATACCGTCTAACGAATAATAGGGGC
This sequence comes from Bacteroidales bacterium, assembly GCA_003557725.1. Lineage (GTDB taxonomy): Bacteria > Bacteroidota > Bacteroidia > Bacteroidales > PWNQ01 > PWNQ01. The sequence continues at coordinate 7,195 of PWNQ01000151.1, read as the reverse complement.
GGGTTTAAGAAGAAATCAAGTATACTAAACGCCGGCTCGTAACAACAAGCCGGACGTGAAGGTTATTTATTTAATCAGTATAAAACACCCATTTCCATGAAACAACAAGCTGTTAATTTGGGGCGCATCGGAATATTGCTTCCGCTGGCTTTTTTCATTCCTGTTCTTAATAACTTTGCCAATCTGGCAAGTATCGTTTTGCTGTTAATATCCCATTACCGCTTTTCCAGGATATATAATAAGCCAATAATATTTAATGCAGCCCTGGCAGGGTATATTATACAGGTCCTGCTTACCGCATTATTTATGTTTATTCTGGTAAAAACATTGGTGTTTAAAGATGGAGCATCAGCAGTGGAGGCATTCATGAGCTTTATTGACGCCTTTGCCATTGGCAACATGTTTCCCACCAGTAGCCGTGTGGTGCTCATGATTGTCGCCGTTGCCATTGGCTTTTTGTTTATCTATTTTTCCCTGAGGAGTTTATCACAAGCCACCGGTGTAAAGTACTTTAATATCGCCGGGCTGTTGTACCTGATAGGCTCTCTGGGGCTCCTTATATACTATGCCGGCATTGTGTTGATCTTTGTGGCATGGATATTTCATATTATTGCTTACTTCTCGGTTAAAGCCGAACCAGAAGAGCAATCTTAGCCGGAGGAAAGGCCTGGTTACTGGATTTGTCGATGAGATGTAGTTTGTTTTCGGATTACATCCTCAGGAACCGTATGTCCTCAAAATAATGGCATGAGCCCAATCTAAAAAGGTTACTTTTGATTTTCAGCGGCTTTTTGCCCCGGACCCTAAAGGGGGAATCCGCTGAAAATCAGCCACCCTTTAGGGATGGGGCAAAGCTGATTTTCAGCAGATGTGAAAAGAGTGTATTATTAGACCGGACTTATGTCATCTTTTAAGAACAACAAACAGTATTCGTGCATTTTTGGCGAAAAGAGTATCAAATGAATAAAAGTAAACAGATGAAGAAGCGATTACCTCACATTATCCTGGAAGAGATTTTGTCTGAGGGGGTTGGGTTTATTTTTGGAGTTACGGGCAAGGGGATTTCCCCATTGATAGACGGCATTTTAGATTATTCTGGTTTGGAATTTATAGGAGCCCGTCATGAGTCGGGAGCTTCGTTAATGGCATACGGTTACGCCCAGTCATCTGGTCGTTTGGGTGTTTGTTGCGGCACCACTGCCGGAGGCGTCACCAATTTGGCAACCGGAGTAGCTACTGCTTATATGAATTCGGTACCGATGTTAGTGATCACCGGCCAGTCATCCAGCGGGGAATATGGCAAGGGTGCCTTTCAGGAGTCTACCGGTTTGGGTCAGTCTATCCATGCCGTTGATTTTTTCAAGGCCATCACAAAGGAGAGCTTTGCGTTGTCAACGCCGCATTTGGCCGGGGAGGCCATCCGATATGCCATCAAAAGTGCCTGGAACGGCCGGAAAGGGCCGGTACATATAAGTATTCCTTTTGATTATTTTCTTTCCTCCAGCGACTGGATCAGGCCAGACCGTGTCACTACTATTTTCCGGGAAGGCATTACCGGGGTGAACGGAGGCATAGTGCGGGCGGTTGATCTTATCCGTGAGTCCCGCCGGCCCGTGTTTCTGGCCGGCTGGGGTGCTGTTCTTTCAGGGGCCCAGCAAGGCATCGTTGAAATAGCCAGTAGACTGGGTGTACCGGTAGCTACTACTCCCCAGGGGAAAGGCGCCATACCGGGCCATCATCCCCTTTCGCTTGGTGTAATGGGCGTGGCAGGACATGAATGTACAAAGGAGTACATCTTTGAAAAATCCGACTTGCTTTTGGCTGTTGGAACAAACTTTGACGAGTTTACCTCTCTGAACTGGAACCAGGGCTTTTTAAACAATAAGATCATTCAAATCGATATTGATAACCGGGAAGTGGGAAAGAACTATCCGGTGGATATGGGGCTGGTGGGCGATGCTAAAACCATTATAAATAGCTTGCTAACCGAAATTCATGGCCGCGGAATGAAGGAGAAGCCATCAGCAAAAATGGCCAAAGAGTTTATTGCCTCAGGGCAAAAATACGCCAACCCAAAGCTTATGGACGACCCTTCAAGCCCGGTAAAACCACAACGCCTGATGAAAGCGGTGGGAGATTACACTCCGGATAATACCCTCTTTCTTGCCGACTCAGGGGCCCACTGGGCCTGGGCAACACATTATCTGAAAGTGGGAGAAAATGGTGGCTTTTTCCCTACCATCGGACTGGCTGCCATGGGAGCCTCATTGTGTGCAGCAATAGGAGTGAAAGTAAGTAAACCCCAACACCCGGTGGTGTGCATCTGCGGCGACGGTGCTTTCCTTATGAACGGAAATGAAGTGTCCACAGCAGCCCAATATAATATCCCTGTTATATGGATCGTGCTCAACGACGCACGATATAACCTTCCAGCCACTTCCCTGAGGAAAATGTTCAACCGGGAAATCGGAGTAGCCCTTCCTCAAACCAATTTTGCCCGTCTGGCTCAGGTATATGGTGCCCGGGGATACCGAACCGACGACCCCGGACAGCTGGAAACCATTATTAATAAAGCAATAAAAAGTAATAAACCCACCGTTATTGATGTGGCTATTGACCCGGATGAAATACCTCCGGTAGGACAGCGAAAACTGGATAGGTGAAAAAACCATATTATTCGTGCATTCGTGGCAAAATAAAATATACACATGAAAAATTTTGAAAAGGCAGAAATTATTGCCAATGTAGCATACCAGAAAGATAAGGCCCGATTTCTTCCTGTGGAAGAACAGGGTAGATTGAATCGCCAGATGAAAGATAAACTGGTACGTTTTGTGGGGGAGCTTCATAGTGAGCCATACCGCCCGGAGAACATGAAGCTTATTGATGCCATGATGAATGAGATGCATGGCCAGCGAGTGAAAGACCTCTATGCATACCGTAAAGCAGGAAATCATGTGGTGGCTTTACTTTGCAATGCCATCCCCCCGGAGTTAATATATGCCATGGATAACTGCCAACCGGTAACCGTATGCATGGGCGGTGGAGAGGTGGAACAGTATGCAAACGAGCTTACTCAAGGGATGTGCCCGGTAACACGATCAATGACAGGGTTTTTAATGACGGGAATGTGCGTGTTCTTCAACGTGGCCGACTATGTGGTGGCATCGGATGTATGCCGGTGTATACATAAAACGGCAAAGAACATGGAAAACAATGCTAAAGATGTGGATGTGTTTACCACACGGATGAAAGAGGAAAAGAGCCAAAGCATCACCACGGATATGGCCAGTATCCATCAATGGATTGAACATATCCGGAAAGGAGAGGGGGTGAATATGGAGCGATTCTTAAAATATGCCCGTATTTATAGCAGTATCCGGCAGGTGTTTAGCAATATCTCCAGCCTGAGAAAAGCCGGAAACCCGCCCATAAACGGTAAAAACACCCTCTGGGCGCAGCAATTATTCCTGGTGGAAGACCCGGAAAAACTCCTGGAGGCCCTGAGAAAAATAGAAAATGAACTGGAAGAAAACCTGAAAAAAGGAAAAGGCTATAACCCAAAAGGCAAGAAGAAAAGGGTAATGCTTATTGCTCCACGAATTATGCCCCCTTTTACCGATATCTACAGATTGGTGGAAAATAATAACGCCATTATTGTTTGCGAGGAATCTTGTATGGGGATTACCAATATCAATTATCACTATGATCATCTGGAAAAACTGCTCCAGGGAGATGCCCCTTCCCAGGACCCGGCCGTTAAATATATCACTCAAACCATGAATAAAAACCCCTGTGCATGCTTTTACGACCATAACATGACGGAGCTAAAAAAGAAAATCAACGACTATAACGTGGAAGCCGTATTTTTGTACTCCTTTAAAAACTGTCCGGTAATGCAAAAGAAAAACCATGACATAGCCAAAAAACTGGAAAATGAAAATATCCCTTTTATGAAAATCAATACGGATTATCTGGAATTATATGAACAAGAAAATAAATTAATGGAACAGATTGAAAAGTTTTTATTATTTTAGTCGTTGGATAATACAGAAGTACTATTAACCCCGAATATTCACAGCCAATGATAGCCAATAGGCCTTTTTAGGATGCGAAAAAATTCTGGACAATCATTGTAAAACACAGATATGTATTCCTTTGCGCTAACATAAACACCAATCTATATGAACAGCTCAGATAATAAAGGGGACCAACAGCGGGATAGTACCCGCCTTGAGCAGCAACTTAAGTCGTCGCAGGAAATATCCGATGATTTGCTCCAAATTATTCAAACACTGGACAGTCAAATATTCCGGTGTATAAAAAATAAAAACAATGACTATGTGATCATTTTTAATGAGGGGGTAGTGGCAGAAAGAAACAATATCTCCACCCGAAAGGTGAAGGGGAAAAAAATCCGGGAGATTATTGGCGAAGAACTGTTTGGAAAGCTAAAAAAATATTATGATCAAGCATTTAGCGGGAAAACAGTAAAGTATCGGGGTTTTGAGTTTGATAACCGGGTTTACTCCACCGTGCTTACTCCGTTTAAAAAGGATGAAGCGGGTCATGTTGTGGAGGCGGTGGGCATTACTCAGGATATTACCGACCAGCATTTGATAGAACAGGATTACCAAAGGAAAACGGATATCCTTGACCGGATCATAGAGCATAATCCATACAGCATTCAAATATTGGATGCAGAGGGTTATCACATGAGTGAAAACAAGGCATTTTTCCAACTATTCAAAACAAGACCTGATAAAAAGTGGTCTATTTTGAAAGATCCACTGATCCTGGAACGAGGGTATTCCAATACTTTTGACCGGATGCTTAAAGGGCAAGTAGTTGCCACCGAGCCTTTTTGGTATAATGCTCATCATATAGACCGCAAGTATCCGGACAATCCCATTTGCATAGGCTCGGTGATCTTTCCCATTTTTCTTTCCGACGGACACCTGGAGCACATTGTGGTTATGCATGAGAATATCACTGAACGGGTTAAAGCTCAGGAGGAGCTAATAATAGCCAAGGAAAAGGCCGAGGAGTCTGACCGGCTCAAGTCTTCTTTTCTGGCCAACATGAGCCATGAGATCCGCACCCCCCTTAACGGGATCTTTGGCTTTGCCGACCTGTTGAAAGAGAAGGATGTTACAGAAAGTGAAAAGGAAGAATATGCCGAAGTGATAAAGAAAAGCGGTAACCGCATGCTTAATATAATGAACGACCTGGTTAGTATTTCTAAGATAGAAGCCGGCCAGATGGAGTTAAACAAGGTTGATACGGATGTTAATGAGATAATGAAGCACTTGTATCAGCTATTTGGTATTGAGGCCAGCCAGGAGGGGCTGGGGTTTCATTTTAAGGGGGAGTATACAGAAAAACCTTTTATTGTACATACCGACAGGGAAAAGCTTTATTCTGTGATGAGTAACTTGTTGAAAAATGCCATTAAGTTCACCTCAGAAGGGAGGGTGGAGTTTGGGTATGTATTGAACCAGGGGGCTGGAATCATTGAGTTTTATGTGAAAGACACCGGACCGGGTATTTTACCAGAACATCAGCATAATATTTTTAAGCGGTTTTACCAGACAGACAGCAAAGTGACCAATGCCCGGGATGGTGCCGGACTGGGCCTGGCCATATCCAGTGCGTATGTGGAAATGATGGGGGGTGAAATCTGGGTGGATTCCAAACCCGGGGCGGGATCGGTGTTTTATTTTACTATTCCTGTGAATAAAGTGGAAGACCAAAACCTGGTCACCGAAACAGAACATACCGTTAGATCACGGGGTATAATGACCGGAGCCACCGTATTGATTGTTGATGATGACCAGATCAGTCGTAAATATTTTAAGACAGTCCTTGCAGATTGCAATGTAAGTTTGCTTATTGCTAATAATGGTAAAGAGGCCGTAGATATATGCCGGAAATATGAAAATATCCAGCTGATTATTATGGACCTGAGAATGCCGGTGATGGACGGACATACGGCAACACAATACATTAAATCCTTTAGACCAAATCTTCCCGTGGTGGCATTAACGGCCTTTGCATTGAAGCAGGAAAAGGATAAGTATGGGAAAGCCTTCGATGATTATCTGACCAAACCTATAAATGCAGACAATCTGAGAAAAATTGTCCGTAAATATGTGCTTAAATAGTTGTCTGTCTACATAGTCCAGTGGTTGATTCATAATGTTCCAGATCAAGGCGTGCCAACCGAACCAAGTGAACTCTTGAACACCTTTAAAAATAATTATCATGGTGAAATATAATTATAAACCGCAATATACTAACCTATTATGAGGATTTATAATTTTCGCAACAACATAGATATGGGACATTATGGACAAACACTAAATAGGATAAATACTATCTGTATATTTACCTTAGGGTGTGATCATATAGGAATAAACCCTATTTTTGCATCCTAAACCACACAATGATACAATTATGAGCAAAGGCAGGGTGGATGATCCTTCACGGCGCCGTATATTTATGGCCCAGCGGCTTACCTATACACTACTGGCCATTATGTTGTTTATCTACGGTCTCATAACCATCCGTAACTTTTTATATCCCATTGCTTTCGGATTTTTGCTGGCCTACCTGCTCTACCCGCTGGTCAATGTCCTGGAAAATAAAGGGTTTCCCCGGATCCTGGCCAACCTTGTAACCATCTTTGGTGCCATTATCATCTTAGGTGGACTGATCCTGACGGCTTATAGTATACTATCTCCTTTTTCTGGTGAGCTTCCCCACCTGGTAGACACGGGCATTGCCAACTTTTCTCGAATGGTAGCTACTGTAGGAGAGTACTTTGGGTTTAATTCGGAACAGACTACAGCCTTTGTAAGGGGAGAGGTGGCCGCTTTTATCCAGTCGGGAACTCGCCATATCCAGGCATTCTTTGAGGCAACCACCTCCACGCTGCTCATGCTGGGATTGTTGCCCGTGTACATCTTTATGTTCCTGTATTACCGTACCAAGTTTATGTATTTCCTGATGAAAGTGGCGGGAAGGCCATATCGTGCTGAAATGATCGCCATTTTAAGGGAAATCTCCACCGTTATGGTACGATATATGGCCGGAGTGCTGCTGGTGGTGTTTATCCTGTGCATAATCAATTCGCTGGGCATATATCTTATCGGTGTAAAATATGCCATCCCACTGGGTATTACATCTGCATTCT
>PWNQ01000135.1 GCA_003557725.1 Bacteroidales bacterium | reverse complement strand
TGAGTATGACAGTTATATCTTTGTCGGTCATGGCGATCCTTGCATATTTCTTTGTCTATCCCTTCTGGTTGAACCGCAAAGTAAACCGGAAGACCGCACCCAATGCAAAAGATAATGGACATGACTTTAATAAAAGTTGGAAAGGGTATTGAATGCATAGTGCTAATATATAGTAAGATATCATAGGTTGCATCATTAATACGTTGAATAATAAACAGAAGAAAAATGACAGAATTGAGAAAAGACCGTTCAGCTGTGGACATGGTTTCAGTAACCTTTGAGTTTTCCCGCCAGCATCTTCTCCCCTTGCTTAAAAACGTGCTTTTGTATGTAGCTCCCCCTATGATTTTGGCTTACTTTATGATTTTCAGGCTGGTGGGTAGTTTTTTCAATCAGGCAATCCTCAGGCACAGCCTTCCGGCAGACAACTTGATATACTGGGTGATATTTATTGTTTTCATCTTCTTTGGCTGGGTGCTGTTATATTTTGTTGTTAACGATTATGTGCGTCAGGTGGTGGATAATCCCGGTAAGAAGCCTTCCGGTCCTTTTCAATCCGGCCATTTTCAACAGCAGATACTTAGTTATGCCGGGGTGATGCTTGTATACCTTTTCGTTTCCATTGTATTGGGTATGCTGGCCTTTGCCCTTCCTTACGCCCTGTTTTCTTTTGGGATTTTTGTGTTTATGTTTTTCCTTTTGTTAAAATACAGCCTGGTATTTCCGGCCATTAGCATGGAAAACAAAGGCATTGTGGAAGCTTTCCAGCGTAGTTCAGGCCTTATTAAGGGCATGTGGTGGCGGTCTTTTTGGTTCTATTTCTTCACTATATGGGTGTTGTATTTTTTTGGGAACGCTTTGAATGCTCCATTGGCATTGGGTGGGCATGCGCTTGAGTACCTGAATGTGCCCAATACTGCGGGGATGGTCAGCTCCTGGCTATTTCTGGTATTTATTTTTTTATACTACTTCCTCATTTCCATGGTCACCTCCGTTCTTTTGGCATTGTCGGTGGCGGTGAACTATTATAGCTTGAAAGACAAGCATGAAGAAACCTTTTTAGAACAAAAGATCCATGAGATTGATGCTGAGTAGTCGTGCCTGTCTGGCATTGGTCGTTATAATTTTGCTTGGCAGTGCTTTTTCTTCTCATGCTATTGCCCGGGAGCCGGAACGGAAGCTATCGAGGGAGAAGCTGGAGCAAATGCAAAGCGAGCGAAAATATGCTTACTATCTGGATGATAAAGCTCCGGAGCAACACCAGGGCTTTCTTTACTCCCTTTTGCGCAGGCTTTTTGGACGCATCGTCCCATCACCGGTGCTGGATACCATCGTTAGGGGGCTGCCCTATTTGATTATCATTGCTGCAGTGGTTCTTATTGCCCTTAGGCTTTTTAGCTATAACATTTCCGCTCCCTTTAAACGGCAGCGAAAAGCCAAAAGCTCAGGATATGTGTTTGAAAACAGGCATCCGGAAGCCCATGGTCATATCCTGGAATACCAATGGAAAAAAGCCCTGGAAAACCAGGACCACCGCATGGCCATCCGGTTTGCTTATCAGATAATACTCCGAATACTTCATCAGTATCGTTGTATAGAATGGGAGCCTCATAAGCTCAATTGCCATTACCTTAGTGAATTAAAAGGAAAGCCATTGTATAACGATTATAAAATGGCTGGCAAAATATTTGAATATGTCTGGTATGGAGGGTTTCCTGCAAAAGAGGAACGTAGCCACCAAATGACACAATTGGTAGAGAAGATCAGAATAAACGCAAAAAAACAAAGGATAAGTGGTAAAGAACCGGTATTGATATTATAATTAAACCATATGCCCTGGTATCAACAGAAGGGAGAAGGGTCTCCTTCCGGGGGTGATACATTATTATGGGGATACATTATTATAGGGATACATTATTATTAAGCATTTTTTTCTTATGAAAAGCACAAAAGTCCCATTTATTTACTTGCTTTTATTCCTTGTTGGCATAGGGGTTATTGTGCATTATGAGCTGGCACGTGAGCGGGTGGTTAACTGGCAGCGCACCTATTTGCCGGAAGATGCCATTCCCTTTGGCACTCAGGTTTTGTACAGGCTTATGCCCGGGGTCACCGGGGGTGAGGCGCCGGAGCGTATTTCACAAAGCTTCTACACCTATAATAAAAGGGCAACGGGTGCCTATAACCTTATATATATATCTGATGAGATCAAGATGACACCGGAAAGTGTGAGCCGGCTATTGGATCATGTGAGCCGTGGTAATGCGGTATTTCTTTCTGCCCGCAGGTTTTGCCAAATATTGCCCGACAGCCTGGGGGTAGATCTGGGTTACCACGCGGTTAGTTTGTTAGAAGTTGGAGGCACTTCCCGTTATCCCATGAATTTGTCTACAGGGAGCCATAAAGTTAGTGTGGACACCCTTTTTGGCGATCGGTTATTTTACACGGGTCGTCATGTATTTGACCTTTCCGGAGACACTCTGCCTCATGTGCGGGAGTTGGGTTGGCT
>PWNQ01000189.1 GCA_003557725.1 Bacteroidales bacterium | reverse complement strand
TTGCTTGTTAACAACAATAAATCTTTGTACTTTTGCATATGTTTTAGCTGAAATAAGCATCTAAATAGTTACTGTCAAATAATAAATCAAGTTTTCATAAACAACTTTGTGAAACTTGACATCTATCCGTTTATGCAGGCCGGCATCCTGCGCAAAAACCCCAACATCAAATGGGGCAAAACCCCCGACGGCTCACCCTGGGGGCCGGACAGGTATAACCGGCATGAAGATCTGGATAATAAATACAAGTTGAAGGATGAGATCGGAAAAACGATACCGCATTTGAATCTGGCGGAAAAAAAAGCCAGGGATAATAACCTAAAATTCACCAGCCATGAAAGAGTCAAACCTCGAGAACTTTCAACAACAATATGATGCTTTCCGGAAGAGCGGAAAACTGAAGGAAAGAATAAAACAAAGCAGGATTGTGCCAGTTCTCAGGGAGATACTCTCGGCTACATTAGACAACGATCCACTCACCAACGAACACCTCACGGGTTTGATTCAAATGACAGGATATGGGAGTAAGATCAACACCTTTAAAAAATACCTGAACACCAACGTTAAAGACCAGGCAAAAAAAGAAAAGATCCTAAACCAGTTCAATGAAATTGGCGAGACAGGATATACCGGCAAAGGGCTTAACGCCATCACAAAGCCAAAGCCAGAACAATTGCAGCAGGTGAAAACATTTCTTAGAGAGGCCTTTTCTGTGAAATCCGTTGACCAGGCAGTGAAGTTGGTTGAAGATTTTGACAAACTGAAGGTACCACAGGTGACCGCTGGCGTTTATTCTCCATGGCTGCACTATATTAAACCGAAAGTATTCCCAATCATTAACAATTCAATATTAGAGTTTAGAAAGTGGCTGAGATTGCCATCGGATTATCCCTCATTCATCAAAGCAGCTAATGAGTTAAAAGAGGTGGTGAATGAAACTGATCATGGCAAAATTGACTGGTTTGCGCATTTGTTTAAAGGAGATAGCGATTCTCCAACGGAATTGATCCATCTCAATGGCCGCAAGCTATTCAAAATATCACATGGGGCATTTGTAAACAATAGCAACTTTAAAAAGGCAGGCATCCTGAAGGTTCTTGAAAAGAACCATTGGATTTCCATGGGTAATGATACCGGATTAAACCAGTTCGACATATTCAGTGAAAAAGAACGGATGGGTGATTATGTCTATGTCTGTTATGGGGGAAAGAATGTATATGCAATCGGCCAAATAGTTTCCGATATTAAAAGCCTGAATGATGCCTTAAAGCCTGACTTTCCAACAGATGAAGCATGGTCATACCGGGAGATCAAAATCTTGTATCTCGCACAAAATGGTTCCGTTACCGAGCTGAAAAACGAGAAAAAGAACCATATGCCCGGAGGAAATTCCACTTTTTGGGAAGTCCCGACTAATTCTATTAATGATTTGAATAAGAAGATATTTGCCCCAAAATTCGAGGTGAAGTTTTTGTCTGATAAAGGTCCGGACAATATGCCCGCTCCAATTACACCCTCTTCCAAAAACACCATTTTATATGGCCCCCCGGGCACCGGAAAGACCTACAGTACTATATTTCAATCCGTTGCCATCATTGAAAAAAGGGATATTGGAGAAATCGAAAAATCGGATTGTTCGGCTGTAAAAGAGCGTTACGATAACTACCTTGCCCAGGGACGCATCCTGTTTACATCCTTTCATCAAAGCCTGGGATATGAGGATTTCATTGAGGGAATCAAGCCCATACCACCTGAAAATAAAGGTGATCCAATCAACTACCAGGTCGAGGATGGGATGTTTAAGAAATTGTGCACGAAAGCTGCATTGGCAATAGCCGAATCCCCGGATATAAAAGAAAAAGAGAAGATGAAGGGCTTTAGCAGTCTTTATGAACAGCTTGCTGACAAGCGCAATCCCAAAGATATTAAAGGCAGTGATTATCAACCCCACGTAATGATCATTGATGAGATCAACAGGGGGAATATTGCCAACATATTCGGTGAACTGATCACACTTCTTTAAGATGACAAGCGATTGGGATGCGATACCACCCTGACAGTAACACTTCCCTATTCTAAGGAACGATTTGGTGTCCCGCCCAATTTGCATGTTATCGGAACAATGAACACTGCCGACAGAAGTGCAGAAGCGCTGGACACAGCCCTAAGACGGAGGTTTTCCTTTGTCCTGAAAGAACCGGCACCTGACATACTTCCTGTCAAAGTGACCATGGACGGAATCGATCTGGTGGCATTGCTCAACGCCCTGAACAAAAGGTTAAAAGTATTGAAAGACGCTGATCATACCATCGGCCATGCCTGGCTATGGAATGTTAAAGATACAGATGGCCTTAGGTCGGTATTCAGCAATAAGATTCTTCCTTTGTTGAAAGAGTTTTTCTACAATGACACAGAGAAACTTGGCCTGGTCCTTGGCGATCGCTTCTTTAACGAACCAATTCCGGTGAGTGAAGAGCTATTTGCTTCATTTTCCGGCAGCAATAACCTGGCAGGTCAATATCAGCATCCCATTTATGAATTGAAGAATCCGGAAGATTTGACCATTGATGATTTCTTGTCACTTTATCAATGATAATCGAATACTATAATGCCATTTAAAGCACATACTATCCAGGTGTTTGAGCATGAGTTGCTAAAGGTTGACAGCAACAATGGTTTCTCCCAGACCCATTGGGAGAAACTTGGCTGGTATAACGAAGAACATGGGGGCAGGTACTTTACACTTGTCCCCAGAGGCGTGAAGTTTAAAAACTATGTGGGTGTCATACAGGTTGATGAGCTAACCATCGAAATTGTTCCCAAAATCGGCAGACTGGCTTCCGGTGACGACAAATCCAGATGGCAGGGATTGTTGCTGGACATGCTTCAGGAGTGCAGTTGGATGAATGTATATGCCAACGAAAAAGCCACATTGCGATACAAACCCAGAAGCATACTGGAGGCTTACCTGGAAATCTTTATCCAGGAATGTGAAAACATTATCAGAGAGGGGTTGGTAAAAAAATACAGAACTACTGAAGGAAACCGCAACGCACTAAAAGGCAGACTGGTATTTTCGAAACAGATTCAGCAGAATGCTATTCACGAGGAGCGGTTTTATACCAAACACCAGGCATTTGATCAGGAAAACTTTTTTAACAGGGTGTTGCTGAAAACATTGAAGATCATTCCGCTTACCAACAACAGCCCCACCCTAAAAGACAGAGTATACCGTCTGTTACTCGATTTCCCTGAACTTGAGGACATCAAGGTGGAAGCTGGGATGTTCGACAATATTCAATACAACCGCAAAACCCTGCGGTATGCGGAAGCCATTGAAATTGCCGCCATGATACTGCTACATTACCGGCCGGATATCAGAAGTGGGCAGAAGCATATTCTGGCCTTGCTGTTTGACATGAACGAGTTGTGGGAAGAGTATATTTTCAGACAAATAAGAAAATGGAAAAAGGCACACTGGAAGGTAGTCCGCCAAAGAAAACAATTTTGGCAACTACATGGGAGCTCGTCATACAAAATAATTAAACCTGACATTGTAATTACAGACAAGCAAAAGGATCAGTCCATAATCATTGATACCAAATGGAAACTGCCTGAAGACAATACGCCGGGTGATGCAGACCTGAAGCAGATGTACATTTATAACGAGTACTGGAACGGACTGGCCTCCATATTGCTTTACCCAAACTCACAACATACCCCTGCTCCGGTGTTTATTAAGGGTGCATTCATCAAGGATTCACTGGCTATAGGTGAATGTGGCATTATGCGGATAAGTGTCTTAAACGATAGTGGTTTTGGGATAGATAAGGACATCGGACTAAAGATCAGTAATTTCTGTTTGTTATTGTTTAGTCAAAAACGGCCCATAAATATGAGGCGCGTAATTAACAATTAGTTTATTCTGTTAAATAAATGCCAAATGCATTAGAAATTGTATCGCTTAATAAAAAGATATGTCATTACCTGTCAATTTAACCGAACTAATCTCCGGAAAGATCGTTAAAAACGAGCGAATTGAGTATAAAGCCGGATGGAACCCCGGAGCGATATACAGAACAATATGTGCCTTTGCCAATGATTTCAGCAATATTGGCGGCGGATACATTATCATTGGGGCAAAAGCACGTAATGGAATTGCAGAAAGACAATGTCTCGCCATTAATCAATCCATACAAAAAGGGAGGATTAATGGAAAACCCGCACATGTTTCTTGGAACTACTGCCCATGGAGTGGGAAAACCGGTTCACCAGGGTTGAAAAATCCGCCTGTGGTGGTTTAATAATTTTATATATCTTTGCAGCCGCATTTACTGGCCCAGTAGCTCAATTGGATAGAGCGTCAGATTCCGGTTCTGAAGGTTGGGGGTTCAAGTACTCCCTGGGTCGCTTTGTTTTGAGTTAGAAGCACAAAATTAATTTTTAATGCCTTGCACAAAAGCGGCGTACTTCCCATGGTCGCTGATTGTGTATCCATTGCCAAAGTCCCGGAGCCAATCATCAGACATATTCCGGAGCCAATCATCAGACATATTAAAGACAGGCCCATAAAATAAATGGTATCTCCCGGTTATTTTTAGAATATCGGTTGGGAGTCATGTCATTTAACTATTTGTGAAAAAGAATTATCCAAATAAAGTGCAGGGTGTTTTCTAACCCGCACTCATATTCTATTGTTTTTTTTTGTATATTAGCCTTCGTTTAATAATTGTTTATCGTGGGGTCAGTTTATTTTTCAAATGGGGCCACCACACTAATTAATTAAAACCTATTACTTATGAAAGCAAAGGTTCACTTTTGGTATTTTTTATTTATCCTTGTGGCTTTTCCCATCTCATTATTTTTCATCAGCTGCGACAAGGAAGACCATGATGATAACAATGGGGGCCCCACTAAGGTGGTTGCTGTGAACAGTCCTGCTACTGGTAAGACATGGATGGATCGCAATCTTGGAGCTTCCCGTGCAGCCACTTCCTCCACCGATGCGTCTTCTTTCGGCGGTCTGTATCAGTGGGGAAGGGGAGCCGACGGTCATCAGCGAAGAGGCTCTGGCACAACCTCTGTGCGGAGCGACGACCATACTCCCGGCCATGGTGATTTTATTATTACCGGCTTTGAAGAGCCCTGGTATCACCACCCAATGGACGACGATCTATGGCAAGGGGTAAACGGTATAAACAATCCTTGCCCCGATGGCTACAGGTTGCCAACGGCAACAGAGCTGGATGAAGAATGGAAGAGCTGGAGCACAAACGATGCTGCAGGAGCTTTTGCCTCCCCGCTAAAGTGGTCATTGGCAGGGCTCCGCGACTACAGCAATGGCTCTATCCACCTGGCCGGCTCATTCGGATATTACTGGTCCAGCACCATGGGTAGCCCTGGTCGGTATATACACACATTGGGCTTCAACAGCATCCCCGCAGAAATTTACGAACTGGCGCTTTCCAACGGACACTCTGTCCGGTGTATTATGGATTAGCAGTGGAACCCAAACCAATTATGTCAAAGCATTAGTCATTCACACACCCCTGGCTGAAAATTAAAACCGGAATTTAATGATCAGTTTCAAAACCAGGTTATCCTCCCATTTATCATACCTGTAAGGTCCGTATCTATAGAAAAGGCCCAGCCCGATCCCGGAGATTGGGTTTAGCAAAATCCCGTCCAGTAATACGCCCGATTCCATATACCCTTTATTTGGGCTTTTATATGTAACTCCCTGGTGATGATGCCTTCCATATTGCGACCCCAGTAGTAATGCAGTACTGATTCTAAAAGAGGGTGCCATGCTATACCACCGGAATAAGGTCCGGTAAAAGTCATACTCGATAAAAAGTGCCAGATGGCGGGTTGCCGAAAACTCATTGATCCCCATAGTATTAAATGATATGGAAGAAAAGAGAAAACCTTCACTGCTTCCCAGCCCAGCATATTGAAGGCTTAACGGGGTGTTCCGGGAAGCCAGTCCGCCCAAAAGGTTAAAGTGGATGGCGCCATTATATTTGGTATGATAGCTCCCACTGATCAGCATGTCCAGTTTATGATACTGCAATTGGCCATTTAGCCAATGGGTTCCTCGGGAATAATTTAGATAGACCTCCGGATATCTGGTTCCTAAAGACACTTTATCCCAAGGGGTTTTGATAAAGTGCTCACCATAAGCATAGCGGATATTGGCAAACAATTCGCAGGTATATATTCCATCCAATAATATAGAGGCCTGGTTATTCGATGCGGTCAACCGATAATCCCCGAAAAAATCCAGGTCGCGTGTTCTCCATCCTGCTTTTATGGATGCAAAGCGCAGGGCGCGAAACTCCATCGCCAGGCTGGCAAGTTTCTGGTGATCAAATCGGGACACAGAATACTCCCTATACCAAAGGGCATCCAAAGGGCTCGACGACTTTCGCTCGATCAAAAGCCCAAACTCCCGCACATCCTCCTCATATTCAGCCACCAATTTTAGGTCATGCTGGTCCCACAGATGCACTTTCAGGGCGCCACCATATTTCCACAAGCCATCCCTGGTGCCGTAACCAACATAAACCGACGGAGTGATCACCCTGGAAAAACGCTGATTAGCAGTAATCCCCATCCCCAGACGGACGCCTTCATAATTATTATAATGCAGGATTTTGTTCAGGTCAAAGTTGAGTGGCCCCCACGGGATATAGCCGTTTAAGAAAATACGCATGGCCTCCATCCTTCTTTCCAGGTTCATTTCTTCACTGATACTATCCACAAAAGGATAGGTGTTTTCATCCCGCTGAGTAAAGCGCCCGTCCCGGTATACATTAATCATACTATCATTTCGTATGGCCGCATTTTCATCCATTTCCAAATAGTTTTCATCGAAAAAACGGCGTTGGATCTCCGGGTTTACCTCCACATCCTGAACATAGGTATGCCCTTCGATCTTAAGAGGCACCCCTCCCAGTTCTCCCATATAATATATTATTTCGGTATTTAACTGCACTGGGAGCCACTTTTTCCCTTCCACTTTCTCGTAGTTTTGCCGGATAAGCATGGACATTCCTTCCGGGGAGCTCTCCGCCTGGTCGCTTATAGAGGCCGGAGACGCAATAACAGAACGAATGGCATAATCACGTGCCCCGATGTGAAGAACCCCCCGCATCCCGTTAAAGGACTGCCCGGCACGCTGATGAAAGGAAATAATAAAAACAGTATCCTGAGGATCATTAATATAGGCCGTGTCTTCAATACGAAACCAGTAGCGTTCCGTGCTGCCTTTGCTCACAGGGTTAACCAGGCGACTGTGTCCGCCAATGGAAATAAAGTCATCATAAAAAGTAAACGACTGGAGCTGTGTAGCCAGCATAAAGAAAAAAGGATTTTGAAAACCCGATACCCGGGTATGGATCACCTTTTCTTTGGTCCTTGAGGGAGCCAGAAAAAACCGCTGGCTCACACTCTCCATAATGAACAAGTGCTTATGCAAAAACTCCTCTCTGGCCCGTCGCTGTCGCGCATTGAGCTCAAGGGTATCTTTATCCCATAAGCTTTCATCAATGGTAGCCACCAGCTTATTATAGGTGGTCAGCTTATATGACCCCCTGGCGTGCGGGTCATTGTGCTTCCTGTTCTCAACGGCCTTCTGAATAATCCGGTGTGCCGGATTCTTTCCGGGGGAAATGGTAACCTCTGATAAGGAGAACCGGGTTCTCTCAAGGGATACCGTGTAGTGCTCCTTATGTTCTATGATGACCACCGTATCCGGTTTGTAGCCCACATAGCTTACTACGAAGAACCGTGCGGGCTGGTGCAGTGTCAGGGAAAACAGGCCATCAATATCGGTGGCTGCGCCCTGGTTTTGGCCATGAACGCTGATATGGGCAAACGCCAGGGGCTCCCCTCCCCAGGCATCCTGCACCTGCCCCCGGACAGTAACCTGAGCAAGCAAAGCCCCCTGAAGCATAACCAGCAGTGCCGTCATGATCAGTATACCTTTCCAAATGTCTATTACAGTCCGCACCCGCCGGCACTCAAAACACAGTACCTTACCATGAATCCTCTTCTGTTTGTAGGCATCCCTGCTTTTCATCGCTCCGGATTACAGTTTTTTATTCTCCTTATGCCGGTGTTTGTCCCGCCGGGTCTTTTTTTCCATATTCCTTTTCAGCGCCTCTTCCAGGTTGGTTCCTGTTTGGTTGGCCAGACAGATAAGTACCCACAACACATCCGCCATCTCATCAGCCATATTCGCCGATTCTTCCTTTCCTTTAAATGATTGCTCCCCGTATTTTCTGGCCATGATGCGGGCCAGCTCGCCCACCTCTTCCGTGAGCAATGCCATATTGGTAAGCTCGTTAAAGTATCTCACCCCGTTCTCTTTAATCCAATTGTCCACCATTTTTTGTGCCTCTTTGATCTCCATTATTCTTTGTTTTTTGAGTCCATAATGATGGTTACCGGGCCGTCATTGACCAGGTCTACTTCCATATAAGCACCAAACTCACCCGATTCCACAGCACTCCCCGTATCTGTTTCAAGCTGCTTTTTAAACGCTTCATAAAGAGGTATGGCCACACCGGGCCCGGCAGCACGAATAAAAGAAGGCCGGTTGCCTTTGCGGGTCAGGGCATGCAAAGTGAATTGGGAGACCATTAATATGCGCCCGTCCACATCCTTTACCGACCGGTTCATTTTCCCCTGCTCATCTTCGAAAATACGCATCATAGAGATTTTCCGGCTGAGCCAGCGAACATCCTCCTCCGTATCCTCATCCATGATGCCTACCAACACCACTAACCCCAGGCCAATGGCTCCGGAAACCTTATCATTGATTCTTACTTCTGCACGCGTAGTGCGCTGAACAACTGCTTTCATAAAAGAACTATCTTTAACTTTGCCCATGTTTCCGCAATGCACCGCCCAAAACGTTACACCCGGGAATGGACAAAGATACAATATTATACGTGAGCACATTAAAAAAATCTGTAACCCTTTAACCAGAAGGCAACACCCCGGGGGGGCAGGCATGGTTGACTTTTTATAAAGGATTTATTATATTTGCGCTTTCTATTTTGAATCAACCCGTGCAACTATGTTAAATCAGCCTCTACAATTATTTTGCATCAATCCGTGCAACTATAACCCCTAAAATCAATAAATCCATGAACACAAAAATTTTTCTAATGGCGGCCATCGCCGGCCTTTTCGCAGTCACCGCCGCTTGTAATGGAACGGCAGAAAAGCAGGAAGAGGCTAAAACAAAAAAGGAAAGGGAAAAAATGGACAAGCATGACAAAGCCTACAAGAAGGTAGCCATTCTTGTGGGAGAAGGCTTTCACGACGGAGAAGCGTATATGCCCATGGGATATTTGGGCAACCGCGGGATCAAGTCAGTGGTTATCGGTCCGGAAAAGGGTGAAGTAAAAGCCTACAACAGTGATTTCACCATAAATATTCAAAAGGCAGCCCGGGACGCAAAGCCCCAATATTTTGATGCCCTTATCCTTCCGGGGGGCGAGGCTCCGGCAAAACTTCGGGAAGATGAATCGGTGATTGCTTTTGTACAGGATTTTTACCAAACGGGCAAGCCAGTTGCAGCCATTTGCCATGGCCCCCAAGTGCTTATCACAGCGGGCCTCATGGAAGGAAAGATGGCCACCGCCTTTAAAGGAGTGAAAGAAGAACTGGAGGAAGCAGGTGCCGACTATCTGGATGAGCCGCTGGTCATTGATGGCAGCCTGATCACCTCAAGGGTGCCCAAAGACCTGCACCACTTCTCACAGGCCATCTATGAAAAAATAAAATAACCACTGAGAATCAATTGCAGCCTTTTCAGACTGGCCTCAGCAGTATTTCCAGGCCTTAGTTGCAAAAAAAATGCCTTTTTAATACGTTCACAATCAAAGGACACAGAGTAAACCATTAAAATTTACTGCCGGATACGAACGCCACAGTTGAATATTTATACAAGCACCGGGAAGGTTATTCAGATTAATAATTGAGTCCAGTCTAAAAACACACATTTTTCACATCCGCTGAAAATCAGCTTTGCCCCATCCCTAAAGGGTGGCTGATTTTCAGCGGCTTCACCCTTTAGGGTCCGGGGCAAAAAGCCGCTG
>PWNQ01000143.1 GCA_003557725.1 Bacteroidales bacterium | reverse complement strand
ACTCATTATATATTTCCCTTCAAATATTGCTGACGGAGATTTTCCGGAAACCTTTCGATAGCATACCGGAGCATGGTTCTGGGCATATATTGATAGTGCTTTTTCAAAAATTCCTCCTCCTTGTTTCTGTCTCTCTTTCCCACCTCTCGCAACATCCATCCAACAGCTTTGTGAATCAGGTCTTCAGTATCGCCAAGGAGAATTTCCGCGATCTTCAGGGTTTGATCAAACTCATCATTTTTTATAAAATGGAAGGTGGATATGATGGCAATGCGGCGGTTCCATATGGATTGTGATTGCACAAGGGTGTATAATGGCTTGCGTGATCTGTTTTTCAGGTGCGCAAGTAGAGGCGCACGGCCGTGCGCCTCTACTGCCTTTTCCAGTTGTTCTTTCGCGTCTTTATAGCCTTGTTCAATCAGGTCTTTAGTCTGGCCAGTGCTGACCATATTAAATATTGACAGGCCGGGGATGGTATAATGGTCTTTCCATTCTAGTCAAACATAGATTTAAGCTTGTTAACCCCTTTTTTGAAATATTCCGAAGCCGAGGAAAAAACCTGTTTTGCGTTTTCCCACTTATATTCTGCTTCATCAGCCATCTCGTCATATTTGGCTTTCACTTCATCTCTTTTAGCCTTCATGTCTGCAAGTTGCTCATTGTACTTAGCTTTGGCTTCAGCATTAGCGCTATCTGCTTTGGCTTCCCAGACACGAATCTGGTCGTCCATTTCATCAATCTGTTTTTTTACTTTTTCTTTGGTTTTCATGTTTACGTAGTTAGAGGTTAATAATAGCTACCGTCATCTTTTTCCAATCAACGGCATGTTTACAACAGAGGATAACAAACAACCCATTCATTTTGTTCCATTTAATTATTCAATTTCTGAGTATGGCCTAAAGGCACACATTTTTCATATCCGCTGAAAATCAAGCACATCCTTTTTAGACCGGACTCATTACAACTACGGTAATGCTTCCCATGGTTACTTATAGGAGATCATACTCATTAGTCAGATAGGTCTTTCGAATAATCTATTAATTTACAGGTTAGCCTTTTCAATCCAATACAGCACCAATACAATCAGAGTCACTGCAGGCACAACCACTACCCATTGGTTTACTTTTAGCAGGCCAGGTATGGTAATATCGCCATAGTCACCTTTTTTCAGGATGCCCTCCTTTAGTTTGGGGTACATTATGGCGAATATCCATGTACCCAGCAGTATGCCTGCCAATCCGCCTGTAATGGCATCCAGGTATCCATTGCCAATAGCACCGGCGATGGTACCGGGGCAATATCCCAGTATGGCGAATCCCACGCCAAAGATCAGTGCGCCCACCACGTTCATCCCCACGGAGCCACTCTTGAGCGAAAGCTTGATCCAGCCCAGCGATTTCATTAAATGAATGCCAACCATTCCGGTTGCTACTGCAGAAAGCCGAAGAGGATGCCAAAAGCCAGACCAAAAAATAAGGGCCTTTTATCCGAAACTTTAGCCATGTTTGTTTCAATATTATTTTTGTCCATTTTGATCATTGTTAAAGTTTAATAATCAAGCCCAAATTAGCAAAATGCAGCATGGTAAAGTTGTAAACAGCCGGTACATCGGCACCCCCTTCTACCATTCTGTAGGCTGCCTTTATTATAAGACGGTCATTAACCGGAACTTTCCCTCCCAGGTATAAGTCAAATGCTCTTCCAGGCCCCCCGGCCAGGCCGTCACCTTCAAAAAACAGGGCCCAATTGTGGAGATTATACTCAGCATAAATATTCAGCAATGGGACAAAGCCAAAATCATCCTTTTTATCGCTTTTGTCAGCTTCTGTTAAACGAATTTCAGCATCCCGGATTTTTGCAGTAACGCCAATGCCCAAAAGCCATTTTTCAGAGCTGTAAACATCTCTCCGGTAAGTCACTCTATAGCTGTTAAACTTATAATGTGCGTTTACATTCTGCCCCTGAAGGAAAGTGGTGTTCTGAAACCTGATATCAAAAGGTGCATCACCTTCATAATTAACACTCAGGGGCGCATACAACAAAAACAAATGGTTTTTTTCCCGGAAGCTATAGCCCAGTTTCAAGCTATAATATAAAACGGGTCCCTGTATTTGAAAATCTTTATATAAGTCAAAAGCCGTTCCTTCTTGGTTTGGGATTTGAACCTTGTTATAGGTTTGCGCCACGAAACCTGCTGACATGTCCAGGCTTGCCTGGCTGTAAGCCTGGGCAATCAAGCCCAAAAGCATTACTGAAAGGAATATGTTTTTCATCTGTTTAAAATTTTGTTCGTTGTTCGTTGTTCGTTGCCACGAATAATATGCGGTGACATTATTATAAATTGCCAAATAACTATGCCCTCTGCCCTCTGCCCTCTGCCGTTTTACCCTTTATTATAGAAAACAGGCAGCGGGTTGGCCCGGTCCTCCCCTTTAGGGGAGTTAGAGGGGCGCGCGCGGGAGCTTTCCGTAAGGAAATAATCATCCTCCTGTGTGTCAAAAATCCTGTCATGGGCGTT
>PWNQ01000118.1 GCA_003557725.1 Bacteroidales bacterium | reverse complement strand
CACATGAAACTTGACAAAGAAAAGATAATGATTGCATCATCATAAATACTCCCGCGCGCGCCCCTCTGACTCCCCTAAAGGGGAGGACCGGGCCACCGAACGCGCCCCTGTCCAAACCCTTCGGGGCCTGGACGAACAACGAACAAAATTCTAAACAGATAAAACCCCATATTATTCGTGCATTCGTGGCAAAAAATAAACATATGAAAAATTGCACCCGATCAATTTAGAATGATTATAAATTAACACGCGGCATATATGAAAAAAACCACTGAACCGTTATACTTAAAAATCTGGTCTGCCAGCGTTTTGAATCATATCATGGATTTATATAACTGATTGTATAAAATCATGCTATTAACAAATGATTGTTGATTAATATTTTTTTATTAATTTAGCGCCAATTTTAGGAAAACTATTACCGTTATGATAAAGCGAATTTTTACATTTTTAATGCTGCTGGCAACGTTGCACTTGTTTGGGCAACAGGAGGAACAGTACACACACTACATGTTTACCACCACGGCCTACAATCCCGGTTATATCGGGTTGAACGGAGCCTACTGCATTAATGGTGCCCATCGCCAACAGTGGATTGGCTTTCAAGACCCCGAGGGCAACAGTGTGAACCCGGTAACCACTTTTTTCTCGGCTGATCTGTACTTTTACCAGATCCTGGGCGGAGTGGGTATCAACTTCAAGCAGGATCAAATCGGGGCCTTTAAAAATACCAGTATTGAACTTGGTTATTCATTCCACCGGAATATCGGCCCGGGAACCCTGGGGATCGGCATTATGGGAGGCATGCTGGATCAGGTTATCGACTTTACCATGTTTGATCCACGCGACCCCAATGATCCTCTTTTGAGGGGGGGGGGTAATGAAGAATCCAATATGGCTTTTGATTTGAAGTTTGGTGCCTATTATCTGGTTCCGGGTCATTTTTATGCCGGCATATCCACATCCAAAATATTACAGAGTGAGATCGATCTGCCCAATGAGCTTGCCAACCCTAAAGGGAGGCGACATTACTACATCACCGGTGGTTATACCTATAACCTTCCCGACCCTGATTTCAGCTTAGAGCCTTCGGTAATGATAAAGACGGATTTCGCTGCAGCACAATATGATTTCAGCACGCTCGTTTGGTACAGGAACCGCTTTTACGGGGGACTCACATACCGTACCAATGATGCATTTGCCGTATTGATCGGCATGCGCAATGTCCTGGGAGGAGGAGGAGGCAATGTATTTGTTCCCGAAGGGGATATGCTGGGTATCAGCTATGATGTGACCACTTCACCCCTGGGAAGGGAAGGAAGAAGCATGGGGTCGGTGGAAGTATTTTTCCGTTACTGCTTTAACATTGAGATCCCAAAAGTTTTGGAGTCACATGAAACGGTACGGTTTTTATAAATACGGTACGGTTTCCATAAAGTATGTATCTTTGTAACCTGATTTAGGTTTCTTTCGTTAAAGAAACTGAAATAATAAAACGAACATCTATGATTTTGAACAAGCTAATGAAAGTCAGGAGTTTACTTTTTGTCATGCTGGGTATTGCCGTAATGGCTTCCAGCTGTGATAACCGTGGCCATGGTCAGCTGATCGGCGTTCAGGACCGTCCTGATTGGTATCAGCCAGATCCTCACGGCATGGTATACATTCCCATGGGAAGCTATAATATGGGAGTAAGCGATGAGGACGTTCCTTATGCCCATGTGGCTCAATCCAGAACCGTATCGGTTCAGGCCTTTTACATGGACGAAACAGAGATCACCAATAACCAGTATCGCCAGTTTGTAAATTGGGTCAGGGACTCTATAATTCATTACGCATTAGGGCTTATGGATGATCCTGATATGTATGGAGAGCATTTCCTCCGAGATGACGACGGGATGTTTATAGACCGTTGTTTTGAGAGCGGCGGGGAGTGTTATGCCATCGACTGGTCGCAGGATATCGACTGGGATCACCCGGAAGTGCGTCTGTATTTGGAGCAGGAAGGATATCTGCTGCCCGAACATGAGCAATTTTATTACCGTACTCAGTTTGATACACGCCGGCTCAATTTCGATTATTTCTGGATCGACTACCGTGCTGCGGCCAAACGTAGCAACCGGGCACAAGGGTTACAGGACCGGTCTGCTTTTATCGTAAACCCGGCACCCATTAATATATACCCGGACACCCTGGTATGGATTTCCGATTTTGCTTACTCTTATAATGAACCCATGGCACAGAATTATTTCTGGCATCCGGCCTACGACCATTATCCGGTGGTAGGCATTAACTGGAACCAGGCACGTGCTTTCTCCGTTTGGCGTACTCGGCTGCATCACGCGTACCTTTCCTCCAATAACATTTCCTTTGTGAACGATTACCGTTTACCTACTGAGTCGGAGTGGGAATGGGCTGCCCGTGGTGGCCTGGACCTGAACCCGTACCCATGGGGCGGGCCCTATGTACGTAACAGCCAGGGTTGCTTCCTGGCAAACTATAAGCCACTAAGAGGAAATCTGGTAGATGATGGAGGATTCCATACCATTATTGTAGCTCATTATGCTCCCAACGACTGGGGGCTATATGATATGGCCGGAAACGTAGCCGAATGGACAGCAGATGCTTATGATGAATCCGCCTATAACTATGCCTCCGACTTTAATATGCAGGTGGCATATAACGCCCGCGACGGCGATACCCAGGCACAAAAACGGAAAGTGCTCCGGGGTGGGTCATGGAAGGACTTTGGACACTACATCCGTAACGGGGTAAGAACCTACGAATATCAAGATACTGCCAAATCATTTATCGGCTTCCGAAACGTTCAAACCTACCTGGGACGGCATAAAGGAGATGGCCCGCGCGCATCCAATATTTACAATTAAACCATCTGTAAATAATTGGATAATATGATAGTTCAAAACAACAAACCATTTTAAATCAACAAACAACATCATGAGTTTTATCAACAGAATTTCAAACAATCCAACCTTTAAGGTGGTATTGGCCAGACTTTATGGTTGGGGGGCAGCAATGGTAATTGCCGGTGCATTGTTTAAGATCAACCACTATCCCGGAGCAGAGATTATGCTTATCATCGGAATGGGTACCGAGGTAGTAATTTTCTTCTTTTCTGCTTTTGAGGAGCAAAAACAAGAACCGGACTGGAGTCTGGTGTATCCGGAATTAGCAGGTTTACATGACCCGGATGATGAGGAAGGGCATAAAAGCACTCCTGCTCGCCGTGGTGGTGCTCAGCAAGTCATCGTTGACTCAACCACACAAGAGCTGGACAAAATGCTGGAGAACGCTAAAATTGGCCCTGAACTGATGGAAAGCCTGGGAAAAGGACTGAGAAATCTTAGCGATAATGCTGAAAAATTAGGACAGATAAGCAATGCAGCCGTTGCAACTAATAACTATGTGCAGAGCATGGAAACGGCAAGCAAAAGCGTCTCTGAGATGACTGACACCTATAAGAAATCTACCGAATTGCTGGATCAATCATCCAGGCAACTGCAGAGTTCATTATCCGCTATTGACTTTTCGGATGTGGATACCTCCGCCTATAAAAATGAGATTAAGAAGGTTTCTGAAAACCTGGCTTCCCTCAACTCCGCCTATGAGTTACAACTTCAAACCAGTAGTGAGCAGGCTGATATTAACAACAGGCTGAAAGACAACTTGAACCAGTTTGTAACCAAACTGGAAGAATCGGCACAGACAACAGATGAATACAAGCAAAATGCCGCTTCACTCAGCTCCAACGTAGCCCAGCTCAATAAGGTTTACGGTAATATGCTTGCTGCAATGAATGTACAGCAGAGCCAGTAATACGCAAAAGACCAATTTTTTAATTTAAAAACTTTGATTTATGGGTGGAAATAGCCTAAGCGCACTTAGTCCGCGACAGAGGATGATCAATATGATGTACCTGGTTCTGACGGCTTTATTGGCCTTGAACGTATCCGTCGAGGTTCTGGAGGCTTTTGTTACGGTAAACAGAGGCCTGGAAGAAACCAACCGGAACTTTACCAGAAAAACACAGGTATTATATAATCAACTCCATCAGGAGCTCACTTTTGACTCCGCAAGGGTTGCTGATCAATATGAAATGGCGCAAGAAGCCAAAGAACTTACCGAAGACATGGTGGGTTATGTGGAACATGTTAAGAATGTACTTATTGCCTTCTCAGAAGGAGAAGATACTACAAACCTGGAGACGACCTGGGAAGATGGCGACGGGAACAAGGTCACCGGAACCTGGGCGGAAAAGCCCCTGGCCATGATGAAAAGCAGGGACAGCTACATCAGGGCAACCCGTATTATGGCACCTCACGGAGACGAAAACCCGGATGCCGGATACGGATATAGCCTCAAACTGAAAATTGATCAGTTCAGGAGTGACCTGGAAAATGTCTTTGACCCGGAAAAAGATCAGGATGTGATCGAATCTTTAAGCCTGGGATTAAGCACCGACGACATTTACTCCCATCTGGCAGACTCTTACCGTAGCTGGCAGACCTTTAACTTTTACAAGACCATTTTGGCTGCCAATGTGGTTACCCTAAACCGTATTATTGCTGAGATCCGCAATGCAGAAGCTGAAGTGGTGAGTGCCATTATTTCTCAAATTCGTGTAACCGACTTTACCTTTGACCGGGTAGAGGCCTATGTGATCCCCGAGTCAAACTATATTATGAGGGGGCAAGATTATGAGGCGCAAATACTGGTAGCTGCCATGAGTGAAACGCAAAAACCGGAAGTTTATATTCTGGAAGGCGTGGACTCGGCATCTCATGAGCAAATATTAGCGGAAGGTACTCTGGTTAGCAGTGATACAGCCACTATTGACGGGGTGACCCGGTATCGTACCCAGCCGGGTGGTCTGGGTGAAAGGACATATGCCGGACTTATCCGTCTGCAGAAAGCTGGAACTCCCGGTGACAAGCCGGAAGACTTTAACCTGTATTCTTTCTCATCCAGCTATATGGTTGCAGAGCCTGCGGCTACTATTTCAGCTACTGCGGTAAACGTATTCTACCGGGGTGTGGATAACCCACTTGAGGTATCTGCTCCAGGTGTTGCCGCCGCAAACCTGAGCGTCAGTGCTTCCAATGCTTCCATCACCGGTGGTGGCGGAAGGTATACCGTACGACCCGGACAAGGACCCACTTCTACCATCAATGTGAGTGCAAGAATGCCTGATGGATCAACCAGGGCTATGGGAAGCATGGAGTTCCGGGTAAGGAACTTACCCAGACCCACATTGCAAATGGCCGGCAAATCATCCGGAGATAATATTACCGCCGTAGAGCTTAACAGGGCTCGTCTCTTCCCCAGACAAGACGCCCTGATCGAAGCAAACTACAGGGTAACGGCTTTCCAGATGAGCGTCACCGTGGGTAACAGAACGCAAAACTATAACACACAGGGCGACCGGCTTACTCAGGAAATGCAAAACATGGTGAACAACCTGCCCAGAGGATCTGTGGTCCGTTTCAGTAATATCAGAGCACAGGGTCCCAGTGGATCTGTCCCCCTGGACGGCATCTTCTTTAATATGATGTAAAATCCTTTAAATACCAGAACCATGAAAACGGCAATCAAGTTTTTACTTACCCTACTGATCATAGCACCTTTTTCCGGTGCATGGGCACAGTTTGAGGAGACAGTAACACCCCAGCAACGACCCGACCGGCCGGAAGCGTGGCAGACCGAAAGGAGCACTATAGAGGCTCCTAACCATTATGTTGCCGAACAAACCCGCCACGACAACCGGGAAGTACTCCCTTATGTATACATCCGGGAAGCTGACGTTATGTGGTCCCAAACCATCTGGCGACGCATCGATATGAGGCAAAAGATCAACCTGCCGTTTTACTACCCCTTTCAACCCAGAAACGGAAGAGAAAACTTTATGACCGTTGTGAGAGGTGCCATCGAAAGGGGGGAAATGGTAGTCTACCGCTCAGATATCACTGACGATAAATTTGTAGAACCACTCTCCATCGAAGAGGCTATCTCTCAAATGCAGGACTCCATCGATGTGATTGACTATGATGATTTCGGACAAGAGATATTTGAAAGAGTACCCATTGAAGCCAATACACAGGATATCTTCGAACTGGATGTTAAAGAGGTGTGGTTTTTTGACAAACACCGTTCGGTAATGGATGTGCGCATCATTGGCATACGCCCCATATGGCATAAGCCCCTGGATGGTGGTGAAGTGGATGTAACACCTTTGTTCTGGATATACTACCCCGAGGCAAGGCATTCATTCGTGAATGCTCCTGTATTCAACCGGCATAATGAGGCTCAGGAACTTTCCTATGAAGATCTCTTTGCCAAAAGAATGTTTGCCAGTTTTATCTACAAGGAGTCCAACGTTTATGACCGTGAGATCAGTGACTATAAAATGGGGATGGACGCCCTGCTGGAAGCTGAGGGTATTAAAGAGCGGATCAGAAACAGCGAAATGAACCTCTGGGAATACTAAGAGGGTATGCATAGTTTAACGCATAAAAACTCCTTGCCACAAAAAGCGGCAGGGAGTTTTTTTATGGCGGTTTTTTGTATTTTTGTCTAATGAGTTTTGATCTGTTAAAAACCCCCATTACCTACCTGAAAGGTGTGGGCCCCAAGCGGGCCGAGCTGCTTCAAAAGGAGCTGGGGGTCTTTTATTTTGGACAGTTGCTGGAGCACTATCCCTTCCGGTATATTGATCGGAGCCAGGTGCACCGCATCAGCCATATCACTTCCGACCAGGCCTATGTACAGATTATGGGCACCATCCGCTCAGCAGAGACCGTGGGCAGCCGCCAAAACCAACGCTTTTCGGCTATCCTGGCCGACGACTCAGGAACCATTGAGTTGCTATGGTTTAAAGGAGTCAGCCATGCCAAAGAGCGCATCACCCCGGGGCAGAAGTACCTGGTACTGGGAAAACCCAACTTCTTTAAAGGAGCTTATTCCATCGCTCACCCTGAACTGGAACTGGTACAATCACCCGAACAAATCGCCCGGCGTAAAGGCTTTCAACCCATATACAGCAGTACTGAAAAGCTGAAAAAGTTTGGACTCCATACCCGGGGGCTGGAAAAAATCCTGCGAAACCTGCTAAAAACCACCGAAAATACAATCCCGGAAAACTTCCCATCAAGGCTTATTCAGAACTATAAGCTCATGGGACGTGAAGAGGCATTCCGGCAAATACACTTCCCTCAGTCACCTGAGGCCCTCGAAAAAGCACGCCGAAGACTTAAGTTTGAAGAACTATTCTTTATCCAATTGCGTATTCTACGGGTTAAACAAAAAAAAGCCAGACTTAAAGGGCATATTTTTAATGATGTGGGCACACTCTTAAACCGCTTCTACCGGGAAAAAATCCCCTTTGAGCTTACCGCTGCCCAAAAGAGAGTAATACGGGAAATACGAAAAGACACCGCCGACGGATACCAAATGAATCGCCTGCTCCAGGGAGATGTGGGCAGTGGAAAAACCATGGTGGCCCTTATGTGTATGCTTATTGCGCTGGATAACAATACACAAACTTCCCTGATGGCCCCCACGGAGATACTGGCAGCCCAACACTATACCAATATTTCACAAATGCTACAAGGGCTGGACATTCAGGTTGAACTGCTCACAGGCTCCACAAAACAGTCACAAAGAAAAACAATCTTAAACGACCTGGCAAGGGGAACCATCCGCATCCTTATCGGAACCCATGCCCTGATTGAAGAAGCAGTACAGTTTAATAACCTGGGCTTTGTGGTTATCGACGAACAACACCGCTTTGGGGTTGCCCAAAGGGCCCGACTGTGGAAGAAAAACACCATTCCCCCCCATGTGCTGGTAATGACCGCCACCCCCATTCCCCGGACCCTGGCAATGACCGTTTATGGCGACCTGGACTGCTCGGTGATCGATGAATTGCCACCGGGAAGAAAACCCGTGAAAACAGTACACTTTACCGATGCCCAAAGACTGAAAGTATTTGGGTTTATGAAAAAAGAAATAGCAAAAAACAGACAGGTATATGTAGTATATCCATTGATCCATGAATCACAAAAAATGGACCTGAAAGACCTGATGGACGGATACGAAAGTATTGTCAGAGCATTTCCCCTGCCCCATTATGCCATTTCTATTGTGCACGGAAAGATGAAAACCCGCGACAAAGACTATGAAATGAGCCGTTTTATAAAAGGAGAAACCCAGATATTGGTGTCTACCACCGTTATTGAGGTGGGGGTAGACGTTCCCAATGCTTCGGTAATGGTTATTGAGAATGCAGAACGGTTCGGATTATCCCAGCTACACCAGTTGCGGGGTCGTGTGGGCCGTGGGGCCGACCAGTCTTACTGTATCCTGATGACCAAAGACAAGCTTACCCAGGATGGACGAAAGCGCATTGGCACCATGGTTCATACTCAGGACGGCTTTGTAGTGGCAGAAGAAGATATGAAGCTCCGGGGGCCCGGCGATCTGGAAGGAACAAAGCAAAGCGGCATATTAAACCTGAAGATCTCCGATATCATTCGGGATGAAAAGATTTTGAAAGCGGCCCGGGATATAGCAGGAAAAGTGCTGAATGATGACCCCTCCCTGGAAAAGCCGGAAAATGCCCCCATGAGGAATTACCTGATGCACATCGGTGAAAGCTCCGCTCACTGGAGCCGCATCAGCTAAGCAAAACACCCCCCTGTCCATAAATAATTTTCCTTACTTTTGTGGCTCTGAAAAAATATCCCGGCATGAAGGTTTCATACAACTGGCTTAAGCAATACGTGGACTTTGACCACAGTCCACAGGAATTATCGAAGCTACTGACTGACTGCGGTCTGGAAGTTAGCTCACTGGAAAAATTCCAATCGGTAAAAGGCGGTTTGGAAGGCATTGTGGTTGGCAAAGTGCTTAGTTGCAGTAAGCACCCCAACGCGGATAAGCTTACCGTCACCAAAGTAGATATTGGCAGCGGAGCGCCCCTGCCCATAGTGTGCGGAGCACCTAATGTGACTGAAGGCCAAAAGGTGCTGGTGGCCACCGTGGGGTCCACCCTTTACCCGGAACAGGACCAGCCCTTTCCCATCAAGAAAGCCAAAATCAGAGGAGAGGCCTCCATGGGGATGATCTGTGCCGAGGATGAGCTGGGCCTGGGCCAGTCACACGACGGCATTATGGTGCTAAGCCCGGATGCCCAAACAGGCAAACCCGCTTCCCACTATTTTCCCGTAGAAGAAGACTGGACCCTGGAGATCGACCTTACCCCCAACCGGGCCGATGCCACATCACACCTGGGTGTAGCCAGAGATGTGGTGGCGGTGATCAATCAAAGCAAAAACAATTCCCCCGCCAAAAAACTCAATTATCCACGGGTGGACCACTTTAAACCGGACAATGAAAGCCTTCCCGTAAAAGTAAAGATCCTGGACACAGAAGCATGCCCACGGTACTCGGGAGTCACCCTCACCGGCATCAGCGTAAAACCATCGCCACAATGGCTTGAAAACAAACTGAAAGCCGCAGGAATCCGGCCAGTGAACAACGTAGTGGATGCCACCAACTATGTGATGCTGGAAACAGGACAACCCCTCCACCCCTTCGATGCAGATAAAATCGAGGACCATACTATCATTATACAAAAACTCAAAGAAAGAACATCATTTACTACCTTAGACCATAAAATCTTAAAACTAAGCAACCAGGATCTGATGATCTGTGATAGCCAAACCCCGTTATGCATTGCCGGGGTTTTTGGAGGCAGTGGGTCGGGGGTGACCACAAAAACCACCTCCCTATTTCTGGAAAGTGCTTATTTCAATCCGGTCTCCGTCAGAAAAACATCCAAAAGACATCAACTGCAAACCGATGCCTCTTTCCGCTTTGAACGTGGTGCAGACCCAGGCATAACCGTATATGCATTAAAAAGAGCGGCCATGCTTATCAGGGAAGTGGCCGGAGGGAAAATATCCTCCCACATAACCGACCATAACCCCGGAAAGATCCAGCCAGCTACCGTTACATTAGAATACCGTAAACTGGACCGGCTGGCAGGCATTACCATAAACCCAAAAACGGTTCAACAAATACTTGCCGACCTGGAAATGAAATTCCTGGAGCAAACCAATGAAAAGCTGGTGCTGGCCGTCCCCACCGGTAAAGTGGATGTAACCAGAGACGTGGATATTATGGAAGAAGTGCTGCGCATCTATGGCTATAACCATATCCCTCTGCCCGGCAATATGCAAATCTCTTTATCGCCACCCCAAAAACCAGAGCCAGACCAGCTGGTGAACACCCTTTCTGAATTTCTGAGCAATAATGGATTCACCGAGGTAATGAACAACTCGCTCACCGCCATGGACTACCACCATCTGTCGCAACTCATCAGCGAAGAATACCAGGTGGAGATCATTAACCCTCTGAGCAGAGAACTCAATGTGATGAGGCAAGATTTAATTGCCGGGGGACTGGAAAATATAGCCCATAACATCAACCGACAGAGCAGCAATCTAAGACTTTATGAAACAGGAAAAGTGTACCGGATAAACCCCGGAGGCCATAAGAATACCGACGTGCGCAAACGCTTTTCTGAAACCTTACATGCAGGCATCTTCATTACCGGAAAAAAATACAGGGAGTCCTGGAACATGCCCCACAAGCCTGCTGATTTTTTTGACCTGAAACACCATGTGGAAGCCGTGTTAAACCGTCTGGGCATATCTCAAAAACATTTATCTGCAGACCATAGCAACCGGGATTACTTTGATGAAGGAGTGCGATATCTGAGCTCCTCCGGAAAGGAATTGCTCCAAATGGGAAAGATAAGCCGGAAGGTACTGAAAGCTTTTGACATTGAACAGGAGGTGTTTTATGCCGACCTGGCATTGGAGCCCATTATGGAGTTAAGCGCAAAGGTTAAGATCATCCATGAACCCTTGCCCCGGTTCCCCAAAGTAAAAAGAGACCTGGCCATGCTGCTGAAAACAAATGTTACCTACCAGGAAATCCAGGAGCTGGCATACACCACTGAGCGAAAATTACTCCAGGAAATGCGCCTCTTTGATGTATATGAGGGAAAGAATGTGCCTTTGGGAAAAAAGTCCTATGCCATCAGCTTTATCCTGCAGGATAAAAATAAAACCCTCACGGATAAAGTGATCGATAAGTCTATGAAAAAGCTGCAAAAAGCCTTTGAAGAAAAGCTGCAGGCCCAGATCCGGGGGTAAGATAAAGCCGGTGCAGGACACTTAATCTCAACTAACCATATGCGGACTTAAGGCATCTGCCTTCTCTGCGGGAACCAAAATAAGGTCTCCGGAAAGGTTGCCGTTGGTTGGTTGCATCATGCCATTGCGCAGCACATAGGCAATAAAATCATTCTCCTTAAATAGATTAAGTATGGTCTTTCGGGCATCACCGCTGGTTTCTACAAAGAGCACGGGGCGAAACTTTTTGATCATTGGCATAATTTCCGGAATAATATGAACTTCATATCCTTCCACGTCACACTTAATAAAATCCAATCGTTTTATGTGCTGAAATACCTGAGACGCCTTGCGCATTTCTGCATCAAAGGTAACCACCTGTTCATCTTGTGGGTCATTGCTATCCATTACAAAATGGGATCCCGAGGCCACATACCCTTTAGTTTTTATGGAGTCGTTTCCCAGGTGGATGGGCTTATTTTCCGTTCCCAGAGCAAAGGGTAATATTTCCACATTATCCAGTTTTTTGGTGTTTTTCCGCAAAATATCCAGCACCGGCTTTACGGGTTCTACGGCATAGACTTTTCCCTGCCTTCCGGCCAGCCGTGCCAAAGGCACCGTGAAGTACCCCATGTTTGCTCCAATATCGATACACACGTCTCCCTCTTTAACAATATTTCGGATAAAATACTGATATCCGAAAAACTCATTGGATTTTAATAATCCTTTCCGGTAAGCCAGGAAATATATCTTACTCAATACCCATAAATATGTTCTGAAAGGGAGCGCCCGGTATAGGATGCGCCGGAAGAAACTGTCCCGGTTGGCCATGGTGTGTTGTTTATAATAATGGGATGCAAAGGTACGGTTAATTCTCTGAACGGGGTTTGATGTCCAGCACCTTTATTTCCACGCGCCGGTTTTCACTTTGCTCTTCTTCAGATTCTGCGTAGGGGTGAATCATTTTCCGGTTGCTTTTTCCTTCGGTGATCATTCGTTCCGGGTCAATTCCTCTTCTTACCAGGTAGCGTTTTACGGCATCGGCCCGCCGTTGTGACAGGCGCTCCAGGTACTCATCCGAACTTCTTTGGCGCCACTGCAGGGGTTGGTTCACATGTCCATAAATGGCTATTTTCAGGGAAGGATATTCCTGCATCACTTCCAAAAGGTTACGCAATGTTTCGTAAGATTCCCGGAGGAAATTGGCTGTCCCGGAGTAAAAGTACAGGTTATCCAGGGTTAACATCCGCCCTCTTTCAATTTTTGTTAATGGGGCAGTTATGGAGATAGTGGTATCCATTTGTTCCGTTTGAAAGGATATTTGATGCCGGAAGTATGGGTAGGCCTCCACCACCACCTGGTATTGTGCATTGGGTTTAAGCCGGGTGTTCACATGGCTGACCTGTCCATCATAAAACAGGGTATCACTACTTCGTGCATAAGTCATAAACACACTCCCATTGATTCTTTCCCCGGACGCCTTGTCCACCACCGTAAGCATCAGAAACTGCCGTGGCCCTTTGGTCTCAACAGGCTCTCTGGTTTCAGGCTCTGGCTCTGTAATCACATCATAGGACAGCTTTAAAACATGGCCTTTTCCCCCTTCATAAACGTTGTCCAGCACCAGCAGCAAGGTATCTCCCTTGCTCACTTCCATCGGCTTGCTAAAGTCATCGCCCGGCCCCGGCGGGACATGGGTCTGCCCTCCCTGTGTTCCCAGCCCTGTTTTGCTTCCAATAGCTTTGTTATTACGGGAAAGATTAGACCGCACAGGCGTAACCTCATCGCGCCGGATCCTTTCACAAAAGTCCGGTCCTTGCTCATGATACAATAAAAAGTCATAGTCATCGTCCACCGACAGGGGCTCAATGGTAAAAGACAAGTAGCTGTATGCCGGAGCCACAAACCGGTACCAAACGGTATGATGCTCACGGCGAAAAGCATAAGCCGACCAGTCATCACTGCTTATCTCCAGAATATCCCCCGGGCCCGGCGGTGGAGTAGTAGGCCCAAAAATGGTGTCCTCCAGAAATATGGCCCCGGGACAATCGCTGTTATGCCATTGAAGCACCTCATAATCACCCTCCTGTTGTGAAAAACCCCCATAAGAAATCAGTAATAAGAACATAATAAGGCCATGAAACATCCATACCGAAAACTTTCCACACAAAGAAGAATGATATTTTTTACCAACTACCCGGCCACCACAGCTTACCAGTACTGATAAGCGATACCACATAACCCTTAACCAAAAAGCGGAAAATATATCCATGCCGAAAACAACTATTTTGTAAATTTTAACCACCTGAACAAATATATACCTTAACATAAGCCATCGTCTTCACAGGCCGGGACCAATAGCGACCACCAGTATAAAACGTTATTTTTTAACAATTATTGAACCACCAGCTTATGGGTTTCGTCCAATCCTTGTTCTTTCCGGCGAAACCGTAGCAGGTATACTCCCGGTTTCAGCCCATCCATTGACAAACGGTAAGCCTGGTTATCCCCTTCCACACGTTTTTCAGTCACCATTTGGCCGGCGACCGTATATATCATAAGCTCCACCGGCCCCTGGTCTTTCACAAGGATATCCACATACTGGCTGGCCGGATTGGGTATGATGGTAATATGCTTTTTATCATCCTCCTTATCATAAACTCCCAGGCTCTTATCGTAGCGTCCAAGGGTGTAATACCCGGGCATTAGTGAATCGGTAATCAGCACTCCGTTGAAAAGAGTTCCCATACGGCTATACTTCAAGGGCTTCCAGGGGTCAGAAAGGCATTTTTTATAAAGTAGTGACAAGGTATCCATAACCGAATTTACCAGCTCCCCATCCATCAGGCTGCTTTTCACGTATTCAAAGTGCCCCCGGGCACGGAACCCCGAAGAGAACACGCCCTCCACTTTCCAGTATCTTTTTCCGGAGACGTGGTACAAAGGAGGTTCTGTCTTATGGTTTGCGGGTGCGACCCAGTTATGGCTGATCCTGACCAGTGCGGAATCGTTTACCGCCTCCACCTCCACCCCGGCATAGGTATGATGAAACTCTTCAAGCCCGCTGCCTTTTAATGTGATCATTCTATCTGTGGTGGCATGACTCATCTTTTCGCCAGGATCCATCATAACAGATTGAGGATAAAAAGGGAGGGTAAGGGTTACCCATGAATGGGGCCCGGAAAACTGCACCTGTTCCCTTATGATATTTTGCTGATCATCCACAAAGCCCACTTCCAGGCGGTTGTCATCCGCCATCTGAGTTGTCCCCAGCAAGCGCTGACGCAGGTAAAGGGTGATCTCATAATCTGCACCCGAGGGATATACATTAAAGGAATCAATGCTAAAATGAGAAAACCCGGGACGATAGACCCAGGCATCAAAAAAGGCATCCAGGTTTATCCCTGAGTACTGGTTAAAGAACTGGTTCATATCCTGAGTGGAAGCATACCCAAAGGCAAAGGTATCCAGGTAGGCCCGTGTAGTATGAAAGAAGAGGCTATCGCCCAAATAGTTTCTCAGAGCGTGGACTACGGTGGCTCCTTTGTCGTATACGGTAGCTCCGTAGGTATAAGCCTGGGGCAGGCCATATACGGCCCGGTATCCATCATCGGTCACATGAGCCGTTTTGATCACTTCATGGCGTTTCTCCCGCATATAATCAAGGTAAGCTTCTTTTCCGCCTGTACTTTCCCGGAATATGGCTTCACTATATACGGCCCACCCCTCATTAAGCCACATATCTGCGGCGGTTTTACAGGTAACCAGGTTTCCAAACCAGCTATGGGCCAGCTCATGGACCACCAGTCGCTCATAGTTAAGGGTTCCATCTATGGCATGCCTGGGGAATGCAATGTTCATGGCATGCTCCATAGCTCCTTTTGGGGTGCCCACAAAGCCAACCCGGGGCCAGCGATAAGGCCCGAAAGCCGATTCAAAAGCCTGTAAAGCACTATTAATACCGGAAAAAGTAGTTAACGCATCTGAGGAATCGGAAGGGACCACATGCAAGAATACCGGAATATCTCCCAACACCCCGGGGTACACCTGCTCTATCTCTGAAAAATCAGAAACTGCCACTGAAGCCAGATAAGTAGGTATGGTTTGCTTCAGGTCCCAGTGCCAGGTTTTATGCCCGTTGCCATGAACAGTTACCGAGTCCAACACCCCTCCACATACCGCCATTTGGTCTCCTTTGGTATGAATGTGATACGAATAGGTAGCCCGGTCGGTGAAGTTATCAACGCATGGGAACCAAACACGCCCGTAATTATGAGGGTCTGCCTGAAAGCCTATCCCCAGGTTATAGGCCATGCTGCTGTCATTCAAAATATGAAAGCCACCCCAGTTGGCACTTTCTACCACTGGTTGCCCATGATAATAAATGACTACGGTAAGGGTATCATACAAATCCAGCCCGGATGCGGGAAGGGTGATCAGTGTATCATTGTAATGATAAGGATACACCTGCCCATCAACAAGTATGGAATCTATATGCAACATTAGAAGATCAAAGTAAAGGTTGTGCTGATCTGCAGGATAACGGGCCTGAAGAGTTAACTCCGCAAAGCCGCTTAAAGACTGACCGGAAAGATGCACAAAATCCAGATCAATATGATAGTGATGAACATCCATGCTATCGGTGGCACGATGTTGTGCGGTTAAAGGGGCTGAATAAACCAACCCCAATATCCATAATATGCCTGCAAATATAATGCGCTTCATATGTTTATAATTTTTGTTCGTTGTTCCTTGTTTGGTGTTTGTTGCCACGAATGCACGAATAATATGCTACTCCTCACACCCCACGCATCACACCCAAACGCTCCGCGCCACACACCAAACCCAAACCCCCATGCCCCATGCCCCATGCCCTATGCCCTATGCCCTATGCCCCGAAGGGGTGACATTATTATTTCTTCGCCTCCTCGCATCATTTCCCCGCGCGCGCCCCCGGCCCCTAAAGGGGAGGGCCACCGCACATGGTTGGCTCACCAACGCTTTTTCACATGCCGAAAATATAAAAAAGACCAATACCGTGGCATATTTGAGTCCGGTCTAAAAACACACATTTTTCATATCCGCTAAAAATCAAAAGTAACCTTTTTAGATTGGACTCATATTTGTTTATTAAGTCCAATCATGTATTTTTGCACACCTCAAATGTCTTGTTACTTAGAGGGAGCGTTTATACCATATCATATGGCATTAATATTAAATATAGAAACTTCCACGCGTGTTTGTTCGGTAGCTTTATGCCGTGGCGGTCAGCCCTTAGCTACCCGTCATGAGGTGGACACTCTGGAACATGCCCGTGTGCTTCACCCCTTTATTCGAGAGGTTTTACAGGAGGGTCAGTCAGAGTTTCAGCAACTGGACGCCGTAGCAGTAAGCCAGGGCCCCGGCTCATATACCGGATTGCGCATAGGGGTCTCAGCAGCAAAAGGCATATGCCTGGCACTATCCATCCCCCTGTTATCAGTAAGCACCCTTCAGGCCATGGCCCTAAGTGCCATCCACCATCACCATGACCCCCGGGGAGTGTATATTCCCATGATCGATGCCCGCCGCATGGAAGTATATACCACGGCCTGTAATGCCAGTGGTGAAATACTGGAGCCGGTGAGCGCACAGATCATGGAAAAAACATCTCTGGATAAATATACAACAAACCAGCACGTGTACTACTTTGGCTGCGGAGCAGAAAAATGCCAAACCCTGTTTTCCGGAAGAAAAAATATTACCATGCTGGAAAAAGGCACCCCATCGGCAGCATTTATGAACCCCCTGGCCCAAAAAAAATACTTTACAAAAGCATTTGAGAACACCGCCTGGTTTGTACCCTTTTACCTCAAGGACTTTGTGGCGGGGAAGCCCAAAGTAAAAGGGTTAAAGTAAGTTTTCCCCCGGCACAATCCTGTGTTCCCTGGCACAATTTTCCTTTCGGTTACCGTCAACTCTGTTATTTTTGCAGCAAAAAAGAATTATGGCCGTACAACAATCCTGGATATCTTATTTTTCCAACTTGGTAAAGCAGCATGGTGGTATAAATCTGGCACAGGGCATTCCCGGGTTTGCGCCTCCCCCGGATTTGCTGGACACCTTAAAGGAGTACGCCAACAAGCCTGTTCATCAGTATGCTCCTGGCCTGGGCAACCACCGTCTGCGGGAGCACATTTTTCAGATGTATGAGGATAAGCTTCCCCGCGACCGGTATTCCCTGATGATCACCAACGGTGCAACGGAAGCCATTCACTTGCTATATATGTCCTTTCATTCCGGAAGTGCTCCCCTGACCACAGCAGCCTTTACACCGGTTTATGAGTCATATATGCACCTGCCCCGCCTTTACGGGGATTCATTTTTTACTTTAGAGATGGATAACCGCCAGGGACAGTTACCCATGGCTCTGGAAAGCTTTTTTAAGAAACATCAACCCCAGGTATTTTTCATAAACAGCCCGGGAAACCCTTACGGTAACACTCTGGATCAGGTATCATTTGACAAACTGCTGGACCTATCCCGGGAATATAATTGCAAGTTGCTTATTGATGCAGTATATGATCAGATCTATTTTAACAGCCCTCCATATTATCCCTTTCATCTGTTTCATGATCAGGTGTACTACATAAACTCTTTTTCCAAGCTATACTCCGTTACCGGCTGGCGCACGGGATACTTTTTTTGCCATCCTTCCGTATTTCCCCGTATCAGTGATATCCATGATTACACTGGTCTGTGCTCCCCGTCCATATTACAAGAAAGCCTGGCCGGGTTTATGGATACCAGCAGCCAGAAAGACACCTATGTGGAAGAAGTCCGGACCCGGATAAAAAAGAATTTCCAGGACGGCAGCGCCATGCTCGGGGAAGCAGGCTTTCAAATACCCGAAGCCCACGGCGGCTATTTCTTATGGGCGGCTTTACCCGGGCACATCCCCTGCGGCATACAGTTTGCAAAACACCTTTACAAGCAGGAAAAAACGGCAGTGATCCCCGGAGAGCACTTTGGGAAAGCCTATAAAAACTATATCCGCATCAATATTGCACGGGAAAAGGAAGAGCTGGCCGACGGACTAAAGCGCATTGTAACGCATGCTGCATTATAACCATGACAGCCTATTCATTTTTAAATCTCTAAACCTGATTTTATGCTCGTCTTTCCCCACGCCAAGATAAACCTGGGTTTGTATATAACCGGCAAGCGCACGGATGGTTATCATAATATAGAGACCATTATGTGGCCGGTTCCGTGGAATGATCTCCTGGAAGCCGTTCCTTCCCCGGATGGTGTTTTCTCTTTTCGTCAAACCGGCCAGGCCCCGGAAGTTGCGGAGGGTGACAACCTGGTGGTAAAGGCCTGGCGGCTGATGCAGGGCCTGTTTAACCTGCCGCCGGCCCATATTCATTTACACAAACGTATCCCCATGGGTGCAGGCCTGGGTGGTGGCTCCTCGGATGCTGCCCACACCATTGTTTTGCTTAACCGGCTGTTTGATCTGGGCTTGAAGACCCGTCGCATGGCCTCCATTGCAACAAAGCTGGGCAGCGATTGTCCGTTTTTTATTGATGGCAAGGCCCACTTTGCGGCGGGGCGCGGCGAACTGTTATCGCAAACCCATGTGGATCTTAGTGGATTATTTCTGGGAATAGTAAAGCCACCGGTTCATATTTCCACAGCAGAGGCCTACCATAATGTTGTTCCCTCCCCGGCACCCTCACGCTGGGAGCTACCCGGAAGCGACCCGGACCACTGGCGCAACACCATTGGCAACCAGTTTGAAATGCACCTGTTTCCAAAATATCCGGAAATAGCTACTATAAAAGAAGACCTTTACCATCTGAACGCTGTTTACGCTTCCCTGACCGGGAGCGGTTCAGCTGTGTACGGGTTGTTCAGGGAAAAGCCCCATATGAGTAAGTGGTTTCCGGGATACCAAACCTGGCAGGGGCAACTGTGATCACTTAGGAGCGTAGCGCATAAGCAGCAACCCAATAATAGTAAAAACAAAATTAGGCAACCAAACGGCTATCCAGGGCTCAAGAGAAGCCTTTATGGCAAAAGTGGTGGAGATCTGCATAAACAGGATAAAAGCAAAACTAATGGTAATCCCGGCAGCCAAATGCATGCCGGTGCCCCCGCGAACCCTCCGGGAAGACAAAGAAAAGCCAATCAGTGTCAGCACAATGGTGGCAAAGGGAGCTGCCATGCGACGATGCTTTTCCACTTTGTAGATGGAAATATTCCCTGACCCTTTAATCTCCTCTTCACGAATAAACTCCCGGAGTTCAAAATAATCCAACACCTCCACACGCTTCACCTGATGAGTAAAGTCATCCGGCTTGAGGATCATAGTAGTGTCCATGGTGTCCCCATGGATCAGGCGCTGTCCGTTCTCATGAAAAAATCGCCGAGAGAAATTTTCCAACACCCAGTGATTATTGGTAGTATCCCATCGGATATGCTCACTGCTAAGCTTATATACCAACTCCCGGCCCTCAAATTGCTCATGGGTAAAACGAAATCCGGTATTGTTCTTTCGGTCAAACCGCTGAACATATACAAAGTCATTCTCTGATGTTTGCAGGTGGATGTTTCGCTCACGGGTCTGACCCGATCCATGGATATATTCCAGCTCAAAAGCCAGTCGCCTTTCATTGGCCGGAGGGATCAAAAAGTTGGCCAGGTAAAAAGTCATCCCCGACAACAATGTGGCAGCCAACAAATAGGGCACCAGAATGCGGCGAAAAGATATGCTGCTGGACAACATAGCGATAAGCTCCGTATTGGAAGCCAGCTTGCTGGTAAAAAATACCACGGCAATAAAGGTAAACAAAGGGCTGAACAAATTAACAAAGTGGGGAATAAAGTTAAGATAATAATCAAAGAGAATGGCATCCAGGGGTGCCTTCTCCTGGATAAAGTCATCAATCCTTTCCGATACATCAAAGATCACCACAATAAGTATGATCAGCGTAATGGCCAGAAAAAAAGTACTTAAAAACTTTTTTATGATATACCAGTCGATCCTTCTCATATATTATTGCATATTAAGCGCTTTCGTTCCGTCCGCAGCCAATAACTGATAAGTATTCGCACAGCATGCCGGAAAAAAGGCCTGGTCTGGGCGTATAATTCATTTTACTGCTATTATTCAACGAAGTCATTTCTGTTGTGTTGTTCACTATATCCGGTTTTCCAGCCGGGGCGTTACATTACGTTTCCACTGTGCAAACGACTGGTTTTTAATCTGCTTTTGCGCCTCTCTCACCAGTTCCAGGTAGAATGCCAGGTTGTGCAGGCTGGCGATCATAGGTCCCAGTCCCTCTTTAGCAGCGAACAGGTGCCTAAGGTAGGCTTTGGAATACTGTTGATCCACAAAGGATTGCCCCTTTGAGTCAATGGGCGATAGGTCCTTTTCCCATTTTTTATTTTTTATATTGATAATCCCATCCCTGGTAAACAGCATACCATTTCGTCCGTTTCGAGTGGGTAACACACAGTCGAACATATACACGCCCAGGGCCACACACTCCAGAATATTGGCAGGTGTTCCCACTCCCATCAGGTATCTGGGTTTATCCTGAGGGAGTATGGAGCAAACTTCATGGGTCATTTCATACATTATCTCCGGCGGCTCCCCCACAGACAGTCCGCCAATAGCATTCCCTGCCCTGTTGTGCGAAGCAATATATTGGGCAGATTCCCGGCGCAGGTCTTTATAAACGCTCCCCTGAACAATGGGAAAAACGGTCTGTTCATATCCATAATGAGGACTGCTGCTATCAAATTGCTTCAAACTCCGATCCAACCACCGGTGAGTACGCTGCATGGAGTCACGGGCATAGGAATAATCGCAGGGCCAGGGAGTACACTCATCAAAAGCCATTACCAAGTCCGCCCCGATAATACGCTGGATATCCATAACATATTCCGGGCTGTAAAAATGCCTGGAGCCGTCAATATGCGACCTGAACTCTACCCCTTCCTCACGGATCTTTCGTATTTCAGACAAAGAATGAACCTGATACCCACCACTATCGGTAAGCAAGGGCCGGTCCCAGCCGTTAAACCCATGCAAGCCACCGCTCTTTTCTATGATGTCAAGCCCCGGCCGCAAGTATAAATGATACGTATTGCCCAATATCACCGGAGCATCTACATCCTCACGGAGATCACGCATATGAACCGCCTTCACCGCCCCGGCCGTGCCTACTGGCATAAAGACCGGAGTATCAATAATCCCATGATCCGTATGCAAAACCCCTGTGCGAGCATCACTGTCCCGGTCTTTTGCCGTTATATTAAAAACCATAAACTACACTTTTATGCCACAAAAGTACGCATTACAAAGAATATAATCACAGACCCATCCACAGGAAATTGT
Organism: Bacteroidales bacterium; assembly: GCA_003557725.1. Lineage (GTDB taxonomy): Bacteria > Bacteroidota > Bacteroidia > Bacteroidales > PWNQ01 > PWNQ01. The sequence goes on along the minus strand of PWNQ01000118.1, from coordinate 10,710 downwards.
TTATAAGTTTTCCCTGAACCTGCCATTTTTAGCGCCTTTACTATTATTTTTGCACCTATGAACCACCTGGAGCATCTATTTACAGACTTCTCATTGCAAGGGTTTTGGGGAGTTATATTCATTGTATACTCCCTGAGCTGGGTAGTGAATATGCTGTTTTTATGGGTGATCTTTTCCCGCTTGGCTTTTCACAAACCCCAGGCGGTCAGCACTGCAGACCACTCCCTACCACCGGTATCATTGATCATTGCGGCAAAAAACGAATACCATAACTTAAAAGTAAACCTTCCCCTGGTTCTTGAGCAGGAATACCCTCACTATGAAGTGATCGTGGTAAATGATGCTTCCGACGACGATTCGTCAGAGTTACTGGACGACTTCCGTTCACAATACCCTCATTTACGGGTGATCACCTTGTACAAGAACTTTAATTTTTTCAAGGGGAAGAAGTTTCCTCTGTCAATGGGCATCCGTTCGGCCCGGCACGAGCATCTGTTGCTCACCGATGCCGACTGCAAGCCATCCGGCAGGCAGTGGATCCGCCACATGGCTTCTGCTTACAAGGATAATACTGAAATCGTTCTGGGATACGGAAAGTACGAAAGCACCCCTTCCCTGGTGAACTTGCTGCAACGCTACGACACCATTAATACGGCTATGCAGTACTTCTCTTTTGCGTTAAAGGGAATGCCGTATATGGGAGTGGGGCGTAACCTGTCTTACCTCAAACCTTTATTTGAACAACGCAAAGGGTTTTCATCCCATTATAAAGTGCAATCAGGAGATGACGACCTGTTTATCAACCAGGTAGCCACCCCAAAGAACACAGAAGTGTGCCTCCACCAAGAAGCATTCACCATTTCCCGGGCTGCCCGCTCTGCCACAAGCTGGCTCAGACAAAAACGACGTCATTTTACTACAGGAGCATACTACAAAAAACGCCATAAATGGTGGCTGGGAATATTTAACACCTCTAAACTCTTGTTTTGGGGCACACTAATTGCTTTATTAGTACGTTTCTTTAACGTAGGATGGGTCGTTGCCCTGGCCGGGATCCTTTTGATCAGCTTTTTTATCATTATAAAAAAGACCATGAACGTACTGCAGGAAAAAGGCTATTGGTTGGCATCACCGATTATAGATATTTTTCTTACCATTATTTATCTCTTTATTACCTTTGCAAACTTGATGCGCAAGCCGGATAAATGGAAATAAATTCACATCTTACCCACAAAGCAAAACGCGATATTGACCTTATCGCCAGAGCCTTAAAACATAAGGAGCAGTCTGCTTATGCCCACCTTATGAATAATTACAGGGATGGCTTGTATTTTATGATGTTGAAAATGACCAACAACCCTACTGATGCGGAAGACCTTACCATTGAAGCTTTTGCCAAAGCTTTCAAAAAACTGGCCCAGTATTCTCCCGACTATGCTTTTAGCACCTGGCTGTTCCGCATTGCTTCCAACAATTGTATTGACTTTTTACGAAAAAAGAATAAACAGAATACCAGCTCTCTTAATGTAACCACTGAAGAGGAAGGTGTCAGCCTTGAACAATCCATAATAACCAACACCCCGGGCCCCGATGAAGAGCTGATCAAGGGACAAAAAGTCAAAGTTATGCGGGTAGTGGTGGAAAAGTTAAAGCCGCATTATAAGAAACTTATTGAGTTACGATACTTTGAAGAGTACAGTTATGAAGAAATATGCCGCGAGCTGGATCTTCCCCTGGGAACGGTTAAGGCCCAGCTTTTTCGGGCCAGGGAGTTTCTGCATAACATTCTGGACCCCTCCAGGGAAGATATTTAGACCCCCCCTGCCATTACCCGTTTGATTTATGGTTTAACCTCCCCACCATCAACTCCCGGTTGAACTGTTGGTTATTATATCAGGACATACATTTCACATTTTTTAGCTAATTTTGCTGTTCATATACATTGGTTTTATTATCATATCATAATGCTTATAGCCAATATATTATATTTAATACGTTATTAGTAAAAGTATTTACTGTCCGTTGATTTTCACTGTTTTTCAAGTGTGAAATTGGGCGCTCAATCCAAAAAAAAGATCATTATGGCTCATATATCTTTCAAAGAAGACATTTTACGGGGTATTCCCGAAGATATTCCCTCCATGCCGGAGTTTGACAAAGACATCAACCGTGCCCCCGTTCGCAAAGACATACTGACCAATGAGGAAAAAAAGCTGGCGTTGAGAAATGCTCTTCGTTATTTTCCGGTTGAGCATCATGAAGTGTTGGCTCCTGAGTTTGCCCTTGAGCTTAAGGAGTATGGCCGTATTTATATGCACCGTTACCGGCCGCCTTATGATCTGTCGGCCCGGAGCCTTAGCCACTATCCTCATCGTTCCAGGCAGGCGGCAGCCATTATGCTCATGATCGGCAACAATCTGGATAAGGCAGTGGCTCAGCACCCCTATGAGCTTATCACCTATGGTGGCAATGGGGCTGTTTTTCAAAACTGGGCCCAGTACCGCCTTTGTATGAAATATTTAGCAGAGATGACCGACCAGCAAACCCTGGTTCTCTACTCGGGCCATCCCATGGGGCTATTCCCGTCTCATCCTGATGCCCCCCGTGTGGTGGTCACCAACGGCATGGTTATCCCCAATTATTCCAGCCCCGACCACTGGGAAAAGTTCAACGCTTTGGGTGTTTCCCAGTACGGCCAGATGACCGCCGGTTCTTTTATGTATATTGGCCCCCAAGGAATTGTTCATGGCACCACCATTACAGTGCTGAATGCCATGCGCATGATCTCTAAAGGCAAAGAACCTGTAAAAGGGAGGCTGTTTGTTTCCTCAGGCCTTGGTGGCATGTCGGGAGCCCAGCCTAAAGCGGCTGTCATTGCCGGTGTGGTGGGGGTCGTGGCTGAGGTTAACCCCAAAGCTGTACAAAAACGACATGAACAGGGGTGGGTAGATGAAGTATTTACAGACTTGGACGCGCTTATTGCCCGTATCCGGAAGGCCAAAAACAATCAGGAAGCTGTTTCCATTGCCTATCAGGGCAATATCGTAGACCTCTGGGAAGCGTTTGTAAAGCATGATGTACATGTGGATGCGGGTAGTGATCAAACTTCTTTACATAACCCCTTTGCCGGCGGATACTACCCGGCAGGACTCAGCCTGGAAGAATCTAACAACCTGATGGCCAAAGACCCGAAAAAGTTTAAGGAAAAGGTTTATGCTTCCCTGCACCGCCATGTGGATGCTGTAAACACCCTTACCCAAAGGGGTATGTACTTTTTTGATTATGGAAACGCCTTTTTGCTGGAGGCCAGTCGCGCCGGAACTAACATCCTCAATGAAAAAGGCGATTTCAGATATCCATCATATGTACAGGATATTATGGGGCCCATGTGCTTTGATTACGGCTTCGGTCCTTTTCGATGGGTATGCGCCTCTTCAGACCCTGAAGACCTGCGCACCACCGACGCTATCGCAGCAAAAGTACTAGAAGACATGCATAAAGAAGCCCCCGGGGAGATCAAACAGCAGCTTGCAGATAACCTGAAGTGGATCAAAGCAGCAGAAGAAAACAAAATGGTGGTGGGCTCCCAGGCCCGCATCCTTTATGCGGATGCCCCAGGGCGAATACGGATCGCTCAGGCCTTTAACCAGGCCATAGCCCGTGGGGATGTAAAAGAACCCATTATCCTGGGGCGTGACCACCACGACGTATCCGGCACCGACTCCCCATACAGGGAAACATCAAATATCTATGACGGATCCAGCTTCACCGCAGATATGGCCATACATAATGTGATCGGCGATGCATTCCGGGGAGCTACATGGGTATCCATACATAACGGTGGTGGAGTTGGATGGGGAGAAGTGATTAATGGAGGATTTGGCATGGTTTTAGATGGATCTGATGAGTCGGATAAACGATTGAAAATGATGCTCCACTGGGATGTGAACAACGGAATAGCCAGAAGATCATGGGCCCGAAATAAGGGCGCCATCTTTGCCATGAAAGAAGCCATGAAAGATAATCCGCAACTGAAAGTAACCCTGCCAAATATTGCAGATGAAAAACTGGTAAACAGCTTATTATAAAACAAACAAATCAAATATCCAAAAAACATTATTTAAGTACATAAGCCCGGACTGAATACATCAAATGATTCACCCACTGAAAATCAATAGTGGGCTATTTAGACCGGGCTCATTATTTTAACAACTAAACTTTAAGGACATGGAAAAGAAACCTCTCTCTCTGATTTTGGTCATGGTGTTGATCCTGGGCGCAATATTTATGGCCGGGTGTGATGAAATTATTGATGATGACCCGATGGCCGACCCCCGGGATAAGTTTACCGGGACCTGGCAAACAAGCGAAACCAGCACGCTCTACCCCCAACCCACCACCTTTAGTGTGAAGGTGGAACTGGATGTAAACACCGCACAGATCAGGCTATATAACATCTATCAGCTGGGGCAGAACACGTATGCCTATGCCATTGTCACAGGAAACTCTTTTACCATTCCCGAGCAAGACGTAGAAAACATGGTCATTGAAGGCTTTGCGGAGATGAAGAATGACAACCTTATTGAGATTGAGTATACGGTAAACGACGGGGCAGACCTGGACCAGGTGATCGGAGAGATGAACCGGAGCCTGCCTGCCTCACCCTCCCCCCAGCTTGCCCTGGAGGGAACTGAGCTCTTCCATTACAGAAGTATATAAGGCCTCCATCCGGTTGGGATCTGAACTGTAATACGCCATACTACGGGCAAACTCCTGCCGGGTAATGTCATGCTTCTCCAGCACGGTATGGTATATACGCTCCGATAATGGACCCGGAGAAGCCCCGTAACGCATCATGTATTTGATGGCGTTTTCACTCCAGTGATAATCCACCAGAATATCCACCATACGATCATAAGCGATCACATCATCCGGCGGATTCTTCAGCCCATTATCCTCATCCTCCCGGTTGCAGGAAGAAAAGATCAGTAAGGTTACAACAAACAACAAGAAAAAACGCATAGCTCTTATTAGTCAGCTTTTTAAATAATTTTTACCCCCTCTCCCTGCTGCCTGGCAACAAACTTTGTCTGCATTCCCCGGGGACTATTGCCCGCCCGGCAAAGATATAACAAAAACAGTACTTTTGCAGTTGCTCCCGCATGGCGGCAAATGATCACGCCGGCATAAAACATATTTTTGAAGCAAAGCCCTATGGAGATAATTTTTTTAGCAGGCGGGCAGAAGCATTCCCGCTGGGTTGCTCAGGGGGTTGATCTGTATTGCCAGCGTCTGCGGCACTTTGTGAAGTTTCGTTATCAGGAGATTACTCCGGATAAGCGCACCCTGCGCCGTGGCTCCATGGTTTTGGCAGAGTCGCAAGCTATTCTTCAGCGGCTCGACCCCGGGGATTATTTGGTCTTACTGGATGAAAAGGGCCGGCAATATTCTTCCCGCGATTTCGCAGGCTACTTGCAAAAGCGTATGAACGCAGCACCACGCCGGCTGGTATTCGTTTCAGGCGGAGCATATGGCTTTCATTCCTCACTACTGGAGCGGGCAAACGGGCTGATATCCTTGTCTTCCATGACCTTTCCCCACCACCTGGTACGTGTGGTCTTTCTCGAGCAATTATACCGTGCTTTTAGCATATTAAAAAACACCCCCTACCATAATGACTGATGCACAGCAATGCTTATGCCCTGTTCTTGCCCTGCACTTCCGGGGGCTATGACTGGTCCTTTTTTCCGGTTACTTTGAGTAAGCTTTCCCAAACTATTTCTGCCGTATTATCCCAGGAAAACTGTTTTGCTCTTTGGGCTCCGGCCTGAGCCAGTTTTTTTCTCAACTCCGGCTCCTGCCTGATGCGTGCTATGGATTTGCTGATGGCTTCAATATCAAAGGGGTCGCACAACAGGGCTCCCTCTTCGGCCACTTCCGGGATAGACGTGGCATTGGAGCCAATAACAGGTATATGGCACCGGAAAGCTTCAATAATGGGTATGCCAAACCCTTCAAAGTACGAAACATATAACAGCGCCTGGGCGGCCCCGTAAGCTTTTCTCAGGTTCTGACGATCCATTCGGCCGGTGAACTGCACATGGTCACGAAAAGCCATCCTGCGGTATGCATCTTACATAGCCCGGTTTTTCCACATCTTCTCCCCTACCACCAATAGCTTAACCGGGTCATCCGGGAAGGTGCTTTTATAATGATCAAAGGCGCCAAGCATATTCACAATATTCTTTCTGGGATGCAAAGCGCCCACATACAACAGGAAAGGATGGCCACCGGATAGCTGTCTGCGTGTCTCCTGCTGTTCATCTATAGCCGAAGGAGTAAAAAAATGACTGGCGCCATTATAGGCCACATCAACACGCCCTTTATCCACTCCATACCGGGAAATAATATCGTTGGCCGAATAGTGTGAAACGGTAAGGATCCGTGATGCTTTCCGGGCAAACCGGGGAAACATGGTGCGGTAGTAGTGGCGGACCAAAAAGGGCAGATCGCGGGGGTAGTGCTCAAAGTTAAGATCATGCATAACAGCCACAGAAGGAGTAGATGCCCTTAGTGATAAATAGCCGTCGGGAGAAAGAAAAACATCAGGCTGATGCTGCTGCAACAACCGGGGAACAGTGATCTCAAACCACCAGAGAAACAAAACCGGATGCCGCGCCGGAGGACCCGCCACCACCGGAGTAACATTTGACCCGAATATAAAATCATGGTCATAAGGCCTGTCAAAAAAAAAGACGAACTCATGCTCCGGATTGGACCGAACCATACGCCTGAGGGTTTCATAGGTAAACCAGCCAATCCCTTCCAGCTTGTCCTTTATAAGCAAACGTGTATTTACCGCTATCTTCACAGGGGCAAAATTACAAAAATATCCGCTCCTGAGGCTTTTCAAGCCTATGCCATGAAAGATTTCAATATCTTTGCACTATCATGCAACGCAAGTTTATCACAAACCTGGCTCTACTGCTATCCCTGAACCTGCTTGTCAAACCATTTTGGATCCTTGGCATTGACCTTAGTGTCCAAAATACAGTAGGATCAGAGAATTATGGGTTTTATTTCTCCTTGCTAAACTTTTCTTTCCTGTTCAATATCTTACTGGATTTTGGCATTACCAACTTTAACAACCGCAACATTTCTCAAAACCGCCAGCTGCTGCAAAAGCACTTTTCCAATATCATCCTGTTGCGCTTATTATTAGCAATATTATACTTTATCATCACCTTTAGCGTAGCATTCATTCTGGGCTATGACAGCTCCCAGTTGAAGATGCTCCTTTTTTTAACGTTCAATCAATTTTTACTCACCTTTATTCTTTATTTGCGCTCCAATATTGCAGCCCTTCATCTATTTCGCATTGATAGTTTTATCTCCGTTTTGGACCGGCTGCTCATGATCCTTATATGCAGTGTATTATTATGGGGCAACGTTACTAGTGGTCCATTTCAGATAGAATGGTTTGTATACACCCAGTCCATTGCTTACTTTATCACCTTTTTCATTGCTTTTTTTCAGGTGACCCGCCACACACATTTTCTTCGTATACAGTTCAACCTTCCTTTCAGTTTGATGATCATCAAGCAGAGTGCTCCTTATGCATTGCTGGTTTTACTAATGATGCTATATTATAAGGTAGACTCTGTAATGCTGGAGCGTATGCTTCCCAATGGTCGTCAGCAGGCCGGTGTTTACGCCACGGCCTACCGCCTGTTGGATGCTTCCAACAACATCAGCTTTCTGTTTTCCGTATTGTTGTTGCCCATTTTTGCACGGATGATCACGCTTGGCCAGAAGGTAAACCAGGTGGTTCGTCTGGCCGTCAGCATGCTGGCAACCCTTTCCCTAACAGCACTCACCTTTGCTATTTTGTTTTCCCCCCAGTTGATGGAAGCCATTTATCCCCAACATGATTATGAAACGCTGGAAGTTTTTCAAAGTCGTATAGAACAATCCTCCTTAATATTTAAATACCTGATGGGCTGTTTTGTGGCCATGTCGGTCACCTATGTGTTTGGTACTTTACTTACAGCCAACGGCAGTATGTATCGGCTCAATATTGTAGCTGCATCGGGGATGTTGTTAAACGTGGCTTTGAACCTGATACTTATTCCTCAGTTTGAATCGGTGGGCTCTGCGGTGGCCAGCCTTATTACCCAGGGGCTTACTGCAGCAGCACAGGTATATATTGCTGTGCGTCTGTTTAAGTTCAGGCCTTCCCGTGCTTATGTGCTTCGCTTCATGGGATTTGTTTCCGGACTGCTCCTGCTGGTGGTTATCAGACCGGAATTTTCTCCCCTCTGGGTCCACAACGCCCTTATATCTGTAGCCATTTGTGTAGGTTGGGCCTTTATTCTGGGACTGGTATCCGTACAACGATTCGTCCGGATTGTACGCAGCACTAAAGAAGATGACGAAGCATAGAAAAAATTACTACTTTTGCGATGTAAATAATCATATAAACAAAGTACTACAACGCTATGGCAGAGAAGGATAAACAAAACAAAGACTTTGAGTCGGTCAATTTTATTGTATTTTTATGGAAGTGGAGGCTCACATTGGTTATTGTCACTTTGGTAGCTGGCATTGCTGCTGCCATTTTTTCCGGTCCCACCTTTATTGAGCCCCGGTTTCGGGCTCGTGTTTTAATGTTTCCCTCGTCTACCGGAGCCATTTCTAAAGCTTTGATCGCCGAAGACCTGAGCGGGCGGCGGGATATTATGGAGTTGGGGGAGGAGGAGCAGGCGGAGCAAATGTTGCAGATTTTGGGTTCCAACCCGGTTCGAAGCAGAGTGATCCACCATTTTGAGCTGATGGACCATTACGACATCGACACAAATTCACGCTTTCCTATTACACAGCTTTACAAGCAATATGAAAAAAACATTCAGTTTAAGCGGACTGAATACATGGCGGTAGAGATCACTGTTTTGGATAAAGACCCGGCAATGGCGGCCAATGTTGCCAACTTTATTGCCGACATATATGATACAGTGAAAACCCATATGCACCGCCAGCGGGCATACAAAGCCTACCGTCTGGTAGAACAGGAATACATGAAGCAAAAGCATGAGGTGCAGGCCATGGAAGACTCGTTGAGCAGCCTGCGGGCTCTGGGAATACATGACTATGAGTCGCAATCGGAGCGGCTTACTGAAGAGCTGGCCAAGCAACTGGCCCGTGGCAACCAGCCGGCCATCAACCGCCTCAATGAACGTCTGGAAATCTTAGGGCAATATGGTGGAGCATTCGTGTCCATCAGGGATGCCCTGGAATATGAAAAAAAGGAGCACAGCAGGATAAAAACCAAATATGAAGAGGCAAAAATGGATGCCCACGCCGTACTGCCACATAAATTCATGGTACAGGAAGCTTATGAACCCGAGAAAAAAGCCTATCCCATCCGCTGGCTGATTGTGGTAGTATCCGCATTGGGGGCATTTATCCTGTGTCTGATACTGATTATTGTATTTCAAAATATTTCCAACCTCAGAAAAATCCAGCAGCAAAGTGCGTAATTTATTGCCGGCATTAAAAGTAAAAAACCCTTCCAGGGGTTGGATCATTGTTGCAGGGGCCGTATTTGTGGTGCTTAACAGCGCCCTTATTGCCTTTGAGTTTTTCTGGCTCAGCCTTTTGCCGGCTTTGCTTTTATTGGCTTGGTACTATGTTTTTTCGCTGGATAAGATCATTTACATGATCGCCTTTTTCACCCCGTTGGCTGTTGTTATCAGCGATTATGATGCCCGGCTTTCCGTTTCCCTGCCTACCGAACCCCTAATGGCCGGGGTACTGCTGCTTTTCTTCTTTAAAGCGATGATCAAAAACCCCATAGACATTAAAGTACTGAAGCATCCCGTATCCATTGCCATCTTTATAAATTTGATTTGGATGCTGGTAACCTCCCTCACCAGTGAGATGCCTTTGGCTTCCATCAAGCAGCTCATCGCCCGTCTGTGGTTTGTGGTCCCCTTTTATTTTGTGGGGCTCATAATGTTTCGCCACCACGAGAAGATCAAAATATTTGGTTGGATGTATTATATCCCTCTGACCTTGGTGATTATCTATACTACCATCAATCATTCATTTCATGGCTTTGACGGACAGACGGCTCACTGGATCATGTGGCCCTTTTTCAATGATCATACGGCCTACGGCGCATTGATCGCTTTCTTTGTTCCTTTTGGCTTCTTGATGATAATCAGCAAGCAAGAATACTCCCGGAGCATGCGCTTACTGGCTGGCGGCTTATTTGTGATCATTATGGTTGGCCTGATACTGAGCTTTAGCCGTGCAGCATGGCTCAGCGTTGCAATAGCTTTGGCTTTTCTGGCCGGATTGTGGCTCAAAGTAAAGTTCAAACACCTAATCATCACTTTATCCGTATTAATATTAGCCTTTTTCTCTTTAAAGACAGAGATCCTTCAGCGTTTGGAAAAAAACACACAAGATTCTTCGGCTACATTTACCGAACATGTGCAGTCTATCAGTAACATTTCCACCGATGCTTCCAACCTGGAGCGCATAAACCGGTGGAATGCTGCTCTGCGCATGGCCAGGGAACGGCCATTGGTTGGCTGGGGGCCCGGGACGTACCAATTTGTATATGCTCCCTTCCAGTATTCCTATGAAAAAACCATTATCAGCACCAACTTTGGCGATAAAGGAAATGCCCACTCCGAGTATCTGGGT
>PWNQ01000081.1 GCA_003557725.1 Bacteroidales bacterium | reverse complement strand
CAGCCTTGTTCTCAGCCTTAATTTTAATTCCTGTAATTTATTTAACAGATAATATCTTTTATATAATTATAACTTTTCTAACCGTGCATACTTTATTCAACGGTATTTTCTTATTAAAAACCTTAAAAAAAACACAAAACCAAGAAATAGATGACTCAGCCATTCCTTTTGGAAAGCATTTGAGCTTAATAAACAGTATTCCTTCTTTTGTTAATCACCTAGATAAGGTTATCTTATGGTATTTTTTAGGCCCTGTCCAAGTAGCTATTTATTCTTTTTCCTATAACCCTATAAGCAAAATTCAAACTCTTTTTCCTATCTTCCAATTAGCTCTGCCAAAACTTGGAGAAAAAAATATTAAAGATATAAAAGAACAAATTTTAGAAAAAACAAAAAAGCTTTTTTTGCTAATGATACCTATTATTATAATTCTCTATTTTTTAAGTTCTCATTTTTATCAAATACTTTTTCCAGAATACTTGGATTCAGTAATATATTTCCAAGCATTTCTTCTCTTGCTTTTACTAGTTCCTTTTCAAGTAACAGATAGTGCTTTAATAGTGGTTTTGAAGAAAAAACAATTATATTTTTCTAATATTGCTTCTTCTTTATTAAAGCTTTTATTGTTCTTAATCTTAATTCCTTTATTTAATATTTGGGGAGCAGTATTAGCTATTATTTTAGCTAACGCTTCAAAAGAATTAATTAATCTTTATTATTTTTACAAGATATGAGTAAAAAAATATATTATTTTTATATCCTCTCTTTCTTTATTATCTTGTTCTTGCCTTTATTAAATCTCCACCCTTGGTTCTCTCCCCCTGCCTGGGGAAAGACTATTTTATTCAGAAGTATTCTAGCTGTTGTTTTGTTTATATTTCTCATTAAGAATAAAGTTAAAGTAAAAGAAATAAAAAGCAAGCCTTTGTTATACTTGTTAATCTTTTATGGATTTGCTTTTTTGTCTTTACTAGCTTCTCCCAATATCTCTTCCAGCTTATGGGGAGATCCGGCAAGATCAGGCGGTTTCATTAATTATTCTTTCTATCTCTTATTTGTTCTGTTATGCTTTTTAATTATCAAAGATAAGGAGTGGAAGAAATTATTAGATTTTTCTTTAATTATTGGTTTTTTAGTTGGGTTAATAGCCATTCTTCAAAAAATAAAGCTTTTTGAACAACTTGTAACCTTTGGTCAAAGACCTTTATCTACAATGGGAAATCCTATTCTTTTAGCTTTGTTTTTGTTGCCTTTATTATTCATATCTTTTACCTTTTTTATCAAAGAACAAAATAAGATAAAAAAATACCTTTATTTAACATCTTCTTTGTATTTATTCTATGTTATTATCTTTATTACTCAAACAAGAGCTGCTTTTGTAGGTATTGTAATTGGTTCTCTATGGTTCTTATTAGCTTATCCAAACAAAACAAAGAGAATGAAAATAGGAATAATAGCTGTTTTGCTTGTAGCTATTTCTTCTTTTTTATACTTAAATCAAACAAATAATTACAAGTCCTGGAATCCTGTTATAAGCAGGCCCATAATCAGATTAATCAGTATCACTGAAGGATTAAGAATATCTGAATTATCCAGAATCTCTAATTGGCAGATAGGATTAAGAGCTTTCCAAGAAAAACCATTTTTAGGCTACGGTCCGGAAAATTACGCTACTGCCTTCAATAAACACTATGACCCTCTCTTGCCGGGACGCAAAGCAGAACCTTGGGTTGACCGAGCCCATAACTCTTTAATAGATATCTTGATCCAATACGGCTTCTTTGCTTTAATCTTCTATCTTTTGTTCTTTTTTTCTCTTCTATACGCCTTGAAGAAAAAGAAGACGCTTCTTTCTCACGGATTGATATCGGCTTTTTTAGCCTTCTTTGTCGCTTCTTTCTTTAGTATAGACTCCTTTTCTCCTTATTTAATCTTTTTCTTCTTGGTGGGCTACGCTCTACATTTGACAGTTGAAAAGAAAGAATATCTGAAACCAAGAAAGAAGCCTCTCTTTTCTTATCTCTTAATCTTTCCTTTAATCTGGTTTATCTTGGGTTACAACGTTAATGTCTTTCAGCAAAATACTAAGATTAACATCGCCAGAGAGATAGACTCAGAAGCCAGCCTTCTTATCTTAGAACAAGAAAGAGAAAAGAAGACCTTCTTAATCCCTTATCTGAATAACAAATATCTTATCCTGTTAAAAGGAAGAAATTCGGAAAAGGCGGTGGAGCTACTTTCAGAAAACATAGAATGGCAACCCAACAAAGTTAGAAATTGGAGTCATCTGGGAAAGCATCTGTTAATTATAGGAAAAGAGGAAGAAGCTCAAAAAGCGCTTGACCGGGCTTGGCAATTAAGACCTAAAGACCTAAACCTGATTTTAGATTCTTCGATAGTAGATTTAAACACGGAAAAGATAGAAAGGGCAAAAGAGAAGAAAGATTTTTGTTTTAAGCACCTCGAGAAAGAAAAAGAGTGTTTTTGGATTGCCGGATTAATAAATATTCACATAAATGAGATAGAAAAAGCCAAGAGCT
>PWNQ01000174.1 GCA_003557725.1 Bacteroidales bacterium | reverse complement strand
GTGGGGGCATCAACCAGACTTATCTGGGGGCCGGAGTGGCCATCACTTCCAATTTATCCCTGGGTGTAAACGCCATATATTATTTCGGCAGGATGGACTTTACACGCAGCAGCCTGTTCCCTGACTCCCTCAACTACCTGGACACCCGTATTTCTGAAAGCCACAGGCCGGGAGATGCAGCCCTGCAGGCAGGCCTGTTTTACCAAAAAGACTTGAATGACCAGTACTCCATGTCGCTGGGGGTATCCGTAGCCAACAAAACACGTATCAATGCCCGACGCGATTATCTGGTGGAAAGCATCAAGCAAACCACTCCCGAAATTATTAACGTGGCTGATACTATTCATTTGGAACAGGATATTAGCGGAAGCATAATCCTTCCTTACGTGTTTGCAGGAGGGATATCTGTAATGAAAGAAGACCAATGGACCCTGACTGGCGATTTTTCTTATGCCCTGTGGGAAGAATATGAATCCTTTGGAGTCAAAGACTCTATGGACAATGCCTTTACTGCAGCCCTGGGATATGAATGGACCCCCTCCAGCACTACAGCATCACCCTACTGGAGAAGAGCCCGTTACCGCCTTGGCGCCAACTATAATAAAAGCTATCTGGTGCTAAGAGATACACCCCTGAACAAAATTGGCATAAGTTTTGGACTAGGATTACCAATACCAAGAACTGCCTCCAGCCTGGATGTAGGCATAGAGCTGGGAAGAATGGGAACAACAGACAATAACCTGATACAGGAAAACTATATGAACATCACCCTGGGGTTATCCATTTTTGAACGCTGGTTTATCCAGCGAAAATACGACTAACCAGGGCCTGACTGCCAGGTGAGAAATGAAAAAGAAAAAACAACAAACAAGCGTCAACCAAACCGTATAGAAAAATGAAATTTAGCGATTTAAAATTTATTTCCATTGCGTTATTACTGGGATTATTTTCCACTCAAAGTATAGGACAGGTTCCTGATACCATAGATTTATCCAATCCTGTCAAGCCTGATATCCCTCAATACGGGGAAGACAGCATTGCCTGCGGGAATAACTTTTCGCTTTATCGTGAAGATTATCGCAGCTATCAGCGTCAGGAAGAGATGGGTGATACGGAGGCTGCAGAGGATTATCTGTTCAATGCCCTTCCTGCCTGGAGGTATGTATTTAATAACTGCCCGGTAATGAGCCAGAACATTTACCGTGATGGAGCCCGCATTATGGAGTATCTTTATGAAAATGCGGATGATTCTGACAAGCCGGCTTATGCGGATAGTTTAATGATGGTGTATGATCAGCGGCTCATCATGTACGGCCACCTGGAAGGAGCCGGGAGTATTTTGGGGCGGAAGGCCAATGCGCATATGAACTACAAGCGAGGACATGAAGAAGAGACGTTTGAGCTTTTTGAGCTGGCCTATAAATACACGGAAGAGGGAGATTACGAAGCCCCTATTTTGTTCTACCACCTTTTGTCGGCAGTAAATCTTTTCCGTACAGGCAAGGCGGAAAAAGAAGTGATCGTTATAACCTATGATAAAGTTTCTCGTGTTTACCGTCGGGAGATCAACAAAGGGGGCGATGGGGCCAGTGCCTTTAAAACGCTGGAGCCCCGCATTGAGCGACTCTTTGAGCCTTTTGCCAATTGCGAGGATCTGGTTTTTATTTATGGGCAGCAATTTGAAGAAAATCCTGACGACCCTGACTTGCTCAGGATGATCTCCGACCGGCTGGACAACCGGGGATGCACGGACAGCGATTTATATTTTAATGCCACCGAGCGCCTTCATGCCATTGAGCCCAGTGCCGAATCCGCATTCCTTATGGGGCGGATGGCCCTGCAGCGGGAGAAATATGACGATGCCGTCACCTACTTAAATGAAGCCACCCAACTGCTGGAAGACTCAAGCCGGATCAATCAGGCCTATTACCTGAAAGCCAGGGTGCTTTTTGAGCAAAACAACTACCAGGCGGCCCGTACCAGCGCCCTGAATGCTGCCAAATACAAGCCCAACGACGGAAGGCCGTATATGCTTATAGGACATCTCTATGCCAATAGTACAGCACGGTGTCCCGGAGAAAACGAGGTGGAAAAAAGAGCCATCTACTGGGCTGCAGCAGATAAATATGCACGAGCCAGAGATATAGACCCCGAAGTGGCCGATGAAGCTCAAGACAGACTGCAGCGCATGAGAATGCAGTTCCCATCACAACAAGACCTGTTCTTCGTGGATATTGACCCGGGAGCAACATACCGGGTGGGATGCTGGATCAATGAAACAACTACCGCCAGACACCGATAACACAATGAACATAACCCCCTCCATATCAAAAAGCATTACCGGAGTGATCCTGGTAATGCTTTTTGCCTGTACCAACGACATGGAGGTGGTGAGCGTTATATCCCGTGAAGATCAACAACTCCCGGTGGATGTGGCCAAAGATGTTCAACTCACCTACTCCGATTCCGGACAGGTGAAAGTGAAGCTTTCCAGCAGTATTATGGAAAGCTATGACGGCAAAGACCCTTATGTGGAAATGCC
>PWNQ01000214.1 GCA_003557725.1 Bacteroidales bacterium | reverse complement strand
TTCATCAATACCAATAATACTTCCGAATCCTTCACAGGTTTTGCAGGCACCAAAGGGGTTGTTAAATGCAAACAGATTAACAGAAGGCTCTTCGAAAGTGAATCCATCCAGCTCAAATCGATTTGAGAAATATTCTTTTTGTTTTCCTCTGCGATTTTCATATTCAAGCATGCATTCTCCATGACCTTCATAGAAGGCGGTTTGAGCTGAATCGGCAATGCGGGCTTTCAGGTCGTTGTCGGTGGCAGAAACTGAAAAACGGTCAATTACTATAAGGGGGTTTTTATTGATGCTAATATGATCGATGTCAGGAAGGATATCTTCGATTTTTACAATTTCATCATTAAGCATGATACGTGAGAATCCTTGCTGCAGCAATATGCTCAGATGTTGTGAGAAATTCCTTCCGGAGTCAATATCAATTGGTGCAAAGAACATTACTTTAGTATCCTCTGGAAGATTCAATACAAAATCGACCACATCAGTTACTGTGTCTCTTCTAACCGGATTTCCCGAAACGGGTGAAAAGGTTTTTCCAATCCGGGCATAGAGTAATTTCAGGTAATCGTAAATCTCCGTAGTTGTGCCCACAGTTGAGCGCGGGTTGCGTGTATTTACCTTTTGTTCAATGGCAATGGCCGGTGATATACCTTTAATATAATCAACCTCGGGTTTGTTCATGCGCCCCAGAAACTGCCTAGCATAGGAACTCAGACTTTCCACATAGCGACGCTGGCCCTCTGAATATAGAGTGTCAAATGCAAGGGATGATTTTCCTGAACCAGACAGACCTGTGATTACAACCAGTTTCTTCCTTTCAATAGCAACATTAACCGATTTCAGATTATGAACGCGGGCACCTTTTATGAGGATATAATCTTTGGAACTAAGTTTATCTATATCTTTTTCGATACTCATTTTCTTTCTGCCAATAAATTTTGCAAAATTACCATATCTTATTGGATTTTCAGATAATGAGTTTGAAACCGGGGGAAAAGCAGAAATGATAAAAAAATAAAGCCTGCTTTATCAGGCAGGCTTTAAAGGGTTATTGAAAACCCAGGTTGCAGAGAGAATATTGATTTTTACAATTTATTATTATTTTACCTTTTCATGAGTTTTATAAACTGTTTTTCACTTCCTGAGGTAATATCAATTAAATAAATCCCGGATGGCATGCCACTGATATCAATGCTTTCCTGGCCGGTGAATGCCTGTATAAGTCTTACATGTAACAACTGACCTGAGATACTGAATATTCTAACCTGCATATCTGAACTCATACTTTGTGGTGCAATATTAATCTGATTTACAGCAGGATTTGGGAATACACGAGCCAGTTCTGTAATCGGAACCTTGTATACAGGTGTATGGGTTGGGGTTTCATATTCAAATATCATTCTGGAGATGTTTTCCCATAAGTTCCCATTCCATGAGTCAAATGCCCTTATTTGGATGTCAACGGGTTGCCCGTTAGAGTTAAATTCACCATCGCTTACCACAGCATATTCGGGAATCCATTCATCCCAGTAGTATTCCATGTAGAAGCCGGTTTTGAAAAGATATTCATTATAATCGGTACGCTCACGGTAGTAGGGGTGCCAGGTTTCTTCCCGATCGAAGTAAAATTCTTCGAGATACAGTGTTTCTAGTTGAAGTTTAGGGTGGTATTCATAAGATATTTTTAATTGCTTATACCATTCGGTATCACATGTTTTATCCCAGTCGTCCCAGTTATCAGGTGTCCATAAAACGCATGACTTCAGCTGACCAAGATCGAAATTATACCATTCTATATCTGTAATTTTATACTCAAGATTCCATTTTTCATCCATATAATGGTAAACGTAAACAAGATGAGTCTCTGAATATTCCTGGTAATAGAACTCTTCGCGATAGCTGTATTCAAACGATAAACCTGAGGGAAAGCTGAAGGTTTCGGCAAAAACATTACCGTTTTTGTAATATTCATACTCTACCCTGTAAGAGGGGAACCACATATCATCAGCAAAGTATGACCAGTAAAAAGCTTCCATTGAAATGGGTTTGCCCGAGTCCATGTAAGCAATTTTTACCTGGTATTTGAAATAAGGAGTCCAGTAATTATCAAATTCAGACCACTGGCTGTGGGTTTCCATAATAAGGTTCCCGAATTTATCGTAATCATAAACTTCCTTTTGTTCCGGAATCCATTTCATATCTTCATGACACCAGAATGAGATCATAACCTCATTTATTTCATCGGTTTGGTGCCAGGAGTAATTTATCTTGACATTTTTGATGAAATTACAATCCTGATTGAGTTCTGTGATTATTTCCAAAGGCCTTCCAAAATCATCATAAACAAAACTTTCCCGGTTAGCCAAAGACCAGTCATCTTTTGAATAATCCCATTCGTGCTTAAGAACTTTTCTGGCACTGTGCCTTACATCATAGAGTCCTTCCCAATAGTTGAGCACTTTTTGCTGAAAGGTTGTTTTTAGCTGATCGGATCTTTTACTGAAGATGCGCTGTGAGATAATCTCCTCTGCAGGCCGGGTTTTTT
>PWNQ01000182.1 GCA_003557725.1 Bacteroidales bacterium | reverse complement strand
GATGAACCAATCCTTCTTTTTATATTATGAAGAGCACGACTGGGCCCAGCGGATCAAAAGAAACAACTATAGCATTTGGTACTGCGGTCAGTCAGTGGTATACCATAAGGAATCCATGACTGTGGGAAAGGAAAACCCCTTAAAAGTGTATTATCTGAACCGCAACCGCGTGTTGTTTCTTAAAAGAAATGCCGGTATTTTTCCTTTTTTGGTGAGTTTTGCCTTTTATACGCTTTTTTCAATGCCCCGGTTGTTGCTGGGGTACCTGTTGAAAGGAAAGTACGTGTACGCCCGGATGGTGGTAAAGGCGTACCTTTGGAACCTGACCCATGTCACACCCCGGAAGCCTATAAAGTAATTAATTATGAGTAGTATAAGCCTGTTTTTCCAGATTATTGAAGGGTTTGTGTTTCTGTATTTGATCATAGCGGCCGCCTATATATTGCTGTTTTCCATAGCCGGCCGGTTGTCCAGACGCCCTGCGGCCTTTGAAGAGGCCCAAATAATGAGGCAGTTCGCTATTTTGATCCCGGCCTATAAAGAAGATGCAGTGATCCTGGATGTGGCCCGGAAGGCACTGGAACAACAGTATCCTAAAGACCGGTTTGAGGTAGTGATTATTGCTGATTCCTTCAGAAAAAATACCCTGGAAAAACTCCATGAAATGCCTTTAAAGGTGATTGAGGTACGATTTGAAAACAGAACCAAAGCCAAAGCACTGAACAAGGCCATGAGCCAGCTGGGTGATCATTACCATGTGGCACTGGTGCTGGATGCAGACAATATTATGGAACCTGGGCTGTTGCGAAAGATAAATAACGCTTTTGAAAGGGGTGACCGGGTGGTCCAGGCCCACCGCATTGCCAAAAATACCAATACTGCATTGGCCACGCTGGATGCCATTTCCGAAGAAATAAATAATCACATCTTCCGAAAAGGACACCGCGCCCTGGGGCTGTCTTCCGCACTTATAGGATCAGGCATGGCATTCCAATATCAACAGTTTAAAAGGATGATGGGTAAGATAAAGGCTGTAGGTGGATTTGATAAGGAGTTGGAACTTACATTATTGAAGAATAAAATCAAAATACAGTTTCTGGAGCATGCCTATGTTTGGGATGAAAAAGTGCAACACTCAAAGGCTTTTCAAAAGCAAAGAAAACGATGGCTGTCATCCCAGCTTTTTTATTTTAAAAAATTCTTTGGGCAGGGGGTGAGCCAGCTGTTTGTTGATCGAAATATGGACTTTGTGTGCAAATGGTATCAGATGATACAGCCTCCCAGGGTTTTGCTTCTGGGTGCCCTGGCCGTCATTACCCTAATTACAGGGGTTGCCGGACAGGGGACGACCATCCCTTTTTATTTTTGGCTCGCTGCTCTTGCCATGGCAATCACGGCCATGCTGCTGGCCATGCCCGGCTGGGCTTTTAGCAGAAAAACCCTGATGGCCCTTAGTAAACTCCCGGTTGTGATCTGGGGCTTTATTAAAATCCTGTTCACCATGAAAGGGTCTAATAAAACTTTTATACATACCAAACACGGAGAAGACCACCAACCCTGAATAAACCTGTGCCCATGTTGTTCATAAATTGTAGCTTTGCCCCGGATATTCTAACCCATGCCTGCTATCCTTACTGAGTGCCTGTGTTTATCACCAGTGCCTCGGTTAGTCCAGGCCATTTTTGGTTTTCTGGAGATTTTTCTCAGGCCCTGAAGAGGATAAACTGCTGAAAAATAGTGTTCTTTACACGACCGGGGCAGATTGATTTTTAACTGGATAGTGACCAGGGGGGGTGACCTTTTAAACAAATAATTGTTATGGCTACACATAGACCCACAATGACAATCGGCATAGAAGCACAACGGTTGTTCAGGAAAAACAAGCACGGCATGGACATGGTAGCCCTGGAGCTGATCAAGAAGCTTCCAATGCTGGACAGGGAAAACAACTATGTGCTTTTTGTTAAGCCCGGTCCGGATGCCCACTGCGTTCAGCCGTCGGAAAACTTGAAAATCAGAATACTGAACGGAGGGCCCTATCCCCTGTGGGAGCAAATTGCCCTGCCAAGGGCTGCCAGAGAAGAAGCATGTGACCTGCTCCATTGCACCGCCAATACCGCTCCACTGAAAACATCCATGCCACTGGTATTAACACTCCACGATATTATCTATCTGGAAAAAAGTCCCCTGAATAAACAAAAAGGATCGTGGTATCAGCGAATGGGTAATACCTATCGCAAATGGATAGTCCCTGCCGTGGCCCCAAAGGCCCGGGCAGTTATCACCGTATCTCAATTTGAGAAAAATCGCATTGAAAGCCACTTTGGCTTTGAGCCCGGATTTGTTAGCGCCATCTATAACGGCGTGGGAGAGCACTTTAAGCCAATAATCTGCACTGAGGAGCTGGAAGCCATTCGGGAAAAATACCGCCTGCCCCTTAGGTTTTTGTTCTTTTTGGGGAATACCGACCCTAAAAAGAACACGCCCAACCTGCTTAAAGCCTATGCGCACTATATTGAACACAATGAGCCTATCCCCCTGGTGATGCCCGATTTTGGACAGGGCCGTCTGGACGCCATCCTCCGGAATATCGGAGCAACCCACCTGAAAAATCATATCCACCTTACGGGTTATATCGTCAACAAAGACCTGCCCGCCATATACACCCTGTGCCAGGTGTTCCTGTACCCATCCCTGAGAGAGTCATTTGGAATACCATTGCTGGAGGCCATGGCATGCGGAGCACCCGTGGTTGCCGCCAATGTGTCCTCAATCCCTGAAGTAGCCAACGATGCCGCCTTGCTGGTGAACCCTGCATCGCCCCAAAATATGAGCCAGGGGATTACTCAAATGATACAAAACAAAAACCTGAGAAATAAATATATTGATAAAGGACTGAAAAGGGCAAAGCAGTTTACCTGGGAAAATACTGCCAAAAACGTTTTGGCCCTTTACCAGGATGTAGTTAAACATAATATGCACGACCATGATCAAAAATAAACAGATCATTATAGTGGGGCTCCAACCATGGGATATAAAAATTGGATCAAATTGCAAAAGCATTGCAAAAACTCTGGCACAACAAAACAGCGTGTTGTATGTGAATTCACCCCTTAACCGGAAAACCATGCTGTTTAGCAAGCAGCAACCTGAAGTAAAGGAACGTTTAGAGGTGATCGCAGCAAAAAGACCGGCAATTTCCAATCCGCAGAAAAACCTTTGGGTGCTTACACCGCCTTTTTTGGCTGAATCCATTAACTGGATACCCTATACTCCACTGTTCAGGATGTTTAATAAATGGCAAAGCCAGCGCTTTGCCAAAGCCATTCAGAACGCAGTCAAAGAACTTGATTTCCAGAATTTCATATTGTTTAATGATGGCCAAATGTTTCTGGGCCTCCACCTGAAAGAACTGCTTAATCCCATTGTCAGTATTTATTACTTCAGAGATAATATCACCACTCAGCCCTATTTCAGAAAACACGGTAAGGCTATTGAAAAAGATGTTATGCGTGAGTCTGATGTGGTGGTCACCAACTCCACGTATTTGGAGGATTATGCACGACGGTATAATCCAGAAAGTTATATGACCGGGCAGGGCTGTGATCTCTCCCTGTTCAACGACGACGACAAAAAAATGGAAATACCCCCGGAGTTTTCGGAGGTTCCCGGAACGGTAGTGGGATATGTGGGGGTGTTAACTCAGGCACGATTGGATATTGGCCTGATCCAATATTTGGCCCGGCAGCGAAAAGACTGGAGTATAGTGTTGGTTGGTCCTGAAGACGAAGCCTTTAAGCGATCATCCCTGCATCAGATGGAAAACGTGTTCTTTTTTGGCTCAAAGCCTGAGTCAGACCTGCCCCGCTATATTAAGGGGTTTGATGTGTGCATTAATCCTCAGGTTGTTAATGAAATGACCCGGGGCAACTACCCCCGGAAAGTTGATGAATATCTGGCCATGGGCAAGCCGGTGGTGGTTACTGCTACCCGGGCCATGGATTACTTCACACATCATGTTTACCTGGCAGCCGGAAAGGAAGCGTATGTAAGGCTCATAGAAAAGGCGCTGAAGGAAAATCAACCTGAAAAAGAGCAGGCACGGAAAGCTTTTGCCCGTAGCCATACCTGGGAAAACCATGTTAAAAATATCTTTGAAGCAGCTAAATTACAAGGAAATAACCATGAATAATATACCTCTTGACCGCCCCAATTTTCTGATCATTGGGGCAGGAAAATCGGGAACCACCGCTTTGCATAAGTATTTGCGGCAGCATCCCCAGGTGTTTATGCCTGAATTGAAAGAGCCATGCTTCTTTGCTGTGGAAGGGCAAACACCGGTAGATCCTGCACAGGACCCGGAGGAACACTTCCACTACCCTCAGGCAGTATATACCCTTGACCAGTACCAGGAACTTTTTCGCGAAGCCCGGATAGACCAGGTCGCCGGCGAAGCGTCCACCATGTACCTCTATAAACCGGGAGTAGCTGAGAGGATCAAACACTATGTCCCCAACGTGAAAATGATGGCCATATTCCGAAACCCGGCAGAACGATTGTACTCCAGGTATCTGCACCTGGCACGGGTGAACAGGCTGCCCGATAAAAACCTGGAAAATATCTTTGACAAAAAATCTGTCTGGTGGAAAAGACATGACCTGGTGTATGAAGGATTCTATTACAAACACCTGAAGAAATTATATCAAATGTTTGATCATGAGCAAATCAAAATTTTTCTATATGAGGATATGAAAGAGGAAGGATTCTATAAAGAGGTCTATGACTTTTTAGGGGTGGACAACACCTTTGTTCCTCAGACGGACGTAAGGTATAACCGTTCGGGATTTATAAAAAACCGGTTTGTAGACTACTGGATCGGTGATAATTCCTTACCCAGGAGGATGGTGGAGTCGGTGAGCCCGGCAGTGGTCAGGGCCATGCGCAATAGTCATATATTGCAAAAGACGGTAAACCGGTTGCGTAACCGGAACCTGGACCGCCCAAAAATGGAGAATTCGCTGAAACAGCGTATTATAAACGAAATATATGAGGATGATTTGATCAGGCTCCAGGAATTGATTGGAAGGGACCTGACCCATTGGATGAAAAGTGAGTGAAAGAATGATCGATAAACTGAAAACCTATTTCTTATATTTCTGGGAATATATTATATACGGAGATTTTGAAAGTATTGTTGATGCGGTGCGTTTTCTCTTTTACCGGAGAGGAAGCAAGCGGAACCGACGCATACGATCCCGCATCGGAACATTTTATGCCCGTCGGGATACTAATGATTTTCAATATGTTAACTATTATTATGAGTGGAGTGTCAAACGGTTTGTGCTTAAGTATCAGGCCCATTATCATTACTTTCTGGATATAGGTGCCGGCATTGGCGAGTACAGCTTTCTGATGAACCGGCTGGGAAAAAAGGTGTTCCTTTTTGAGCCTCATCCCGGAAGCTACCGGGTGGTGCGTTTGTCCATGACCAGGAATCCATGTGAAAATATGAGCACCTATAGCTTTGGACTGGGCAGTGAGCAACAGGAGGCCTATATTTTGCTTCACCATGTGAACACCGGGGCTTCCAGGATCATCAAGCCCGGAGAGCCGGTGCCACAAGGGGAAATGGTCTCTAAAACATCCACTAAAACACTGGATGCTCTCCAGGAGGAACTGAACATGGATGTGGACAGGCCGGTGATGATGAAAATTGACGTGGAAGGAATGGAAGTGGATGTGATTAAGGGTGCTAAAGATTTTTTACAAAGGCATAAGGAGGTGTTGATTATCATTGAAGATAAGCACTCCGGCGAGGATGAAGTAAGAAATGCTCTCGCGGAGATCGGCTCCTTTCACATTGGGCGGGTAGATGAATTAAATTTGTATGCTAAAAAGAAGGATCATTGATGATGTGTATTGGTAGAAGAATCAAACGGGCTCTTTTTTCAGGCCGTTGTGCTTACCCTTTGGCGGCTGTTCTTTTGGTATGCCTTCCCGGGATAATAAAGGCCCAGAATGTTTTCTTTGACAGCTCGGCTACAGTGATCTCCCCGGCCAACGCACCGGTGGCCGGGGGAGATACCATTTTCCTGGAAGCCGGTACTTACCGGTTTTTGCTGATCCAAAGTATCCAGGGAAACCACCATGAACCGGTTGTTATCACCAACCGAAACGGAGAAGTGATCATAAACAGCGATCATCATTACGGAATCAGTATGCGGAACTGTAAACATGTGCGGCTAACCGGACAAACAAAATACGGGATCCGAATTACAAGGGTGGAAAATGGAAATGGTATCGGCGTGTCTGCACTCAGCAATCATATTGAAATCGACCACCTGGAGATCACCAACGTGAGCCATGCCGGAATAATGTGTAAAACCGATCCCGATTGCACGTTCCAGGCCACCCGCGACTCTTTCCTTATGCAGAATATACATATCCATCATAACCTTATACATAATGTGGGTACCGAAGGATTGTATATCGGAAATACACGGTTCTCGGGATTGGTGATGAACTGCCAGGGGAAAGATACTCTGCTCTTTCCACACCTGATCCATGACCTGAGCGTCCATGACAACATTATTAAATACACTGGATGGGACGGACTGCAGGTTAGCTCTGCAACTCAAAATTGTGCTATATTTAATAATGTTATCAGCTATGACAGCCAAAAAGAACAAAACTTCCAGATGAGTGGGATCCTAATGGGAGGAGGGTCCTCCTGCGATTGTTATAATAACTGGATATTCAAAGGTAAAGGAAATGGAATAGAATACCATGGGACCGGAGGGCAGCGAATTTTTAACAATGTTATCATTCAGCCCGGATACCAATACTTTCCCTACGACCCCACCATACCCATACATGGTATGCTGTTTAGTCACCATGCCTTTTTGTATCCCGACAGTGGAGTACGGGTATTTAACAACACTATTGTCCATCCCAAGTCGGACGGCATACGGTTTAACTTTTCTTCCCTGAAAAGTGCCGGCAATATGGTGAAGAATAATATTATTGTGGAACCGGGAGCTTATGCCTATTATGAAGACCTTTCTACCTTCAGAACCGGAGAGGATGCCTATGTATTTAAAAATGATACGGCCCTGGATGTGACCATTTCCCATAATATTTTTACCCGGAATAAGAGCAGTGTGAATTTCTATGATGTTTATAACCATAACTATACATTAAATCATGGCAGCCCGGCCATCAACCAGGGAGTGGACCTGACGGCACATCACATTGTTTTTGATCATTACTTTACCCCTCGCCCCCAGGGATCCGGTTTTGACATTGGCGCTTTTGAGTTCGACTCATTGAGGGTCGCAAAAAACGAACTCCTCCGGAGCCATCAGGTGTCCATCTTTCCCAACCCGGCAAAGCACTTTTTTATCCTTAATGCGCCCGCTGCACTGTATCAAATCACCATTTTCTCCCTCCATGGAAAAGAGATGGTGACGAAAAAAGGTGTGCATCCCCATGTGCCGGTGTATGTAAATAGCCTGAAACCGGGCATGTACCTGCTGCTGATTGAAAATTCCTCAGACAACAAATCTTATGTTCAAAAGCTTATTATACAATAAGGACTGAAACCCGTTCTGAGAAGGTCTGCCCTTAGAATGAGCTTATATGGATTACCCATATAAAAAAGCCTCCCAGTGGATTGGAGGCTTTTTTTATTTATCTGAGGGACTTTTGGGTCCGGGATAAGATAATAATTCAGGGAGATTGTGTTGGCGGTTGATAGATATAAGTATTATCCCTGTAGGTTGCATTATCTACCATATACCAATCCGAATGAGTTCCCTCTTCAGCCCAGTCCTGAAATTTCAGATATCCCTTTACAATATCCTCTTTAAGAATCATATACTTGAAGTTGCCACCGCCGGCATACAGGTCCAGTGCCCAGGGGTAGTTGTCTATGCTTTGGTAGGAATTGATATTGTCTCCCGGGGTGAAAGAACCATTCCAGGCTGCTGCATCTGTGGAATCCTCAAAAGTGTTGAAGTAGTTCTGCGATGCCAGACTGGTGGCCGGCATTCCCGGTAAATGGATCTCCTTGCCACGCCCTTCATTGGGGATGTCCACAATGATATATGGGTTGAATATTTCAGCTACGGATAAGTTGCTGAGTTTAATTTTGCTATTATTGGTAAAGTCTATCACCACCTTTATGGTGTCAGGCTCAACGTAAGTATTATTGGGGTTCACATTAATGCCCCCACCGTTGCCTGCGAACTGCAGTACATCGTAGGCATTGGCAAATACCACGATGTTAGTGTTGTTATTATGGCCCGATTCCGTGCCATTGGCGTTGAAGGAGATGGCGCTGTTGCTTGCGTTATCAGCGTAACTGCCCGTTACATTATCCACATCATTGGGGTCAATACCGAGCAACTCAAATGCAAACCCGCTGTGAAAGCTGGCCCCGGTGGCACGGAGAACAAAATATCCGGTGATCTTTTCAATCCAGCTCTGCTTATGGTGGATTTTAAACTCCAAGCGGTAGTCTACCACGATGTCGTTAAAATCGTAATCTCCTTTGGAGGGCCACAAATCTTCGAAGATCAGCGTGGAAAACGAAGGAGGATTGTTGGGATTGCTTGCGGGATAGTGATTAGTATTGCTCCCCTTTGGAGAATTTTGAGCCTGCTTACCTGAAAGAAAGGGATTCTCTGTGTAAACCTTTACGGCGCCGGGGTTGGCGAAGGAAGGAATAGTCACTTTGTAAAAATCCTGGATGGCAGGACCCGTGTAATATAGCCGTTCATTATCGGCGATGTAAATGGTAGAGCTGTCTTTGTCAATGCTTTGTGGTAAATATACCGCAAGCTGATCTGTGGTGCGCCAGGTGAAATGGTCGCTCACTTTTACATCTTTCATGCTGGTGGCACGACCACCCACTCCATTATCATCTTCCTTTTTGCAGGAAAATGAGAAAACAATGGCCATGGCCAAAACTGTTGGTAGGAAATACTTCTTCATTGTGGTTGATTTTTATAAATTATTGTGGTTGATTTTTATACTCAATTATTGTAAAGGGCTTCTCTTTTTTGGGCATGGGGAA
The DNA here is from genome assembly GCA_003557725.1 of Bacteroidales bacterium. Lineage (GTDB taxonomy): Bacteria > Bacteroidota > Bacteroidia > Bacteroidales > PWNQ01 > PWNQ01. Next base: position 1,175 of record PWNQ01000182.1, on the reverse strand, counting down.
AAAGCGGGAAGCCAAATATACTTCTTCCGGTTCGTTATGCAAACTTAGAATCAACAATTATGCCAATGTGTTATGGGGGCGCGTGCTAAATTGGGTGTGATTTGTAGAATATCGTTAAAAGGGTGACTGTAAGGATTTAGCAGTTTAGTGGTGGGAGGGGTTGTGATTTACATTATGGGTGGGTGATGGCGCTCCATTTTTTTATTGTTCCTTATCCGGGAATAATAATCCCATACTGGGAATTTCCGGTAGTGACGCAGGAAGGCTGCCCCCCAATGGAGGATTGATCTATAGTGTCATGTCAACGCTACTTTAGCCGGCCCAAGTCTTGATCTTTTTCCTCATATCTTCAAAATATAACCTTTACATAACTAAGGCTATGCGCAGATTTTCTTTTTTGATCTGAGAAAAAATCTCTATAACTTAACCGACACAGTAGCATTGACACGAGACACTAGTGGGCAAAAAAAACGCTTGCTTAGCAGAAAAAAATATTTTTCTGGCTAATGGTATTACAAAATTTATTATCTTTATAATACCGTCGGGTTCACTGGATGATTTGTTAACACACACCGATGAAATTCGATGGGTTGAATTGATTTTTATAACCCATGTTTTCCGGCATAATTAGTTTACGCTCTTTACTGCTGGAAGACCAGCAAAATTAAAATCCATGAAAAGCAAAAAGACCAAACACCTGCAGCCGGGGAAGCCCTGGTCCAGGCCGGAGATTAAAGTGATGAACGTTAATAGGGTAACCAAAAGCGGGACTTCGACCGGGCCCTATGAGGACTCAAGCTTTTTTAACCACAACAAGATGAGTTAGTCCTGCCATGCAAGGCAGCTCATTATTGCAACATGATTGGTGTCCTGAGTATACAAGACTGACTCTCCTTTTTAATGGAGTCAGAAGGGCGCCTGGGGGAGTTATCCGTAAAGTAATAATCATACCCCTGTGTGTCAACAGTATTAAATTCCGAAATATGGGGGGCTTTGGCAGGGAGGTTTCATCTGTGATTTTTTCTATATGCTTTTTGGAGTAGTTGACTTATATAACTAAAGTTTCCCACTTGCTTAACCCCTTGTAATCAAAGAGATACCATCTGGCCTTTTCCATAGAAATACCGCATAACACGCGTTTAATCAGGGTCATGCTGCAGATTTGTCGGAATTGG
>PWNQ01000007.1 GCA_003557725.1 Bacteroidales bacterium | reverse complement strand
GATCAAGGTTCCTGACCAGGTTGTCGCTTTTTTCTGACTGGACTGCTACGATGGTGGGCATTTCATCAATGAAGCCGAGTTTTAAAAGGTCTTCAAATCCTTTATAAATGCCGGAGATGATCACCCCATCCCCAACTGAAACGAAAATCCTGTCAATCTTTTGGCTACCCATCTGTTCCAGAAGTTCAAATGCAGCAGTTTTTTTGCCTTCAATGGTGAGTGGATTGTAACCGGTGTTGCGGTTATACCATCCGAACACCTTTGTGGCAGCCAGGCTTAGCTCAAAAGCGTCGTCATAGGTACCTTTCACAGGCACAAGCGTTGCGCCATACATCAGCACCTGGCTGATCTTTGCGATGGGCGCTGACTCGGGAACCATGATCACTGCTTTTTGCCGTTGGGCGGCGCATATGCCGGCCAGGGAGGATCCCGCATTGCCCGTTGATGCCGCAACGATGGTATCCAGTCCATTTTCCAAAGCAAAGGCAGAAACGAGGGCTGAAGCCCGGTCTTTGTATGAGAAAGTGGGATTCTGGCTGTCATCCTTCAGGAAAAGATGAAAAGGCAGCGGGTCACTTTCCAGATGGTCATATTTGTAAAGCGGGGTGTTGCCTACCTTCAGTTTTGGCAGACTGCTTATATCTTGAACAGGCAACAGATCAATAAAACCCGTTTCTTTTAATTTTCTGAATGCTCGAAATTTGTGCCGGAGCGAGTGATAATCGTACTCAATTTTGAGTGCCCCCGCGGGTGGTGCATCACCTGTATTGCTTTTGCTGCAAGCAGGACAAAGGTAATGCACACCATCTGCACTGTCGATCTCCATGCCGCAGCTTGTGCATTTGTATAGAAATTTGCGATGACGGGATTTTGTTTTCATCAAAAACGGAATAAATGACCAAATTACGCATTTTTTGGGAATGTGATAAAAATATGTATATATCATTGACAGATTTTGTGGCCGTTTTGTGGAATTTTGATAAAAATGTTATTTTTGATTAAATGTTCGATGTAATCTATAAAGTATGGCGAGAAATGTTTGGTTTGGTTTTTTGAAGCAAGGCATGATTCTTTTTTTGCTGATCAGTGTTACGGTGCTGTTTGCACAGGAGCCTTTTGACAATAGTTATATTATTGATGTTAAGGGGGTTGACATTCATTATCGTTTTTGGGAGGTTGCTGATGGACAAGTTGAAGGCAGCATTTTACTAATTCACGGTTTTGCAGGGTCCACCTTTTCATGGCAGGCAGTTGCTGATCGTTTGCAGGAGAAGGGTTATGAGGTGGTTGCGGTTGATTTACCTCCTTATGGCTATAGTGACAAGTCGCACCGGACAAACCAGTCGGTTACGGCCCAGGCTGAGAGGCTGCATGACTTGGTACAGCTTCAATTTCCCGGCAGGGAATGGCATCTTGCAGGGCATTCACTGGGTGGAGCTGTGGTGCAGGCCTTTGCCTTGTTATATCCTGAAAAGGTTCAGGGGGTTGTTTTTGTTGCACCTGCACTGTTTTCACGTGTCCAGGTGGTTGATCATCAGTCATCAAGAAACGCTTTATGGAACTCTCCAGCTGGTTTTGTTGTTGGTGCATTGGCTGAGCGTTGGTTTATAAGCGGTTCGCGCGTGGCAGACCTGCTTGAGTCGGCTTATGGCATCAAACCCACTAAATACCAGGTGCGGGGATATCTTGAACCATTGCAGGTTCCAGGCACCGCCCGTGCAATATTATCATCTGCGAGTTATTCTGCAGAGTTGCATAACCTTGATGCGGCTTTGTTTGATGTCCCCGCCATTGCCGTATGGGGTGATACCGACAGCTGGGTGCCATATACTACCCGAAAAAATGCACTCGAACGAATGCCAGGTGTTCAAATTGTAATGATGGAGGGTGTCGGACATAATCCGATGGAGACCCATACGGATGAATTCATTGAAATTATGTTACAGTTTCTGCAAGGAATTTGAAAACAGTGTAATGAAACCATTATTGAGCATAATCAAAAAAGTCTTTATCCACAAATTTAGGTCATTGTTCTTTCCCCTGAAGGATCACTTTGATCAATGTGCCTTCACCGACCTTGCTCTCGATTGACATTTTCCCATCATAGCGTTCTTTTTCTTTGTAGATGCTTTCCTGCAGCTGTAGTTCAAGATCAAGGATGGTTTGATCTTTTTCAGCCAGCATCTTTTTGTAATCATCAAGTTCTTGTTTCAGATAATGACTTTCATCTTCGCTGGAAGTGTCTTTTTGTTTTCTCATGTTCCGTTTGGCTTTCGGGGTGCTGTCACAAATTTAGGAAATTCTTTCATCAGTTTCGTTATACACTGAAACATTTACGAATTTTCTAACTGATATTTTGAAACAGGACTGGGTAAAAAAATTGAAAAACATATTAAATGTGTATCAAATTAGATACCTTTGTAAAAAAGTCTTTTATGCCTACTGTTGCAAGTTTTTTATGAACTAAATCCGCAACTGAAATGAAAAAGCACATTAAAATGCCCCGGATTTTGAAAATCAATTGGATTAAAGGACTTACCATATCCGTTGTG
>PWNQ01000112.1 GCA_003557725.1 Bacteroidales bacterium | reverse complement strand
CCGGTCACGCATATTCAAAACATGAAAGCACCGCTCTTGTTGGTGCACGGGAAAAACGATCCGCGTTGTCCGGTATCGCAATCGCACATCGTTGTGGATAAACTGAAACAACACGGATTCAAAGAGGGCGAAGACTTTGAATACGTTGAGTACGGGGATGAAGGACATGGGTCCTCCGGCGATATGTCCGGTGCTATTCGCTCACTCAAGTTGCTCGATGATTTCTTATATCGAAGAATCGAAAACCGATAAATACGCATCAAAGGCATTCGATGAGGGTAGGCAATAATCATTGCCTACCCTTTTATATAATAGTTTTCTTCATGCGGGATAAACAAATGTTCTATCGTAATGTTAACGCGATATAATATACTAAAAGGCTACGATTTTGGTTTTTATTGCAACAAGTTTTAAAAGCAGTTCCGTACGGGTCCTTTAGGTAGAAGAAAGAAGTGTGACGTGATAATGAAGATTGGCTTGGCATCTGCGATGTCCGTTGATAATGATGTTGAAAGTAACTTGGATGAAATAAGAAATGTTGTTAGTGAACGTAGTAAGCAGATGGATTTGCTTTGTTTTGGTGAGGCCTTCTTGCAAGGGTTCAACGCATTGACATGGGAGCATGATAAAGATAAAGGCATTGCAATATCAATGGATTCTAACGTGATAGAAACGATTAAACTGCTCGCCAAAGAAAACAACGTGGGCATTGGTTTTGGATTCTTTGAGCTTGATAAATCAACCAGCAGCATCTATTGCTCATACATGGTTGTTAATCATGAAGGGGGTTGTGTTCATCATTTTAGAAGGGTCTCCAAGGGATGGAAAGAGGCACATAAAACCGACTATCATTACCGAGAAGGGAATCGATTTACCGTGTTCACGTATCAAGAAAAGAGAATCGTCTTAGCGTTATGCGGTGATTTATGGTCTGAGGAGAACGTTTGTAAGATAAACGCCTTAGAGAAAGATTTTGTCTTGTGGCCGTTGCACATTGACTATACCGCTGATCAATGGAACAATGAATTAGATGATTACATTGAGCAAGCTTCTAAGGTGAATGCGCCGGTGTTAATGGTGAACAACATGTCACAAACGAGCCTCGGTGGCGCATATTGCTTTGATAACAACGACATAGTCGATAGTTTGCAACTCGGAAAAAATGGTGTTTTGGTTGTAGACATCTAGCCGCAGATATTCGCAGCTTAGTTCAAAATCGATTACCATCAAGGAGGACAACATGCCTGATAACATCATCATCCGTCCATCTGACGTAAACGACGCCGAAGGCCGTGGCTTTGTTCACTACCACGCATGGATTGAAACCTACACAAACCATTTTTCTGCGTCGGTCATGCGCTCGCGTTCGCTTGAAAAATCAATCGAAATCGCGCGCAAAAACCCGGAAAACACCTTCGTCGCTGAAGTGGACAACACAATCGTCGGGTTTGCGACGCATGCCATGTCGCGTGATGAAGACCTTGCCGGTGCCGGGGAAATCATGGCGATTTATGTGCTTAAGGCTTATCAAGGTAAAGGCATCGGAAGACGCCTAATGGACGCATGCATCCAAGCGCTAGACAACGTTGATACGATGTTTCTTTGGGTTTTACAAGCCAACCAAAAAACGGTGTCGTTTTATCGATCCGCAGGCTTTAAACCCGATGGGAAAACAAAGCGAATGTATGGGCAGACGATTATACGCATGGTTAAAAATTGCAAAGCCACATAATGTCGACGTGGCGTGCACAGGTTTGATAAACAGTCCTAGTAAGCAACAACTTTATGCATATAAAAACACCCAATCAATGCACGACGCATATGATTGGGTGTTTTCTTCTATTAGAACCAGATAAGTTAAGCGTCGCGCTCACTAAGCGAGGGCGCCTCAACTTAATCTCAACAAAATGCGTGTAAGGGCCAAAAAAAAAGAGTTGGAATTAGTCCAACTCTATTAATAGTTAACACCGACCGCAACCACGTTATCGACGCTGTCGGCGCTGCAAGGCGTGACGCCGTAGACCATGTTGCATGATGGGCATTTCGCTTCATGCGTGGTCATGCGGAACGTGCGGCCGCATTCGCATTGTATCGCAAACGCTTGCGGAAGTTGTGTGTTTGAAACGCCTTTTCGGCGTATTTTGTCGACGGCATTCATTTCCTGTGTGCATCCACAATCTTCTGACATGTTGCACCTCCTCACTCGTTCGATTATACCGTGATTGTGACTACAGAACAAGCATTTTTGTATTTTAAGAACCATTCCCATTACACAGCCGGCCATGGCTTGCACGGCATGGCCGTTTATGATAATGTGTACCTAGAGAAAGGGGAGAAATATGGACAAAACAACGATCAACGAACTGTTCAACCAACGTGAAACCGAACCCAAAGAACCGACGGCCAAAAGAGTCATCATGATGGCGCTGCATTTTATGATCGGCTTTTTGCTTTTTCCCCTGGGCCTCGCAATCGGGCTGCATCACCTCGAAAACGACAAGAAGAAGGGGGTCGTCACGCTGCTTGGCGTCATCGCTGTTTTTGTGGCTGCCGGAGTGTATTTG
>PWNQ01000037.1 GCA_003557725.1 Bacteroidales bacterium | reverse complement strand
AATCAGAATGCTTGAGTTTATATCGAATATTTTTTGATCTGATTCCTCTCTTCATCATGTCAATATGCAATATACGCATATAACGACTTAACGGTGACTATAGCAATGAGGTTCACCTCTTTCCATTCCGAACAGAGAAGTTAAGCTCATTAGCGCTGATGGTACTGCATTTGTGGGAGAGTAGGTCGTCGCCATTATCATCTCTGTGATGTATATCACGGAACACTAACCCCGAAGAAATTTTCTTCGGGGTTTTTTTGTGGAATAAGGCTTGTTAATTTAGACCTTTTTAACCTTAGAGGAAACACCCTTTCGGGCAGCGCCCACTATTCTGTGGAGTTGATATGGTCTACTCCCACCAGTTTATCATATAACCCTCCATCCCGGCGATAGTAAACAAAGATAGTATAATCGTTTTCGGCTTGAGCATGCTCCCCTTCAAAGTAGGCAGCATTACCCCTTTGGGAGTTATTGGGGAGCAAAACATAATGATAGTCATAGTATCCCTGTTTCAGGTACAATGAGCACCGGTATCCGCCGCTTTCCCCATCATATCGCATACGTGTTTTTTCTTGAAACTGCCAGTTGCTTATTTCGCCCATTATATACACACTTCCGTGCGCTATAGGGTCTGGCCATGGAAGGAAAAAGTGGACCAGGGCATAATCCGATTCCAGTTCTTTCTCGCGGTTTACGTCGTAAGAAACAATATAAAATTTCCCGTTGAGGTCTCCTTTGCGCACATAAGGCTGCATGGCTCTGCTATAGTCGGGTTGCAGGAACACCTGAAGGCGGGGCCCTTCCCTGTCAATGGAGGATATTCTTGGGCTTGAGCGGCGCAGTGACCGGATGTCAAAGCTGCGAAACTCATTGGTGCCGCTAAAGATCACGGCTTCCGTGTGGCGATAATCCAAAAAGTCGTTCCGGATATTCCGGGGTTGAATATTTTCAATGATATTATCCCACCGTTGGTTTTGCATTACCATCACCTTTAAGTTTCGTTCCGGGTTATTTATCTTCAGGTTGCCGGTACTGATAGTAAAATCCAGTTGCTGATGTGTCTGCCGTTTATTGGGAGGGGTTGCCTGGACCACTTGGGCGTCAATGTCTACGCCTGTTTCAAAAACCATAAACCGGCGGCTGAGTATGGGTTTATCCTGCTGGCCTGCCTCAAAGACAGTGATTATATAGTTGCCCGAAACAGTGGGAGTGGCCGCATCATTGCCTGGAAATCGCAGCCAGTAATGCGTAAAGCTTTCCAGGGTGTTATATGAAAATTCATAATTCTCGATCAGGCCGGTTTCATGTCCCTGGTTATATTGAGCCTTTGTCAGGGTTGAGCGTCTCCAGTTGGCATCACAATGGATGATTTGGTAGTGGTATTGTTTCACTCCTCCGTCCAGGTCGTCAAAGCGCAAAAGCAGTTTGTCCTTACTTCCCAATCGTATCACCGGCATGCTAAGGGCAAATCCTTCTTTATGGAGCATTACGGACCGGATATAGTCAGCGTAGGTGTAGTCGTGATATCTGAAAAAGTCTTCCTGAAAATGCCCGGGTGGCGTGTCTGTTTCAGGATGTACAGTGGCCCGTTCTACAGCATCGCAGCTAAAAAGTATAGTGATTGCCAATAGTATAGCCCTTGCTTTTTGCGTCATGGTTTTTGATTGTTTTGTGTCGGGTCCCAATAATGGTTTTTCATATTTAGAACCTGGTGGTTTTTAATGGTGAGCCCTTCGTTTTCCAGGAGCTTTTGCATCAGTTCCGGTGAGGAGAAGTGCGCTTTACCCGTCAGCTGCCCATTGCGGTTAACTACCCGGTGGGCAGGCACTTCAGGTTTAATGCCGGCTGATTGATTCAAAGCCCAGCCCACCATTCTGGCTCCCCCTGTACCTCCCAGATAGTCAGCAATACGGCCGTAACTGCACACCTTTCCCCGGGGGATATGCCGGACCACTTCATAAACGCGTTCAAAGTAGCTTTTCATCTGAATCTGTGTGTCAAAAAAATTTCATGGGTGTTCTATGTGGTTGTTTAATGAAAAACGCACATACTTTATAGGTTTACCTGCTTCAAGCCAAATTTGTTCATAGAATGTTTGAATTTCTGTTACCGGTCCCTGGATATTGCAAGCGTAGACATCTTTACAGGATTCTTTCAGGTCATGTCCCTGTTCCAGGATCACCTGGTGTGTGTAGTCAAACAAGTTTTGGTCGTCGGTTTTCAGGTGGATTAGTCCGCCGGGTTTGAGCAGGGGTTTGAAGCGTTGCAAAAACTGCGGTGAAGTGAGTCGTTTTTTTCTGCGTGATTTTCGCAGGTGCGGGTCGGGGAATGTGATCCAAATTTCCTGTATTTCTTCCGGTCCGAAGAAGTGTGCGATCAGTTCTATTTTGGTACGGATAAATGCGGTATTGTTTAGCTTTAGTGCGTTGGCCTCTTTGCATCCTTTCCACATACGGGCACCTTTAATATCCAATCCGATAAAGTTTTTTTCCGGAAACCGCCGGGCCAGGGCTACCGTATATTCTCCTTTACCACAGGCCAGTTCCAGAACGATTGGGTTGGAATTCTTAAAGAATGTCTTGTTCCAGCACCCTTTAATTTCAAATCCCTCTTCAGTAAGCGACTCATATGAGCGTTGGAACATATTGGGGAATGTGGCATTGTCTGCAAATCTTCTGAGCTTGTTTTTGCCCACTTTGATAATGGTTTATAGATGAACAACAATAAATTAATAGCGATCAAGCCACGCCTGGCTATCTATTTCCCTTTGGATACGATTGAGCTCCGAAAGGGCTTTTTGCCGGTCATGGTAGAACCCATACACTACCCGGTGCAGGCCGTGGGGCGTTTTTCCCTGAATGGATGCGGGAAACCCTCTTTCCAGCAGTTCTTCTTTCTTTTCCCTAGCGTTTTTTTCTGATCTGAAGCATCCGGCAATAATAAGAAAATCTCCCTGACTGGGTGTGGCAGGTTTTTTAACAGGCCTCTCCCGGGGCTCTTCCTTACTATCTGTGGGTTCTTCTGACAGGTGGCCGGGGGGTTCATCAATATGCTCCGGCTTTTCTTTCCCCGGGGGATCGGCCGGGGTTGGGGGGCTTGGTATTCCGGGAGCTTCCTCCCCGGTGGGCATGGGGTCCTTTTTTTCTATCGCTTTTTCTTGTGGCAGGAGGGCCACCAGTGAGCTTTTGTGCTGGCTGTCGGGGATCCAGGCAAGCCAGGTGCTGCGGTAATACCATCCTCCGGCACCTGATGTCACCAAAAGCAAAGCAATGATCAGCCAGATAGCAGTGCGCTTCTTTTTCCCGGCTGTGGCGGTATTTTTCTTCAGGTCCTTGCTTTTTTTCTTTTTTTCGGTGGGCCTTTTTGAGCGGCGAGGGGTTTTTTCTTGTGTATGCACCCTGGCATTTTCTGTGGATACTTTTGTTTTCTCCCGGGGTTCTCTTTTAACCATTTCCGCTTTAAATGCAGGCAGGCCCCAATGCTCTTTGCTTACATTAGTTGAGTTATCCGCCTCAAAGACTACCTTCCCTACCGAGTCATAATGCACAATACCAATATTTTGCATTATGACCTTTTTCCCTGCTTTCAGGTCCCGGGTAGTTTGCTCCGCAAATGTATCAATAGCCTTTTCCACTTCTGCTTCAGAAGCGTTGGTCTTTTTAGCCATATCATGGATAAACCCCTCATCTACAGTATTGGGGGCATATTCAAAGCCAATGGTACAGCCCGGGGGTTGAAACTCATGGTCTCCGGGATGGATGGTGGCCGGCTGCTTTTTGGAGTAAAAGGTGCCAAGCCCTTTAATATTAACCTTTTCACTATTAAATAGCGTATCAATGATGTGGGGTTCGGGCTTCATAAAGGGTGGTTTATAATGGGTTACACACTGATGGAAAAGCAGTCTTTGCTTTCACCGGGTGGTTATTTTCAGGGGGTAAAATTAAAAATCTTTTAATGATTTTTTTAGTTCTTGTAGATCCTGTGGGGTATCGATCCCCTTGCTTTCTTTTGTGGTGATATCCACCATGATCTGGAAGTCGTGTTCCATCCACCGGAGCTGCTCCAGACTTTCTGCTTGTTCCAGAGGAGTTTGTGGTAGTTTTGCCAGTCTTTTCAGCACACTTGCCTGGTATCCATAAATACCAATGTGTTTATAGTAGCAGCAACCGGGATTATTATCATTATTTTTATTGCGGATAAAAGGGATTGGGCTGCGAGAGAAGTACAATGCCCGGGACAATTGGTTAAGCACTACTTTGACCACATGCGGGCTGTTTTGTTCATCAGGGGAAGCTATTTTTTTTACCAGTGTAGCCACCGGGGCTCCATTTTTCAGCATCCGGCATATCTGGCGGATATGTTCAGTCTGGATAAAGGGTTCGTCACCCTGTATATTAATAACAGCATCCGTATGGGTGTTTATTTTGTTCAGAGCACTGGCACAGCGTTCTGTTCCTGTTTGGATGTTTTCCGGGGTCATGATGCAGGTGCCCTTATGGCGGGTTACCACCTGGTATATTCTTTCATCATCGGTGGCTACTACCACGTTATCCAGAGCATCTGCCTTTTGCGCGCTCTCCAGGGTATGTATGATCATTGGCTTTCCGGCGATCAGTGCCAGGGGCTTACCCGGGAACCGGGAGGAACCGTAACGGGCAGGAATTATTCCGGTGATTCTCATGGGTTTAAAATTTTCAAAATGCTTGATCTCTCTTGGCTCTTGCAGCTCCTATTGTGGGGGGCAGTAGGGTAATAACGGGAAAGGGATTTAAAACAGGCCATGTGTTTTGGTCTGGACCTTTTCAATTACCTGTGACAGGTCTTCCGGGTTATTAAAATCTTTATCATTCACATCCAGGATAAGCAAGTTGCTCTCTTTATAGTCTTTTATCCATGCTTCATAGCGTATATTAAGGCTTTTGAGGTAGTCCAGTCTCAAAGATTTTTCATATTCTCTTCCTCTTTTCTGGATTTGTTTAACCAGTGTAGGGACATCAGCACGCAGGTACAGGAGCAGGTCCGGCGGTTTGATCAGGCTGTTTATAAGTTCAAATAGGGAGATATAGTTTTCAAAGTCACGGGTAGCCATAAGTCCCATTTCGTGCAGGTTGGGAGCAAATATCCGTGCATCTTCGTAGATGGTACGGTCCTGGATAATGGTTTTTTTGCTTTTTCGCAGCTTTATGATTTGGCGGTATCGGCTGTTCAGGAAATAAATTTGAAGGTTGAAAGACCAGCGTTGCATGTCCTGGTAAAAGCTATGCAGGTATGGATTGGATTCCACGTCCTCATAATGGGGTTTCCAGTTTAAGCGTTTAGCTAAAAGCTTTGTCAGTGTGGTCTTTCCTGAACCGATGTTTCCGGCTATGGCAATATGCATAATGGTGGTTGTTTTGATGCAATAAAAATATAAAGAATTAGCCTATCAGAGGCCATCCATTTTGGCAGAAAAAATGCCCTTGGGGGTCAGGTAATATATCCGGTTTCGTTCATGCCGGATGGCAATGGTATTTTTATGCGCCCAGGGGATGGTTTTACGGCTGTGGTTTTCATAATTGTAAAGGGTCAGGGTATCTCCATACAATGCTGTAATTCCTATTGATGACCAGGTTATCAGTGAGTTTTCCGGGAAATGGAGGGTGGTTTGGTAATTAGCAAACGGATCAAATACCAGTACCAGGCTGTCCGTATGAATAAATATTTGGTCTCCCTGTTGGATCATAAAATGCTGGCTTTCTCCGGGTAGTTGGGGTATCGGGTTGCTTTTTGCCTGTACCTGCATATGGTTATCCAAGCGGATAATACTACCGGATATTTGGTCCAGTATCCATATTCCATCTTCCCGGGATCGGCATACCAGCAGGGGGGAAAAGGGCCCATTATCTTCCGGTGAAAAAGTTTGTGAGCTGGGGGATAGATTGTTGTCAAGAAACAGCAGCATTTCAAAGTCTTTATAAAAAACCAGGATCTTAAAGGAGCCCGACACATCCAGCCAGCTCACGTTGCCATACATAAGGCTGGAATAGCGCGCTGTTTCCTCCCCCTGGATGTTATATCGTACGATCACGTTTTCCTTTGTGGTGTAAAAGTTTCCCAGAGCATCAAGGAAAAAATTGTCAAAATCTCCAGGGATAACCGGTTCTTTGGCAAAAGAATGGCAAGCAGCAAGGGTGAGCAAAAAGGATAATAACAGTGGTTTCACCTTAGCGAGCGTTTAAAACGAATTAATACTACCGGGGCAAAGTGCGGATAAAAGTCCAATGGGGTTCATCATTCCGGGGCTATCATTTTTCTGATATCTTCTACGTATTCACGGTTATTGGATAGTCTTGGCACTTTATTCTGTCCGCCCAGCTTTCCCCTTTTTTTCATCCATTGGTAGAATGTTCCATGCTTTACCGGTTTGAGCAAGGGCTTTTGAAGCAGCATATTTTTGTATCTTTTGGCTTCATAATCCGAATTGATATTTTTCAGGGCATTATCAAGCTCGTCGGTAAACATTTCCAGGTTATCGGGTTTTTTCTCGAATTCAATGATCCATTCGTGGGAAGCTTTTTGGTTGTCGTCCTGATACAGTGGGGCAGCGGTGTACTCATTAACCATTGCGCCGGTTTTCTGGCAGGCAATGCCTAAAGCTTTTTCGGCATTGTCAATGATGAGTTCTTCTCCAAAGGCATTAATAAAGTGTTTTGTGCGTCCGGTAACCTGGATGCGATAGGGATTTTTGCAGGTAAACCGGATGGTATCTCCGATGAGGTACCTCCATAAGCCTCCGTTGGTGGAAATGATCAGAGCATAGTTGGTATGGGTTTCCACTTCTTCCAGGGTGAGTGTTTGGGGGTGCTCTTTGTCCAGCTCATCCATTGGGAGGAACTCGTAATAGATGCCATAATCCAGCATCAGCAGCAGTTCATCCGAGTCTTTTTGATCCTGTATACCAAAAAAGCCTTCAGAGGCATTATAGTTTTCAATGTAGTTGACGTTTTCCGGGAGTATTTTATCAAATTGTTTTCTGTAGGGTGAGAAGTTCACTCCGCCGTGAAAGACGGCTTCAAACTGCGGCCAGATTTGGCTGATATTTGTTTTCCCTGTGTGCTCCAGTATTTTCTGAAATAGCAACAACCCCCAGGAGGGGACTCCGGCCAGGCTGGTGACATTATCTTTTATGGTGATCTCGGCCATTCGCCTGATCTTCTCTTCCCATTTATCCATCAGGGCTACTTCCATGCTGGGGGTGCGGCTGAACTCGGCCCAGAAAGGAAGGTTACGCATAATAATGGCGGACACATCGCCATAAAAGGATTCACTGTCATATTCATTAACATGCTGACTGCCGCCCAGCCCCAGCGTTTTTCCTGTAAATAGTTTGGTGTTGGGATGGTTGTTACAATAGAAGGAGAGCATATCTTTTCCGCCACGGTAGTGGGTTTCTTCGATGGCTTCATTGCTGACCGGGATAAACTTGCTTTTTCCCGCAGTGGTACCTGACGATTTGGCAAACCAGCGGATCTCTGTGTTCCACAAAATGTTTTGCTCTCCACGACGAATACGGTCAATATATGGCTGCAAGTCTTCATAATTGGTTAGCGGAACCCGCTCACGATATTGTGCGCGGTTTTTAATCTCAGAAAAACCATGTTTCTTCCCCCATTCGGTATAACGTGCTTCGTAAATGAGGCGTTGAAACCAATCTTCCTGGGTATCATACGGGTATCGAATGAACTGATCAATCTGGTGCATTCGTTTTTTCATTACCCAGGTGATAACGGAATTGATAAAAGGCATAAATAGACAGATAAATATTCACTGGCAAAATAAGCTAAATTTTGCCAATAATTCAAGGCTTACCGGCATAATTAGAGCGTTATTTTTTTAAGGGTGTTGATATACAGTCACTCCGCATTTTTTTAGTTGGGTCCAAAAGTTTGGATATGATTTTCCGGTCACTTTTGGGTTTTTCATATACATTGTTCCTGTTTTCACAACCAATGGCGCCATGGCCATAGCGATGCGATGGTCTCCCACCGGGTTTACGGTAAGGGGTTTATGTAGGTTTGCCTGTTGTGCATCCATTAGAAGCATTCCCGGTTGGTATTCCCGGATGGTCACGTTTGCCGGTTCAAGTGCTTTTTGCATGCTCATCACGCGGTCTGATTCTTTAAATCGCAGGTGTTCTGTTCCCCGGAGTTTCATCTTCAGGCGGCATGCCGCCGCTGCCGCCAGCAGATATGGAGCGGTATCCGGGGTGTCTCCAATGTGAAATGCCAGTTGTTTTCCCTCTGGTTCACGGTGTTTTTCCAGTGTAATGCCTTCATGGTCATAAGCAGTGACCACTCCGAAAGCTTTAAAAAAATGGGCCAGGACAGCATCCCCTTGTATGCTATCTCTAATCAGTCCCTCAATCCGCAAGGAGCTTCCCACAGGGCTCAGGGCGTTGAAAACATACCATGGGCCTGCACTGCTCCAATCATGCTCGCAGCTGATCCGGCCGGATGAAAGGGCCTGTCCCGTTACGGCTATGCCGTCAATGGTCTCTCTGTAAGCAATATTCAGATGGTTAAAGATATTTAAGGTCATTTCAATATAGCTGGAAGAAACCGGGGTTCCCTTTATTTCCAGATTCAATCCATAACGACTACCCATCAATAGTAAAGCGGTTATATATTGACTGCTCACACCTCCTTTTGTCATCATTTGAAGAGTGCCTGAAGGAGGGTGTCCGGTAATTTCCAGCGGCGGGTATCCCTCTTGCTCCAGGTAACCAATACGGCATCCGCTGCGTCGCAATGCATCAACAAGGGGGTAGATGGGACGGGCTTTCATGGCCGTACTGCACTCTATCCGGTATACCCCGCCCGGGCAAAAGGAAAAAAATGCGGTTAAAAAGCGGAGAACTGTGCCCGCATTACCGCAATCACAGGTGAAAGGAGTATCATGGGTAGCCCTTGAGAAATACCTGGATAATATGGAAGACAACAGCAAAGTGTCTTCAGATGTGGAAAGATTGTGGATGGTTAAACAATGGTTATGAAGGGCATTTAACAGGAGCAGGCGGTTGCTGATACTTTTGGAAGCAGGAACCGTAACAACAGGGGATCCTTTTATGGATGAAGGGTGATAGGTTAATGTGTGCATGTGTTCATATAATAATGGAGGGCATCATCAACCAGTTTTTCCGGGATAAACTGGTTGAAACGCGCCTTGCCGATGTTCTCCAAAAGGGTGCAATTGATTTTGCCCTGCTGGTTTTTTTTATCCTTCAGCATATATTGTATCAGGCTTTCTTTATCTGTGGGGGCTATTTCAGGCAATGAGAAGGTTGTAGCCAGCGTGGTTTTTATTTCTTCTGCCAGGGCAGGGGCAAGGTTGTTTACCACACCGGATAAATAGCTCTCGCATAACAGTCCTGCAGCTACGGCTTCTCCGTGGCCAATGGGAGCTCCTTTTTCCATAAAGAGAGATTCAAAGGCATGGCCAAAGGTGTGTCCCAGGTTCAATACTTTTCGCATTCCCTCCTCGTGAGGGTCTTGAGCCACAATCTCGGATTTTATGAGCAGCGCAAAGGAGATCAGGTCAGAAAAATCTTGAATATCTTTCATCTGTGACCCTTTTAATGCGTCCCACAATTTTTGGTCACCGATGAGGGCATGTTTTAATATTTCGGCGTATCCTGAATTTATCTCTTTCTCATGTAGGGTTTTAAGGAATCCCGGGAAAACAAATACTGCATCAGGTTGTGCAAAGGTTCCCACTATGTTTTTAGTCCAATTCAAGTTGATAGCCGTTTTTCCGCCAATGGCTGCATCCACCATACCCATAAGAGTGGTGGGGATATGGATAAAGGAGATGCCCCGCTTATAGGTAGATGCCACGAATCCGCCCAGGTCTGTGATGACCCCTCCACCTAAATTGATAAGTACTGAATGGCGATCTGCGCCGTGCTTATTGAGGAAGTTCCATATTTTACGACTGCTTTTTAGGCTTTTGTGTTCTTCACCGGTGGGGATAAGGCAATGGTGAACGGGGTTGTCTGTGGGAAGGTGCTCTTTAAGTATGGGCAAACAGTGGCGAGCTACCTGGTGGTCTGTAAGTAAAAAAAATGACCGGTTTTTATAATCCCCTGAAGAGAAGAGCGTTTTCAACACAGTGAGCGCATCCTCTCCGGAAATAATATGATGGTCAAGCAACTGAATTTGTTTGTACATGATGTGATGAATTTATAACTGTGTCCGGTGGAGTGTTCCCGTGTTTGGCTGAGTGTCTCCGCTGGCAAAGATACGAAGTATTGAGAATCGGTTTTTGCTTCTCTTTGAACAAAAGGGACCTTGTT
>PWNQ01000115.1 GCA_003557725.1 Bacteroidales bacterium | reverse complement strand
GGGAACAGGCTGCTGCGTGTAAAGTCCATCCTGCCGAAATAATATATGGCGTTTACACCCAGGGATAAATTGGAAGTGATGGCCACTCCGGCCCCCAGATAAGTCTGGTTGATGCCCCCACTTCCCTCATACTGGTAAACCACACGGCCAATACGGTTGACAAACTGCTCGTCACCAATGCTGTATCCAACGTTGCTGTAAGGGATAAGGCCAAAAGAAACCCCTATTCGCTGTGAAACAGGAAACCCAAACTGAAGATATCCCAGGGAGGTATAATTGGAATGTCCTGTTTGTGATGAGGTTTTTTGTTCCGCCTGATAGGAGTGGATCCCCCCGTTAAACACAAAAGAGCGGTTTTCAAATGCACTATATGTGGCCGGGTTATTAAAATTGATATACCGGTTGCCGGCCATAGCCAGGCTTGCACCGCCCATCCCCAGTATTCGTGCGTTGAGCGGTTGTGTCAGGGTGCCTACTCCATACCGTGAATAGGGCGACGAAATCCGGGTTTGCCCGTAAAGGGACTCTGCGGTTAAAAAGGCCAAAGCAACGGCTATTGTGGCCCAAAGGTTGATTGTCTGGTTTCTATGCATTAAAATCAAGTATTTCATTTAATCCGTGCAATACCATATTTGGGATTGCAAAGATGTTATTTTTTAGAGATTTATCAAACAGGCTTGCATCACCTCCCGTTAAAACAATAGTAAGCGGGCTAAAATCGCTCTGGTACAGGTCAATAAAATGATCCAGCTCCCCCCGTATCCCCCCGGTTACACCTGCGGTAACGGAGTCATGCGTTGACTTTCCAAGATAATGATCCACCGGCTTTCTGCACGTAATTAACGGCAGATTTTTCGTAAAAGTATGCAAAGCATTATAGCGCATGGTTAAACCGGGAGAAATCCCTCCCCCATAATAGTGCCCTTTTAAATCCACCAGATCATAGGTTATGGCTGTTCCCAGGCCAATAATTAATACGTTGCTTCCCGGAAAGCGTTTGTGCCCGGCACATGCCAGTGCGCGCCGGTCGTTCCCCAGTGTCTGGGGAGTGGCGTAATTAATGGTTACGGGTAAACGGGTGGAGCCGTCCAATACAATGGACTTATCAAAACGGGAAATAAACAGACGCAACCAGGCTGGTAAATCCGAAACGGTGGACACAATACAGTGGTGAAAGGTGTACTGGTCATGAAGCTTTGTCAGGGCCCCCGGGGTTAATGATTCAGTACTCCAGTGGAACTGGAGTTCCCTGTTGTTAAATACCCCAAGCTTGACCAGGGAATTGCCTATGTCAATGACCAGATTCATAAGTGGTTATAATTGAAGCGCAAAATTATAATAAAAAATGGAAAAAGGATGATTTTTTTTTAGATAAAGACAGCAGATATTAAAAATGTAGTATATTTGCAGCACATTTTCCAAAGGGTACCATAGCTCAGTTGGTAGAGCAACGGACTGAAAATCCGTGTGTCCCTGGTTCAATTCCAGGTGGTACCACAATAAAAGCCCGCAAAAAGCGGGCTTTTATCATTATGGGGGGTATGCCGGATTCAGCCGCAATTGCTTCTGCTATTATCAGAAGAAGTAATAAGTGGCCAGGATTATACGCATATTGGTTACTTCACTGGTCTGGGTGATTTGTGCTTTATCGTTGATCATAAGATTTCCTGAATCATCCGTTTGGGCGTAGGCTGCGGTGGTGAACTCCACTTCACCGGCAATCCGGAAGCTCCCATTATTATAGACCACCCTCGGGGATACCCGGTATACGTGTCGGATATTTTCTCCCCTCACATACATGCCATAGTTTGGGTTGCCGGGATCGAGGATGTCTTTATGCAGGGCCTCCCGGGTTCCCAGGTTTTGTGTATAACCGGCAAATAAGCCCGCCTGAAACCGGTTTCCGTTGGTATGAATATCCATCCAGCTGCTGATAGCGTTTACAGAAGTATATTCACGGTAGTCGGTTATCGTATCTGTAATTTGCCGAACTGCGTATCCTCCAAGCATCATTCCGTCGAAGGCATTTTGAGCGTAGGTACCTTGTGCTTTGAAGGTGATCGGGTTTGTTTTCAGGTGAAAAAAGGCATTTATGGTCATTCCGGCCACGGTATTATGTGCTTTATATCCTTTTTCCGTTACCCTTCGGGGCAGTAATTTTTTATATCCGGCAGTTATTCCGGTGAGCAGCCGGTTATTTATGGCATAGGATACCCTTGCCTGTATGTCAGGGAGGGAGCTATTGGAAAGGGTTTGTGGGCCTCCGGGGCTGCTAAAGTCGCGCTGTGTGGCAGCTGCTGCTGTAATAGTTAATCCGTCCACCGGGGAATGGGAGATCCGTATTTGTGGATTTCTGGAAAAAAACTGGAACGGCACCCCGGTATTGAAAGACACCGTGCCGGCAAAGCTTTCAGGAACAAACAACAGGTGCCATAACTGACCGGTTGTCAGTCTGGTGTGTCCCCAGTCCAGCTGAATATAGGCCTGTCGAAGTCTTAACCCATTGATATGAAGATCGGTCTGTCCGAAAAAGGACCCCTCAAGGACGGCTGATGTTTTGGCTCCCCAAACATCCGGGCCGGATACGGACGCTCTTAAACGACTCTGTACAGCCAGAAAGTTGAGGCTATGCCCGGCGTTAAGGTCAGAGCCCACAGGGTCACGCTCTATGGGACGGGGATAGAGCAAAAAATGACCCTCCCGCCCGGAAGTGACTTCCCGGGAATCAAAAAAGAAATCGTTTTTTATAAAACCGGACCACCGGATGCTAACGGGCTTGTCATCAATAGAAAAAGCCGTGGAGGAGAAGTGAAGGGTGAAGAAAAAAAGAAATATACAAAGTGCCTGACATTTCATGGAATGAAGAATTTTTTGCCTCAAGGCCATACATGGGAAAGGCTCAAAGGCAATTATTGATTAAAAAACTTTGCAAAGGCATTCATAAGACTCTGCTTGCTGATTGGCTTGGAAATGTGGTCATTACATCCGGCCTCCAATGCTTGTTCACGATCTTCAGCGCTGCCGTAGGCAGTTTGTGCAATAATAATGACCTTTTTGTTGAATTCTCTGATTTTTTTTGTAGCCTCCAGTCCGTCCATCTCAGGCATCCTGATATCCATAAGTACCACATCCAGGTGAGGGTTTTCTTTAACTGAAGCAACGGCCTCGGCACCGGTATTTACTTTGGTCAGGGTGTTGTAATACTCTTTAAGCGTATGCCGTAGAAGTAGTTCGGATATCTTGTCATCTTCAGCCAGCAGGATATTCAATTGCGATGTTGATTTTGCCTCACCGGTGGCTTCTGTTTTGTCATGGACTGATTCCATATTGTTATCTTGCTTTCTGTTTGTGAAAACTAAGTCTTTTCTCCAGGCATGCACACGGTCTTCCGGTATGTGGATAATCCCTGGCGGCTCATGATGATTTCATGCCTATTACTTTGGCAAAAGTACAAATTAAATAACAGAGGCCGGGTAATAATTCTGCAGGTGTATTCCGGCTCCATGAGCGGGGCCGGTTGGAATGGCTGGGTTTATGCAATAGCTTGATAGCAGGGTGATGCAATCAACAGGGGGATGCTGACTGAACAAAGGGAGGTTTTCATTGTTTTAGGGAGATGTATTAAATGGGGTTGTTCTAATAGCATATTTTTTACATCCCATGGAAATACAAAAGTTTTTTGAACAGGATTTAGTATAAGTTGTTAATTAAAAGGAGGTTATTATGAATTATCCAGAGCATTTTGACAGGATAAAAAAGTTGATGAAAGAGTTGGGTCAGGAGATCCCTTCAACAATGAAGGCTTTTCAGGGGCTTCATCATGCCGGTGTGGCGGAAGGGGCATTAAGTACAAAAACAAAAGAGTTGATCAGTTTGGGTATAGCCATAACGGTTCGCTGCGATGGCTGTATAGCTTTTCATGTTCATGATGCTTTAGAAGCGGGAGCAACCAACGAGGAGATTACTGAAACGATAGGAGTGGCCATACTAATGGGTGGAGGTCCGTCTGTAATGTATGGGGCGGAAGCGCTTGAAGCATTAAAGCAGTTTCGGGATAATGAGTAATGGCTTTTCCTGCCTGCATGGAAAAGCAACAGGCTGTGGATGGATAGCATATTCCTCATTAGGAGGCAGGGGGGATTAGCGTGTATTTTTCAATTTTACAAAAAAACTTCATCAGGAATGTCTGATGAAGTTTTTTTGTTGAAGGGTTAAGAGATCTTGCGGGGGCTGTATTATCCCAGGGTAAACCTTATGGGCAGTGTAAAGCGCACTCTTACTGGTCGTCCACGTTGTCTTCCAGGCTCCCAGTTGGGCATATTCCTGACCACGCGGAGGGCTTCTTCATCGCATCCTCCGCCAATTCCTCTTAGGACCCTTACATTGGTGATGGCTCCGTTGGGTTCCACCACAAAGCTAACATAAACAGTTCCTTCAATTCCTGCATCCCTGGCCATGGTTGGGTATTCAATGTTTTCCCGCAGGAATTTAATTCTGGCAGCATCGCCACCCGGGAATTGGGGTTCCTCTTCCACCACGCGGAATATTTCGGCTTCTTCCACCGCATCGTCACCAATTTCGACGGGGTCGAAGTCGTAAATCCTGGTATCATCGGTCACCTCTGCATCAATACGAAAGTCCGTATCCACTTCCACGTCGTCGTCTACGATCTCAAGGGTTTGGGATTCCGGTTGTTCCTCTTGTGGTGGTGGGGGTTCATCCCGTTCGGTGGCCACCACGATGTCATCTTCCAGGTCATATTCCACCTCGGTGTCTAAAAAGGAATCGCGGCGTTCGTATTGTTTCCATTCAAAGGCCAGGAAAATCAAGCCCAGGGTAATGATCAACCCGATTTCAATGAAAAACGTACGCTTGCTTTCCAGGTCTGCTTTTGGTGTTTTCCGGGGATCCTTCATAGCGATATGGTTTTTTTGGTCTGGTTAATATTGTATAAAAAAATAAGCCAAAAACTATGCCATTTTTTTTGTGAAAGGTCATAATCATGACAAACCACAAAAAAAACGGCTGTTTTCCTGAGTTATTGTAAAGATGAATAAGGTCGGGCCCTTTGTTGCAGAGCAATTATGAGATGAACTCTTCATACTGTTGGGCATTCATCATATCATCCAGTTCGGAGGTGTTTTCAATTTCAATTTTAATGATCCATCCTTGTCCGTAAGGGTCTTCATTAATGGTTTCCGGGTTTTCCTCCAGTTCTTCATTGAACTCCAGTACGGTGCCATTTACGGGCATAAACATGTCTGCAACGGTTTTTACAGCTTCTATGGTGCCGAAAGCGTTTCCTTTGTTCAGAAACTCGCCTTCAACCTCACACTCGATGTATACCACATCGCCAAGCTCATTTTGGGCATGATGAGTAATGCCCACATAGGCTTTATTGTCTTCTACTTTTAACCATTCATGGTCCTTGGTGTACAATAAATCTTCGGGAATATTCATAACTTTTCGGTTTGAAAATTTGGACGTCAAAAGTACACCATTTTATATGGATAGCCAATATAAAGTGTTAAAAAAATGATTCTATTCCAGAGGGGGGGTGAAAGGCATAGGTGATCATTTGTTTTAGCTATTGTCTACCAGTAGCTTGAATCCGGTTCCGTGTACGTTAAGAAGCTTTACGGCGGGGTCTTGTTTTAATATCTTCCGTATTTTTGAGATGTACACGTCCATATTTCTGGCGTTATAGTGGCTTTCATGATGCCAGATTTCCTTAAGGGCTTTCCTTCGGTCAAGCACTTTGTTTTTGTATTGGGCCAGTAATTGCAGCAGCTGAGTCTCCCGGGAGGTAAGTTTTTTTGTGTTTCCGTCTATGGTGAGGGTTTGCTGGTTGGCATCAAACCGGAATTTGCCAATGGAGTACACAGGTTCCTGCTCATTACCGCCCCTTGTTCGTCGCATAACGGCTTCTATACGTGCCAGTAGTTCATCCATATTAAAGGGTTTGGTGATGTAGTCATCCCCGCCGGCCCCGAACCCTTTAATTACGTCATCGTGCATTGACTTTGCTGTCAAAAAGATAATGGGGATTTCCTTGTTCCTGCCACGTATTTCTGTTGCCAGGGAGAAGCCGTCTTTCAGCGGCATCATAACATCCAGAATACATAAGTCAAAGGGGTTTATCAAAAACCCTTTCAGAGCTTCCTGCCCGTCCATGTAAAGGCTGGTTTTAAACCCTTTCGCTTCCAGGTAATTTTTTAGCAATTTGCTCAGGTTACGGTCATCTTCTGCCAGAAGGATGTGAATATTTTTTTTACTATTCATGGTTATTTTGGGGTTTGAATGGGATAAAGAATATAAAGGTGGCCCCTTTGTTTATTTCGCTTTGCACCTCAATACGGCCATTATGCTTATCAATGATGGCTTTGACATAGCTCAGCCCAAGTCCGAATCCCTTTGCATTGTGCAGGTTTCCCGTAGGCACGCGGTATAGTTTATCAAAGATCTTTTTTTGGTTGGCCTGGCTGATGCCAATGCCATTGTCACTAATTTCCACCTGTATTCCGTTAGGTTTGTTGCGGGTTCGGATGGTTATTTCCGGCCGGTCAAAGCTATATTTATTGGCATTATCCAGAAGGTTGAATACCACACTGGCCATATGAAACTTATCCGCTTTCACCATAGGATTATGGGCTTCAAACACCGGGGTGATAACTCCATCTTTCTGTTCTACCTGCATCTTGATCTTGGCGATGGCGTTATTCACCACCTCGTGCATATTGATCACTTCCGGTTTTAGCTCCAGGGCTCCTTTGTCAATAATAGCCGTTTGAAGTATTTTCTCTGCCATACTGCCCAGTCGGCTATTTTCTTCATCTATAACGCCTATGTAGCTGTCATAAAGGCTTATATCCCGGGGAATGTCATCGTCACGCAATGCTTGACACGCCAATGAAATGGTGGATATGGGCGTTTTAAACTCATGGGTCATGTTGTTGATAAAGTCATTCTTCATCTCTGAAAGCCGCTTTTGCCGGAAGATGGTATGGACCGTATAGTAAAAGGCATATACCAATATGGCAATAAGCAATATGGATAAGATAAGCATGGTAGCCATCTGGCTTAGTAAATATGCATGGCTTTTTGGGAAATATATATTAAGGTATACCGGTTCACGAAAAATATCCCTGGGGTAAAGATCATATGAAAACAAACTCTCTTTCACTTCTTCTTCATACTGTTCCCGGGAGAGATAACTAAACGTGCGGTATGGCGGAGACATAATGCCGAAAACAAAGGGAGTTTCCAGGCCTTTTTTCTTAAGATGGTGGGTTATCAGACTGTCCAGATATTCCGTGCTTTCATGTAGGGGGGCTATTTCCTCTTGTTCGGGGCCTATCAGGTCCAGAAACAAATTAGTCAATACGGCAGACCGGCTAAGAAGACGCTGTAGCTCTTCCTTGCGCAACAGGCTCTCATCGAAGCTGTACTCCCGGCCAAAACCACCCGATGCCTGAAAAGCAGACTCCTTTTCTTCAAAAGGATATTGCTCTTCATTGTCGGCCAACACTTTCTTGAGCACATAAAGCGTGTCTACCAAATCCGAAATATCCCGGGCAGAGTGAAAACGATCCTGAAGGCGTCGCATAACCTGCTGCTTCTCAATTTCAATGGTTATATTGCTCATGGCACCATCCACCGATTCCTCAAAGCTGATCTGGCGGGTCTCTATGCCGGTACGTATCCAGTGATGCTGTAAAACAATGAGCCCTAGCATGGAGGTAGCGGCAAGGATGATGATGGAAACAATACTACGCTTATTCATAACGCCACAAATTTATAATATCCGCAATACCCAGGCAATACTTTAACGTATTTTAACATACTTTAATGATCATTAACATACCCCGCACTGTAACTAATATACTTTTGTATCGTCGTACAGAAAAGACGGTCATAATAATGTGACAGCTGCCTGTAAAATGAAGTTATCTCAGCTAAATGTTTGACATTTCGTGTTTTTATGTTGTTTTTTTATGTGTTTTTTTAGGGAAAGGCAGATGATCCATCTGCCTTTTTTTTTGCCTTCCGGGAATTTACTCAATTCAGTGATGAGCCCAATCTAAAAAGGTTACTTTTGATTTTCAGCGGCTTTTTGCCCCGGCCCTAAAGGGTGAAGCCGCTGAAAATCAGCCACCCTTTAGGGATGGGGCAAAGCTGATTTTCAGCGGATGTGAAAAATGTGTGTTTTTAGACCAAACTCAGTGATTATTATTATCTTCACCTTGTGAAAACAAAAATCCACACGATATGCAAATAAATGTTAGTCAGGTTCTTAATAAGGTTTCCAGGGAAGATCTTCAGCGTTTTGAAGGCCCGTTGAAGGAGTTTCAGCAGCAGTTACATTCGGGTACGGGTGCCGGCAGTGATTTTTTGGGCTGGCTGGATGTTCCTGTTGGCATGGATACTGGTGAGCTTGCGGCCATCAGGGATGATATGGAGCGGTTGGTTCCCATGGTGGATGTCTTTATTGTGGTGGGGATTGGGGGCTCCTACCTGGGGGGCCGTGCGGTCATAGAGGTGCTGAAGCACAACTTCAGCCATATGCTGCCGGAAGAAAAGCCCCATATAGTTTATGCAGGTCATAACCTTTCTTCCGGCTATCTCCATGACCTTATGGAGATGGTTAGTCATAAGGACTTTGCTTTAGTGGTGATCTCCAAGTCGGGGACAACCACTGAGCCAGCTTTGGCCTTCAGTCTTTTGCGTGGAGAGCTGGAGAAGAAATATGGCCAGCACGGAGCCCGTAAACGTATTGTGGCCATTACCGATAAAGAAGGAGGAGCCCTCAGGAAACTAACCCGGGAACAGGGGTACAGCTCCTATGTGGTGCCGGATGACGTGGGAGGAAGATACTCTGTGTTGACGGCCGTGGGGCTGTTTCCGGTGGCAATGGCAGGGAAAGATATCCACCAACTGCTGAAGGGGGCAAAAGATATGCGGGAGCGACTGATGAACAATAATACCCTGGATAATAACGAAGCTTTTATGTACGCTGCTGCCAGAAATGCACTGTATCAAAAGGGCAAGACCACAGAGATTATGGCCTGCTATGACCCCATGTGGCATTACTTTGCCGAATGGTGGAAACAACTTTTTGGCGAAAGTGAAGGCAAAGAGCATAAAGGCATATTCCCCGCAGCGGTATCTTTTACCACCGACCTGCACTCATTGGGACAGTATATCCAGGAAGGAGAAAGAAACCTTTTTGAAACGGTTATCCATGTGGAAAAGGCCAGGCATGTTGTCAATGTGCCGGAGGATGATCAAAATCTGGATAAACTGAACTATTTGACCGGGCTTTCTGTTAATGAGATTAACCACCGGGCTGAAACAGGCACCATCATGGCTCATGTGGACGGGGGAGTCCCGGTTATACAACTAGGTATACCGCAGGCTGACGAGTATAACCTGGGCAAGCTAATATTCTTTTTTCAATATGCGTGTGCCCTTAGTGGCTACCTTTTGAAGGTGAACCCTTTTGACCAGCCGGGAGTGGAGGCCTATAAAAACAATATGTTTGCCCTTTTGGGCAAGCCGGGATATGAAAAAGAAACGGAAAAGCTAAAGAAACGTCATTGATATGAAGGACATACCCAGAATTCAGGATGCCAATCTGGACGGAAAGATCGTCCTGGTGCGTGTGGATCACAACGTAGTTAAAAAAGGGATCATTCATGACCCTTATCGCATTGATGCAACCATTGGCACCTTGTATCATATAAATGCCAAGGGAGGAAAGATGATCCTGATGACCCACGTGGGTCGGCCGGCCAACAAGAAAAAGGGAACCATTGATGTGAGCGAAGATACTTCGGTGCAACCCATAGTGGATTATCTGGAAAAAAAGCTGCATATAACGCTCAAAACACCGGCTTTTGAGGCCAGGGACGGCAAAGGATATTACGGGGTAGAAACTTCGGTGAATCATCTTATCAGGGACTTGCGGAAGGGAGATATTGATGGCATTTATTTGCCTAATACCCGGTGGTTTGCCGGAGAAGAGGCTGATGATGAAACCGCCGACCGGCTGGCATACCAACTGGCCGGACTGGCAGATATCTATATCAATGACGCCTTTGGATCATGGCAGCCCCATGCCTCCACTACCGGAGTGCCAAAGTACCTGCCGTCCTATGCAGGATACTTGATGCAGAAAGAAATAGAAAACCTTAACCGTATCTATAAAGCGAAAAAACCCCTGCTGGCTGTAGTGGCCGGAGCAAAATTCGATACCAAAATCCACTCCCTGTACACCCTGATGGAAAAAGCAGACTACCTGGTGCTGGGAGGCGTAATTTACAACGCCTATATCAGTGCCCGGTATGATGTCCATATTAAAGGAGTAGAAGAAGAAGACCTGCAAATGGCCAGAGAGTTTGTTGAATTCGCCCGAAAACATGATGGAAAGCTTATTGAACTGCCTTATATCGTGGAGTCGGACACGCTGGAAGGAAAAAAGAAAGGAAAATACAGGGTTCGCCATATCCATGATCTGAAAAAAGGAGAGAAGCTTAATTATGTTCTGGATGTTTCGGAAAAGTCTTTTGATGACAAAGCCATAAAAGAGATCTTCCATAAAGCAAAAACCATATTTGTCAATGCGGTAATGGGCTTTACCCCACACTTTAACCAGGGAACCATTGCCCTGGATCAACTTATCGACGAAAATGAAGAGGCTTCCAAACTATATGGGGGAGGTGACACCATGCAGGAGCTTAAGAGACTATTACCCGGGCTGTATATTATGGCTCTGGACCACCCCAGATACTACATCTTTACCGGAGGGGGAGCCGTGCTTAAGGCCATTGAGCATGGCACTGTGGAGGGCCTGGACCCTGTGAAGGCGCTGATCAAAAATCAAATATAGGACTATGCAGGTCCGGAAGGCGGGTGGTAAAACACGGATCTTATTACCTCCTCAATGATAACCGGGTAATGGCGGTATTCCAGTTGATGGATCTTTTCAGCAAGGGACCCGGGAGTGTCTCCGGGGGCTACAGGGCAGGAAGCCTGAAAGATGACCTGACCCGCATCATATGCCTCGTCTACATAATGAATGGTTATTCCCGAGGTTTTCTCCCCGTTTTCAACAACCGCCCTGTGCACGTGGTCACCATACATCCCTTTCCCCCCGTAGGATGGGAGCAGGGCCGGGTGGATGTTAATGATGCGGTGCTTATAGGCATGAATGATCGCAGGAGGAACCAATAGCAGGAACCCTGCCAGAACAATAAACTGAACATTATGCTTTTCCAGCAGATTTAATACCTCCTTCCCGTCACCCCGGAACTCACGCGAGGGGCAATAGGCTGTGGGAATGGTATATGCTTTGGCTTTATCCAGTACCGGAGCATCCTGTCTATTGGATATCACCAGTGCCGGGTGTGCCAGCCGGTGGTCCCGGAAATAACGGATGATGTTTTCTGCGTTTGTCCCCTGCCCGGATGCTAAAATGGCAAAATGTATCATAATATCAACGAAAGTTAATGGGGGGCAAAGGTAGGAGAAAAAATGCACTACAGGCTCCAGTGCAAAACCATATTCATGCTGTAGACTGCGTTCCTGAAGGCATGAAGGGGGATTTGCTCCTTAATGGAACTGACGGTTCATTGGAATGAATAGGCCGGAGGCTGCCGGGAACATGTCAGGGTAATGACCAATTAAATAACTAAAAAATAGAGGCTTAAAAGTTTATTAGGCAAGAAGGTGTTTTTTTTCTTGTTTATGAATGGTATAATATATTTCTTTGCACACCTGTTTAACCAAAAATTTAGGACAATGTCTGATATTTCAACAAGAGTAAACGCCATTATCGTTGATAAGCTTGGCGTAGATGAGAGTGAGGTAACTCCGGAAGCTAGTTTCACCAATGATTTGGGTGCAGACTCACTGGATACCGTTGAGCTGATCATGGAATTTGAAAAGGAATTTAATATTGCTATTCCAGATGATCAGGCAGAAAAGATTGGCACTGTAGGTGAAGCCATTTCCTACATTGAAAACAATTCAAAATAAGCAATTCAGCCAGTTTTATGGAATTAAAGCGCGTAGTTGTCACAGGAATAGGGACTATCTCTCCATTGGGCAATACACTTTCAGAGACCTGGGAGCGGTTGTGCAATGGAGAAAGCGGCGCGGCACCCATAACCCGTTTTGATGCCGGCAAGTTTAAGACCCGTTTTGCCTGTGAGGTAAAGGGTTATGACCCAAAGAATCACTTCGACCGAAAGGAGGTTCGCAAACTGGATTTGTATTCTCAGTTTGCCATGATTGCTGCCGACGAGGCTCTCACAGATTCAGGTCTGAAGGACGCATCGTTCAATGGCGATCGTGCCGGAGTGGTCTGGGGGTCTGGTATCGGGGGGCTGGAGACTTTCATTAGTGAAGTTTCTGCCTTTGCCAGAGGGGATGGCACTCCCCGCTTCAGTCCTTTTTTCATTCCCAAAATGATTGCGGATATTGCCTCCGGGCATATTTCCATAAAGTATGGGCTGAAAGGACCAAACTTCTCAACGGTTTCTGCTTGTGCCTCTGCCGCTCATGCCCTTTCCGATGCCTTTAACCTTATCCGGCTGGGTAAGGCTGATGCATTTGTTACCGGAGGGTCTGAAGCTGCTGTTAATGAGGCTGGAATCGGAGGATTCAACGCCATGCACGCCATCTCTACCAAGAACGACCAACCCCAAAAGGCCTCCCGGCCCTTTGATAAAGACCGGGACGGCTTTGTGCTGGGAGAAGGAGGAGGCGCTGTGGTGTTTGAAGAACTGAACCACGCCCTGGATAGGGGAGCTGAAATCTATGCGGAAGTAGTGGGCACCGGCCTTTCAGCCGATGCCAGCCACATGACTTCCCCTCACCCGGAAGGTGAAGGAGCGGTCAGGTCTATGAGGGAAGCCCTGATGGATGCAGGATTAAAACCCGAGGTCATTGAACATATAAATACCCACGGAACCTCTACCCCTCTGGGAGACCTGGCCGAGCCTAAAGCCATCCTTACATTGTTTGGAGACCATGCCCCCAGAATCAGCATAAACTCCACCAAATCCATGACCGGACACCTGCTGGGTGCAGCTGGTGCCATCGAAGCCATTGCTACTATTATGGCAGTGAAAAATGACTTTGTGCCCCCAACCATTAACCTGGATAACCAGGACCCCGAAATTGATACTTCATTGGACTTTACAGCCCATAAAGGGAAAAAAAGAACCATCAATTACGGCCTCTCCAATACCTTTGGCTTCGGAGGACACAACGCTTCATTGATATTTAAAAAATTTAATACCTGAGACAGTGATCGCTTTTAATTCAGTCAGAGCACACTTTTCAGATAATAAAGAACTTTATCAGTCTATAAAAAATATTTTCGGGTTCTACCCCGGAAATATTTTTTTGTATAAACTGGCTCTTACCCATAAATCCGTGGCTGAAGAGATTAAAGATGGTGTTAAGGACAGTAATGAACGACTGGAATACCTGGGAGATGCTATCCTGGGATCCATCGTGGCCGCATATTTGTTTCAAAAATTCCCCTTTAAAGACGAAGGGTTCCTTACCGAAACCCGCTCTAAAATCGTTAGCCGGGCTCAACTGAACCACCTTTCCATGAAGCTGGGCTTGAATAAACTGGTCAATACCCAAGCCAAAAAACCGGGGAAAGCACAATCCATCAACGGGGATGCACTGGAAGCATTTATTGGGGCCATATACCTGGATAAAGGGTATGCTTTCTGCCGGAAAATCGTGGTGGACCATATCATTAATGTACACCTGGACCTGGAGGACCTCCTGGAAAATAACTTTAACTACAAAAGCAAGCTCATCGAATGGGCACAAAAATACCACTACCAGGTAGACTTTAAACTTGTTAATGAAATGGGCCATGGAAATGATAAACAATATGTGGCTAAGGTGTTTATCGATAATAGACCCTATGAAGAGGCCTGCGATTTCTCTATTAAAGGGGCCGAAAAACTGGCGGCAGAAAAAACCTTTAAGGTGATTGATGAGCGACAGAACACCTCCAGTCTTTAGCTATTATACTCTTTAACAGCAATATCTCATCGTCAGCATTGACCGGAGAAAACAGTATCCGAAGAAAGATTTATATTTTACCCTTCCCCGTTCCATTCATTTGCCGTATTTTTGAAAAGATTTAAACCTGGCCAGGCTTCTCCGCTTTAGCAGCGTGGCAAAACCGGCAAAAAGCATTGCTTAATGACTGCCAAAAGATTAGTGCTAAAACTGGATGACACCCCCCCGGAAATAGAAAAGTGGGTGGTGCTTATCGCCTCGGGTATGAGGGGATACCGGATGGCATATTTCCTTAATAAATACCTGGAAGTGAGCCTTGGATTCTGTTTTTCCCTGTCATATAAACCGGCCAAATCATCGGCACCTGTGGATTATCCGGCCTTTAGCTGGGAAGACAGGGAGATGGGAGTGAGATATTACCTTATAGAAAACAAAAACCCGGCAGGGGCCTTACTGAAAAAATCCGGTAATATTGACTTTCTATGGATCGCTAAAGGGAATCATGACCTTCTGGATAAGACCCAAATGGTTAATCAAATCAGAAATATTCCGGGGGTTGTCTTTGTCCAGCCGGCCCCCTCAGATGATGCCAGCAATATGGAACACATTTTGGAGTCCCTGGAGATCAAAATGATCGAATTTAACAAGCAAGAAAAAGAAAGACCAGATGAATACCCCCGATTTAAAAGGTAAGCCTATGAAAACTAAGATTATCACCACTATTGGCCCTGCTTCTTCAGATTATAATACTTTGGAACAGCTTCTTTTGGAAGGAGTAAGCATCTTTCGCATCAACTTTTCGCACGGAACCCACAAAGAGCACAAGCAAACCATGGAGTATATCCATGATTTGAACCGCAAGCATCATCGTCATGCGGGTATCTTGGCCGACCTGCAGGGCCCCAAAATACGGGTTGGACGCTTTCAGCAGGAGTCCATGCTGCTTACCAAATGGGAAACGGTTACCTTCAACTGCCTGGATCTGCTGGACCACCCGGGCCATATCCCTGTAGATTACCCGGGGTTCGCCAAAGACGTATCCAAAGGAGAGCGTATTCAGATCGATGACGGAAGGCTGATGCTGGAGGTTTTAGAGACGTGTGAGGCTACCGGACAGGTAAATGCCAGGGTATTGTACGGGGGTGACCTTTTGCCCCGTAAGGGAATAAACCTTCCCAATACCCGGATTAACCTGCCGGCGCTTACAGAAAAGGACCACCAGGACCTGAATTTTATTTTAAAACAAAAGGTGCAATGGGTGGCCCTTTCCTTTGTGCGCTCAGCATCCGACGTTGTTGAGCTCAGGCATCATATTGCCAGCCGCTTGCAGCGAAAGGCGCCATTGATTATCTCAAAGATCGAAAAACCGGAGGCGCTGATGGACCTGAGTAATATTATAGATAAATCTGATGCGCTGATGATCGCCAGAGGAGACCTGGGTATAGAGGTGCCACTGGAGGAGGTTCCCCTGATCCAAAAAAAGATCGTGAGAGAGTGCATGAAAAAGGCTAAACCATCTATTATCGCCACGCAGATGATGGAAGGAATGGTGAAAAACTTTTCGCCTACCCGTGCCGAAGTGAATGATGTGGCCAACTCGGTGATCGATGGCGCTGATGCATTAATGCTCAGCGGAGAAACTTCCGTGGGGCATAATCCGGTAAGGGTGGTGCAGGTGATGAAAAAAATTATTGAACATGTGGAAAAAACGGAAGACCTTTATTATAAAGAGCTTCCCGCAGAAGGCAATAAGCGAAGCCGAAGGTTTATTTCCAGCTCGGTGATCTACAATGCCTGTGAGATGGCGCAACAGATAGATGCCAAAGCCATCGCAGGGCTCACCAACAGCGGGTACAGCGCCTTTCAGATCGCTGCCCGAAGACCCAAAGCCAACGTGTATATATACACCAGCAACCGCTCCATCTTAAGCAAACTAAGCCTGGTTTGGGGAATATCCGGGTTTTATTATGATAAGTTTATATCCACAGACCATACTATCGAAGAACTGCTGCTCCACTTAAAGAAACATGAAATTATCAGTGCAGGAGACATGGTGATCAACGTTACCACTACCCCTCTGGAAAAAGACGGGAAAACCAATATGCTTAAGCTGTCAATGGTGCAGGATTAGCAACCATCGGGAAGGCCACCGCGCATGGTTGCGCCACCTTTTGAATGGCAAAGGTGCAAAAAATTTTATTCCGTCGGGCCATTTTACAAGCTGTAAAACAGGGGTGCTCCCGGTCCGATGGGGGCTCCCACTTCCACCCAGATTATAAGCATAATAAGCCAGGTGATAAGGAATACAATTGAGTAGGGCAACATGGTAGCAATGATGGTTCCGATGCCGGCTTTTTTGTCATATTTTTCAATGAAAGCCACGATCATGGCAAAGTAGGACATCATGGGGGCAATGATGTTGGTGACGCTGTCTCCCACCCGGTATGCCAGTTGAGTAAACTCTGGGGAGTACCCCAGCAGCATAAACATGGGGATGAACACGGGCGCCATAATGGCCCATTTGGCACTGGCACTGCCGATAACCAGGTTGATAATGGCGGAGACAAGCACCAGGGCAATAAGTAGGGGAATACGACCCAAACCGGCAGTGGCAATCAGCTCGGCCCCCTGGATGGCAAAGATCAACCCCAGGTTTGTCCAGTTAAAATAGGCCACAAACTGGGCCGCAAAAAATACCAATACAATATATGTACCCAGTGTGGACATGGCTTTACCCATCCCCTGGATCACATCGTTATCGTTTCTCAATGTCTTGGCTCCAATGCCGTAGATAATTCCCAGCACGCCGGCCACCAGAAAGATAATGGCCACAATCCCCGACATGAACGGGGAGCGAAGCACCCCGCCGGTTTCCGGGTTGCGCATAAACCCGGAAAAAGGAATGTTTTTCCAAAACCCTGCCTCAATCGGTGCAACACTGAGAAACATGGTTATGATGATTATTATCAGCCCCGCCAGGGTAAAACGTAAACCCCGTTTCTCCAGATGGGTCAACTGCTTGATCTCCTCGGGCTTGGCATCCCCTTTGTACTCTCCCAGGTTAGGAACGATAATCTTCTCAGTAACCCATGTGCCAATGATGGAGATAAAGAAGGTGCTGATAAACATAAAGTAGTAGTTGGCAGCAGGGTTTACCACGTAATCATGATCTATAATGCGTGCCGCCTCCTCTGACAGTCCGGCCAGCAGCGGGTCTATGGTTCCCAGCAACAGGTTGGCACTGTATCCGCCGGAGACCCCTGCAAAAGCAGCGGCAATCCCTGCGATTGGATTACGACCAACGGCCAGAAAGATCATACCCCCGAGGGGCACAAGCACCACATAGCCTACCTCGCTGGCGGTGTTGGAAAGAATACCGGCAAAAATAATGGCAAAGGTGAGAAGCTTCTTGGGAGCAGAAAGCACTAATAAGCGTAATGAAGTGGACATCAGTCCGCTGGATTCAGCAATGCCTATCCCCAACAAGGCAGTGAGAACCGTACCCAAAGGAGCAAAGGAGGTGAAATTCACCACCATATTTTCCATGATCATATGGAGCCCGTCCTGACTAAGCAAGTTGAATGGCCTGATGGTCTCTCCCGTACCGGGGTGAATAGTGGATACATTCAACAGGCTGGCTAAACCGCTAAGGAAGACAATGGCTACCGCAAACATGGCAAATAAGGTGGCCGGGTGAGGAAGCTTATTTCCTACGCGCTCAATAGTCCCTAACATCTTGGAAATGAAACCTGTTTTCTTCATAACGCTTTACTTGTCACTGATTAATTAATATCTTTTATCTGTATTTAATCCATGGAAGAATGAAACTGCTGTAAGAAGCGCAGGTCATTTTCAAAATAGAGGCGCAGGTCATTGACCTGGTACTTCAGCATGGCGATACGCTCCACGCCCATCCCGAAAGCGAATCCTGTATACGTATCGGGGTCTATATCGCATGCTTTTAGCACGTTGGGGTCTACCATCCCGCAGCCCATGATTTCCAGGAAGCCGGTATATTTACACACGTTACATCCTTTTCCCTTGCAAATGTTGCAGCTCACATCCATTTCAGCGGAAGGTTCTGTAAAGGGGAAGTAGGAGGGTCGCAGGCGGATTTTTGCCTGGGGGCCGAACATTTCTTTAACAAATTGGACCAGGGTTTGCTTCATTTGGGCAAAGGACACGTTTTTATCCACATATAACCCTTCCACCTGGTGAAAGATGCAGTGGGCTCTGGCAGAGATGGCCTCATTACGGAAGACCCGTCCGGGGGCAATGATCCGTATGGGCGGCTTCCGGGTCTCCATTATCCGCACCTGAACCGATGAGGTATGCGTACGCAGGGCCATATCCGGGTCTTTGGACACAAAAAAGGTGTCTTGCATGTCCCGGGCAGGGTGCTCCGGGGGGAAGTTGAGGGCGGAAAAGTTATGAAAGTCGTCTTCCATCTCCGGGCCTTCCGCTATTTGGAAGCCCATCCGTTTAAAGATGGAATTGATCTGGTTTTTAACAATGGATACCGGATGGCGTGTGCCCTGATAGTGCCAGTCGGCCGGCAGTGACAGGTCGGACTGCTCTTTTTCCCCCTCCCCGGCAGTTGACAATGCCTCCCTGTTTTCCGCAATACGGTGCTGCACCGATTGCTTTAGTGCATTGAGGCTTTGGCCTGTTTCTTTCTTCTGGTCAGTGGGAACCTCTTTAAAGTGGGCAAAAAGCTCCGGGATTATCCCTTTTTTGCTAAGAAACCTGATGCGGAAACCCTCCAGATCCTCAAGTGTTTGTGCATTAAATGCCTCCACCTGGCGCACATATTCTTCAATTTTTTCTTTCATGCCAGATCCCCCCGGTTACTCTTCCAGTACTTCCATTTTTAAAATAACAATATCCTTTGCCGGGCGGTTACCCTGGCCCGTTTCTACGGCAGCGATCTGGTCTACCACGTCCATTCCTTTAATCACCTCACCAAAAATAGTGTAAGACCCATCCAGATGGGGTGCTCCACCCTGGGTTTTATATACCTGCCGTTGCTCTTCAGTGTAAGTATGGCCGGTGCGCTGTTGGAAATTATCCAATTGATGGTCCTGAAAGGGTTGCCCATGCACAATATAAAACTGACAACCGCTGGATTTTCGCTGAGGGTTTACATTATCACCTTGACGGGCGGCTGCCAGAGCCCCCTTCTTATGAAATAACCCCTCCACAATCTCAGCATCCAGACGGTAATCCGGATCGTCTACACCCTGTGGGGTCCATCCCGCCTGAATCATAAAATTATTCATTACACGATGAAAAATGCGACCCTCATAAAAACCCTCCCGGGCCAGCTTTAAAAAATTATCCCGGTGAATGGGCGTCTCGTTGTAAAGCATTACCGTAATGTCCCCCTTGTTGGTCTTGATCAGTACCAAAGGACGGGTGTCACTGGGTGAAAAAGCCAAAATGCCGCCAGTTAATAATGCCAGAGATAAAATGGCCAGAAAAAATGTGGTTCTCATACTATTTTTGTATTTTTGTTTGTTCATAATTTACTCAATAAATAAACCGCTAATAAACGTAACACCCCTTTAATTAATTAGTTAAACATAAATACCTCAAATCATTTATTTGTGGAAATAGTTTGCAATAATACCAAAATCTATAAAACCATGAGCCATCCAACTCCAATTAATTGTGTATTGCTCCCCGTGCTTTTCTTCCTGATGCTTTCCGCAGGATGCAATAAAGATGATGATATGGTGGGGAAGATCAAAGTAGTATTTGCCAATACGCCGGAAATCGTGGTTCCCGATGCACGGGTGGAACTTTATCAGAACGATATTAAAATCGTGGGATATACAGATAACCGGGGGGTGTTTGAGTTTACCTTCAGAATGAAAATGAAACTTAATGTCACCGCTACTAAAGACACTTCTACCGTTACTAATGCCCCGGCGCTTAAAGGATTGGGAACTATCGCTATGGGGGAATACGGGGGTGAGGTAGAGGAAACCATTTACCTTAGTAACTGATCCAAAAATAGAATATTTCTTTAGAAATTGGCCTGAAAGTGTCCAAGACAATGCATATCTTTGCCACCTTTATATACCGGGAATAATTATTAATTGGGAATGTCATTATGAGTAAAAAGATTATTAAAGAAGAAATTGTTCGCCTCCTGGAAGCAATTGTTGACCAAACACAAACCATTGATCAATACAAGGGGGTGATCCCTCAAATAGAACTGGACCTGATCCAGGATAACATCCGGCAGCTATATCAGTATTATGCCTACCTTAATACTGCTAATAAACAGTCGGATAGCGTTGTTTCTCCCCCAGAGGAAAAGGGTGAGGAGATGCCACCAAAAGCACACGCCCCCCGCGAACAGCCCCAACCGCCGGTGAAAACAGAAGAAAAAAAGAACAGAAACCCACTAAAGCCAACGCCTGAAGCAAAGCCAGCACCGGAAGAGAAAGAGTTTTTTGCCGCTCCGGAAAAGGAAAAGACTCAACCCACTCCGGAAGAGGAAAAGTCTCAGCCTGTTCCGGAAGAGAGAAATCCTTCCCCACCCATTCCTGAAATAAAAAGACCATCTGCCGGGGAGAAACAAAGGCCTCCGGAGGGGAAGCCCGAAAAACCGGATTTGTTTACTTCCAAAAGTGGCACTCTGGCTGATAAGCTGCAAAGGGGAGTACATTCATCACTGTACGACCGTCTGGGCCAGTCCAAAAAAAGGAGCACCCTCAGCGAGCGCCTGAAAGGGGATCCGGTTGCCGATATTAAAACGGCTATTGGGATCAATGAAAAGTTCTTGTTTATTAACGAGCTTTTCCAGGGTAACGTCCATGATTATAATGACGCCATAAAGGAGCTGAATAATGCGGAAAGCCTGGAAAAAGCACTGGAATTATTTATAAAGTTACAGGAAAAGCATGGCTGGAAAAAGGAGTCGCCAGCTGCATTGCAACTGCTTAACTTCGTGGAGCGGCGCCAGAGGTAAGAAAATAATATCTTATAAATATAAGCCTATGAAAACCATTATCGCACTTTTTATCGGGTCGCTGTTTGCAGTATCTCTGGCAGCCCAGGACCTGGACTATGTAAGGGCGCAGATTGATACGCTGGCATCTGAATCAATGCACGGCAGAGGGTATGTAAATAACGGGGACCGGCTGGCGGCAAAACACCTGCTTAAAGAATTCCAAAGGATAGGACTGAAACCGGTGAAAGGGGCTTATGAGCAAAAATATACTTTTTCAATAAATACCTTTCCCGGTGCTATGGAAATGGTGGCTGGCCAAAAAACCATGAAGCCGGGATATGACTACCAGGTCAGGGCCTACTCCACTGGAGTAACAGACACTTTCAAAACCATCCGCCTAACCCCGGAGCACTTTAACAGCCTGAGTGACTTTCAGTATCTGCAGCACAGAGACCTGAGTGGATACATAATGGTTATTGATCCCCAGGATTTTAGTAAACAGGTACGGGGGAACATCCCTGATATTGTGTATGTAAACTTTTTTGGTGCTGGAGGATATATTGTGCTTGATAAGAGTGAAAAGCTTTATTGGGCTAAGTCTCCCGGCACCAAAACCCCTGTTCCCCACGTGGTTTTTGATGTGCTGGCTTCTTCCTGGAACGATGCAGACCAGGTCGTTGTAGACGTGGAAAATGAATACCGTCCCTATTATGAAACCTCCAATATCTACGGTTATGTTCCGGGAACGGTTCATCCCGACAGCTTTTTTCTTATTGTGGCCCATTATGACCATCTGGGCCGCATGGGCAGTGAAACCTGTTACTGCGGGGCGCATGATAATGCCAGCGGTACGGCGGCTGTGCTGGACCTGGCGCGCTACTTCAGCCAGCCGGAAAATCGCCCGCCCCATTCGGTGATGTTTGTACTGTTCAGTGGAGAAGAAGCCGGGCTAAAAGGATCCAGGCACTTTGTTAATCACCCGCCGGTGGCCCTGGATAACATAAGGTTTGTTCTGAACCTGGACCTCCTGGGTAGTGGTAGCAAAGGGGTGGCCGTGGTGAACGGAACGCTATTGGAGGAACCCTTTGAGCTGCTCAAACAGATTAATCAGGAAAACCAGTATGTGGCAGAAACCAGACCCCGGGGGGAATCGGCCAGAAGCGACCACTATCCGTTCCACAAGAAAGGGGTGCCTGCCTTTTTCTTTTTCACCATGGGCGAAGAATACAGAGAGTATCATACTCCGGATGACCGGGCTGAAGGGCTACCCCTCACCGCCTATGAAGGCCTGTTCCGGCTAATCAGAGACTATGTTAAAGCATTCTGAATTGCCCCAGGGGCTGTATCTGGTGCCAACACCCATTGGCAACCTTAAAGACATCACCTACCGCGCAGTGGAGATCCTTCGCCAGGCAGACCTAATCCTGGCCGAAGATACCCGTGTGAGTAAAACACTGCTAAACCATTACCAGGTGGATACCCCCGTGGAGACCAACCATCAACATAATGAGCATAAGAGGCTCAATAGTCACATAAAGAGAATATTGCAGGGAGAGACCATAGCTTTGATCACGGATGCCGGGACCCCGGCCATCTCTGACCCCGGATTTTTACTGGTGCGCCAGGCTATTAAAGACCATATCCGGGTGGAATGCCTCCCCGGCCCCACATCCATCATCCCTGCACTGGCTGCCTCCGGGCTGCCGGCAGACCGCTTTTTTATGGAAGGATTCCTGCCCAGAAAAAAAGGACGGAAAAAACGCCTGGAAGAGGTGGGAACACGTAGCGTAACCACCATATTAATGGAATCTCCCTTCCGGCTGATAAAAACACTGGAACAACTGGCCCACCACTGTGGAAGCCAACGGCCGGCATGCGTGTGCAGAGAGATAAGTAAAATCCATGAAGAACATGTGAGGGGAAGCCTGGACAACCTCATAGAAACGTTTTCCCAAAGACCAACCATCAAAGGAGAGATCGTTATAGTAATCCATGGAAACAACACCACGGAAAAGCACTCTTGATAACCCTCGCCCTGAGGGGCACCATTCTTTCCTGCCTTTATACCCCGTATTTTGATAAAGAATACCGATATTTGCAAAGGAAATAAAAGACCATATACTGGTATGAGAAGGCTGTAAGCTAAGTGGTTTTCCCGGTCATAAGTTGTTTGACAGAAAGGACAGGGCCGGGAAGCGGGGCTTTTAAATCAGCTTTTTGGGGGTTTCCCGGATGCCGGGTATTGAATAATAATGATCATATGAAGCGAACGGAGATTAAAGAGTTGTTGGGCATGGAGCCCTCTAAGGAGTTGAAAATAGTAAAGGGCTGGGTACGTAATAAGCGGGGCAGCAAGAACGTGGCCTTTATTACCCTCAATGACGGGTCGTGCTTTTCCAGCCTACAGGTGGTTGCTGCGGTGGAGCAGGCCGGACAGGACCTGCTGGCAAGAATACATACGGGAGCAGCATTGTGCGTGGAAGGAGTGCTTAACCCATCCCGGGGAGCAGGGCAAAACGTGGAGCTGGAAGCCAAAAAGATCACCATATACGGGGAGGCCAGCCCGGAAGAGTATCCCCTGCAGCCAAAAAAACACTCCCTGGAGTTTTTACGCGAAATCGCACACCTGCGATTCAGAACCAATACTTTTGGAGCCGTAACCCGGCTGCGCCATGCCATGATATTTGCTATCCATCAGTATTTTCATCAAAATGGCTTTTATAATATCCATACCCCCATTATCACTGCTTCTGACGCGGAAGGCGCAGGGAAGATGTTCCGGGTAACCACCCTGGACCCGGCCAGTCCGCCAAAAGACAGCAATGGAAAGGTGGACTACCGGGAAGATTTTTTCGGCCGGGAAACTCATCTCACCGTTTCCGGGCAACTGGAAGCCGAACTGGCGGCCCTGGCACTGTCCAAAGTGTATACCTTTGGACCCACATTCAGAGCCGAAAACTCCAATACGAAAAGGCACCTGGCCGAGTTCTGGATGATCGAGCCCGAAGTGGCATTTAATGACCTGGACGATAATATGGACCTGGCGGAAGACTTTTTGAAATTCCTGATGAAGTACGCCCTGGATAACTGCATGGAAGACCTGGAATTCCTGGAAAAACGCCAGACCGACGCAGAAAAAAACCTGCCCGCAGCTCAACGTGAGGAAATGAGCCTTATCCAAAAAATACGGTCCGTGCTGGATAGCCAATTCCAGAGAATCAACTATACGGATGCTATCCATATCCTGAAAAATTCAAAACCCAATAAAAAGAAAAAATTCCAGTTCCCTATAAATGAATGGGGCGCAGACCTCCAGGCTGAACATGAACGCTTTTTGGTGGAAAAACACTTTAAAAAACCGGTGATCATTACCGACTACCCAAAAGCAATCAAGGCTTTTTATATGAAACAAAACCCGGATGATACCGTTCGAGCCATGGATATCCTGTTTCCCGGAATTGGCGAGATCGTGGGAGGTTCCCAAAGGGAAGAAGAATACCATAAGCTGGTGAAACGAATGGAAGAAATGGCGATTGACCCCAAAGAGATGTGGTGGTATCTGGACACCCGGAAGTTTGGCACCGTGCCTCATGCAGGCTTTGGGCTGGGATTCGAACGCCTTATGCTGTTTGTTTCCGGAATGGGAAATATCCGGGATGTTATTCCTTTTCCAAGAACCCCCCAGAATGCAGAGTTCTGACAGAATACCCACCCGGCGGCCAGGGAATATATGCGGAAAATCAGGGCCATGTTAATAGAATAACTATCTTTAAGCCATAATTTATTAGCGATTTTAATTAACCTAAATGTTAAGCCAACAGTTACAACAGAAGCTATTACAAAGGTTGTCGCCGCAGCAGATCCAGCTGATGAAGTTGTTGCAGGTGCCTACGGCAGCTATGGAGCAGCGGATCAAACAAGAGATTGAAGAAAATCCCGCCCTGGAAGAATATAGCGAAGATAATAATCAGGACGCGGAAGAAGAGTCTTATGAAGAAAACGACCAGGGCGATAATGAGGAGTTTGATATTAGCGACTATCTGGATGATGAAGACACCCCCGCATATGGTTATGGAGAACATTCCGGACAGGGAGAGCAGGAGGATAAGCAGATACCCTATGCCGCAGGGGTTACATTTCATGAAATGCTGGAAGAGCAACTGGCATTGTATGCCTTAAATGAGTATGAGTTTGAAATTGCCCGGATGATCATCGGAAACCTGGACGACTCAGGATACCTGAAACGAAGCACTGAAGCCATGGTGGATGACTTTGCCTTCTCCCTGAATATGAAGGTGCAACTGGAGGATATTGAAAAGGTCCTTTCGGTAGTGCAAAGCCTGGATCCCCCAGGAGTGGGAGCCAGAGACCTGAAAGAATGCCTGAGCCTGCAACTCCTGCGTAAGGAAAACCACGACGAAAGGGTGAAACATGCACGCCATATCGTCCATGAATACTTTGAAGCACTCACTAAAAAGCACTATTCTAAGATTATCAAACGAGCTGGCATCACACAGGAACAGCTGAAAAGGGCCATAGATGAAATACTAAAGCTAAACCCCAAGCCGGGGAACTCCCTTTCCGCAACGGCCAGACCAAACCAATACATCATCCCCGACTTTATCATTACCATCGATAACGGCCGGCTAAACCTCCAACTAAATCAACGAAATATGCCCGAATTGCGGATTAACTCCACCTATCAGGAGATGCTCAAAGCTTACTCGGGCAAAAAGGGAAGCAAAACCCGAAAGGATAAGGATGCCATCCTTTTTGTGAAACAAAAAATCGACTCGGCAAAATGGTTTATCGATGCCATTCGTCAAAGGCAAAATACACTGTACACCACCATGGAGGCCATAATGAAATATCAGGAACAATACTTCCTCCAGGGGGATGAAGCCAAGCTTAGACCTATGATCCTGAAAGATATCGCTGAAATAGTGAACCTGGACATATCCACCATCTCCAGGGTGGCTAACAGTAAATACGTGCAAACCCCTTTCGGAACCTTCCTGCTTAAAAGCTTTTTCTCCGAATCCATGCAGACACAAAGCGGAGAAGAAGTGTCCTCCCGCGAAGTGAAAAAGATTATGCAAGACCTGATACAGGAGGAATGCAAACAAAAACCCCTCACCGATGAACACCTGTCTAAGCTGCTGAAAGAAAGAGGGTATAACATCGCACGACGAACCGTGGCCAAGTACCGGGAGCAACTGAATGTCCCCGTGGCACGCCTGAGAAAAGAAATCTGAAACAGTAAATATGGAAAGGAAGCTGGCGGAAATCATATCCTGGGTGTTCCAACCGGTGCTCATGCCACTTTATGGTACACTGATCCTGCTCAACTTTGACGGATACTTCTCCATCCTGCTTACCGGACAGGCACGCTGGGTGATCGTGGGGGTCATTCTGCTAATGACTGTATTTGTGCCCGCATTGATTATACTGCTGCTTAGAAGCGTGAACATGATCAGCTCCCTGCGCCTGGAAAATCGGAAAGAACGAATCCTGCCATTCCTGGGCACAGGGTTTGCTTACTATATGACATACAACATGATACGCTCGTTCGGCATACCCGGATACTATAACTTGTTCTTGCTGGGAGCTACTCTGCTGGTGGTAATTGCCATTATCATCAACAAGTTTTGGAAGATCAGCATCCATATGATGGCCCTGGGGGCACTGGCCGGGATGTTTATTGCCCTGTCGCCTTATAGCCTGGGTGTCAATCCGGTGTTTGTTTATCTGATAGTCATGGCCGCCGGCCTGACCGGCTTTGCCAGGCTCAAACTGGAAGTGCATACACCCGCCCAGGTGTATACCGGATTTCTTACCGGACTGGGATTTATGTTTGGCCTGTTTCAGATCGTGTCCTGACAGCAGGCCCGGACACACTTAATTGTTAATTGAGATAACTATACCTATGGATTACTTGACGGTAAAAAAATTCCGGGCAGACCACAAGGCACTACTGGAAGCAGCCTTTAATATCCGGGAGAAGGTTTTTATTGAAGGGCAGAAGGTCCCTCCCGAACTGGAGAAGGACTGCCACGACCGGGAAGCCCTGCACTACCTCCTTATGTTGGATGGAAAATATATAGGAACCGCACGGCGGCGAGATACCAGGGAAGGGGTTAAGCTGGAACGGTTTGCCGTGTTACCTCAATACCGAAGTCGGGGCGCAGGAAGCATGCTGTTGAAAT
Source organism: Bacteroidales bacterium (assembly GCA_003557725.1). Lineage (GTDB taxonomy): Bacteria > Bacteroidota > Bacteroidia > Bacteroidales > PWNQ01 > PWNQ01. The sequence goes on along the minus strand of PWNQ01000115.1, from coordinate 5,616 downwards.
GGGTCATGGACGACCTGAAAGGATATCCGCATACGATTTACCTGAATGCTCAAGAGGCAGTAGTGCCATTTTATGAACGGGCAGGCTTCCAAAAGGTGGGAGGTCCCTTTGAGGAAGCAGACATACAGCATTTTAGGATGGACTATAAGGGAGAACAGTGATATGGCCTATAGCTCATGGTCTTCCCACCCGGAGCGGGTAAGATATTTTACCGACCTGATGCCGACGGCCTTTAGCTGTTTTACCGCCTCATCCTGACCGGCGGATAACTCGTCCAGCCCATGGGCATCTGTGTTGATCATCACCGGAATGTCCATGTGACTGATGATCTCCAGACCCCGCATGGATGGGAACAAATCGGAAGTTTTGCCTTTATAAAACCCTCTGGGGTTCACTTCTACGATGGTTTTGGACTGGCGGGCGGTGTCTAAGCACTCTTCCAGCAAGTCTTGATACCAACTGTCCGACTCATTGAAAAACCGGTCCATGTTGTTCATGCGAATCTTGTCTACATGCCCCAAAATATCCGGCTTTTGAGTGCGCAGCATTTGGTTGATCTGATGGTAATAGGTTTTTACTGCCTGTACAATATCAGACCGGAAAAACCGCTCCAGACCGTTGTCATAGTTGGCCACCGGGCCATCGATAAACCACAGCTTGCCACTTTCCGGTTGCTTTACCAGATGGACACTGCCCATTTTGAAATCCAACTGCCAAAGGTCTTTCAGTTCATCAAAATTACGTGAAGTGCCCGGGATATAATCCATCTCAAGCCCACGAAATATTTGGACATCCGGCAACAACTCCCGCTGCTCATCAATGACACGGATGTAGTCCTTTCGGTCCGATTGACCAATGCTCCACTCGTTTTCAAAGGGCAGAGGCCCATGGTCGGTGGCAGCAATATGTGTAAACCCTTCCCGGGCAGCTTTCTGTAAGATTTGCCACAACGGTGAGCTACCATCGCTAAAGGTAGAATGAATGTGAAAATTATATGGAATCATGCTTATGGTAACAGTTTAATGACCGGTTTTGTTGATGCTTGTGATAACAAAAACGTTAAAAACCAGTATTTCAAGGGACAAAAATAGTCAATTTTCATGCGTCTGCCGCATGTGCCGGCGGTATGAAATGCATTTTGTTACTAACCCCCTTTATCCCTGCTGGCGGCGATAGAAAGTTTTTTTCTCAAGTGATGTGTGAGCTGGGAAAAAGCAGTATTTTTGCGCTGAAAGAACACTGCTGGCGGGGAAGGAATATACGGGGTGTAGCGCAGCCCGGTAGCGCGCTTCGTTCGGGACGAAGAGGTCGTGGGTTCAAATCCCGCCACCCCGACAATTAAAAACCGCTTTACTGTAAGATTTCTGTCTTTGGTTCAACCTGGAATACTGTAATCGGTGAATAACAATTTGCACTTTTCCGGTGCAGCATTTATCATTACCATTTCCTGAGGAGGAAAACCCATTGGGTTTACCCTGTTGTAAAAATATACAGGGGTGTTATTTTAAAGTATTAAGCAATAAAGCTTTGCCGGATGATGTGACCGCTATACCGGACTGATTAACCATGGTGAGTTGTCCCGGGTTCCCTTTTTGATAAGAAACAATATGCTCAAGGTTAACCAGGTACTTTTTGTGGACCCGAAGGAACCCATAATCCTGCAACTGTTGCTGTATGGTCTTTAAAGTTTTGCTGATAATCTTCTTGCTTCCATCCAGCAGAATAAACTCTGTATAATTATTGTCGGCTTTGCAACTGACAATGTTTCCAATTTCTATCAGATCAAACCCATTAACATGGGGAAAAACAAACTTCCTGCTCTGTATAGCCCTGTAGTTTCTCTCTTTATTGCTGTTTTCCTCTTTTCTTAGCTGATTTTTACGGTTATTAATGTGAAGTTTTACCTTGTTTACTCCTTTGATCAATTCTTCAATATCAATGGGTTTCAATATATAATGCGCCACATTATGGTTTAAGGCGTCGATGGCGTATTGTTCATAAGCTGTAATAAATATGGTTTCGAAGGGAATAGCTCCGATTTTATCCAGGACATCAAAGGCATTTCCAAACGGAAGCTCCACATCAAGGAAGACCAGGTCAACAGGTTGTTTCCGTAATTTTTCAATGGCCTCATTAGCATCTGAAGCAGTATCCACCACATCCACTATAGGGCAATACTTTTTCAGATAATGCACCAGGGTTTCCCTGGCGGGGATTTCATCTTCTACTATGATGGCTTTAATTTGCTCCATGGTCTATGTATCAGTTATTTTGGTGAGCAAGCCGGGGAATCCATATTTCAACCCGGGTGCCTTCGCCGTTATTATATAAATCAGACACCTGCTGCCGCACTCTTTTTTTATAAATTTTACTTAATAATGCCAGGCGCTTTTGTGTTATTTCCATTCCGTGCGATTTTTTTCTGTTCTGATTTTCCGTTTTCAGTATCTCCGATCGCTCCCTTCCGATTCCGTTATCGCAGATGGTCACCTTCAGCAGGTCATCATCCATAGAAAAATCTACCCATAGGTTTCCTAGGTCTTTTTTATAACGTAACCCGTGCCAAATGGCATTCTCAATATGTGGCTGGACCAGCATGGGGGGAATGAAGAAGTTGCGGGGCCTCACTTCTTTGTGTACTTCGATGGCATACTCAAATGTTTTGGGAAACCGGAGCTTTTCCATTTTTAGATAGTTTTCCAGAATATCCAGTTCTTTTTCCAGCGGGATAAAGTCTTGCTCAGCTTGATTCAGCACATTTCTCATCAGCCTGGAAAACCCGGACAGGTATTTGTTGGCACTCACTTCATCATTTTTTACAAAATAATGATTCAAAGAGTTCAGTGAATTAAAAATAAAATGGGGGTTTATCTGGGATCGTAAGGATTTTAAGGCCAGGTAGTCATTATGCTGTCGCTGAATTCGTGCCCTGGCGGTAAGCAGAATAAGCACTATTGCCAAAAGCAGGAGTGCAATTACAAGAGAAAAAATAGACCAGCGTTGGTATTGAATCTTTTGTTGCTGGACTTTCTTCTCCTGTGTGATGGCTTGCACCTCAGCATCGTATATGCTTTTGTCTTTTTCCAGAAAATCTAATCGCCCCTGTTGTTGCTGTAGCTGCCGGTTTAATTCTTTAATATTTTGATATTCAATTTCTGATTCTTCATATAGTTGAGCTAAAATGGTGGTGTATTGCTCATAGTTCTCCAGGGCATTTTCCTTCTGGCCCATATTGAGGTAGGCCTCCGACCTGGCTTTCACCACCTCTTTTTGGAGTTCGAGAACCTCCCTGTTATTATTTCCTGATGCCTGAAGGGTTTTTAACAGATCCAGGGCCTGACGGTATCGCTTGAGGTCATTGTAAATACCGGCAAGCGCTATTTTTTCTTTTATCAGCTTGCTTTCAATGGTTTTATCTTCAAACCGGTTGGTTTTCGCTGCTTTTTCCAGCATTATTATCAACTTTTGGCGGATGGAGATCTCAAGATCCCGGTTGTTGGATGCTTTATGATAGTCTGCTAACTGTGCATAGGCTTTCATAATAAGGTCGGAAGGGGCAGTATCTACCTCCGTTACCGACTTGATAAATGCTTGCTGTAGATTATTATTACCTTGCATGCCATGCACTTCTGCCATTTTGAGATTTAATGATAATAGGTTTCTCCCCTCACCGGCATTTTTTAGAAGGGGCTGTGCTTTGCTATAGTAGAATAGTGCACTGTCTGGCTGGCTCAGTTCTTTGTAGATGTCTCCGAGATATTGAAATGAGGTGGCCTGCTGTTCGGGGGAAAAAACGCCCCTGTTGGAGGTTAATAAACCAATGGCAGTCCGGTACTCCTCTGCTTTTAAATATTGGGCTACCGCGAGCAACAGCAGTTCAGATTTATTCCTTGTCCGGGGCATGGCATTTAAACTGTTCTTATAGTTAAGGGCCGCCAGATCATGCTGATCGTAATAGCTGTAGTAATCGCCCAGTGCCTTAAGGACAAGATGTTGCTGGTTTTTACCTGCTTGCTGAAGGCTCAGAAAATAGGCTTGCTCCAAAAGCTTAAAGGTGGTATTCCCGTCGATGGCTAAGGTCTTTTGTGCTGAATCCAACAGGAGTGGGATAGAAAGCTCATCCGGGGAGAGCTCTAATTTTTTTCTAACATACGTATTGGATACCTGGGCAACAACCGTCAGATTAAGTGCCAGTAACAAGAATACCAATAGTGCTTTAATGCGTTGCATCCACTTTCTTTTGATGGGCGAAGCTACGATAATTATTATTATAGCTGCCTGAAATGCCGGAGAAAAATTTCAATAAATCGCAGCTTCCCTCAATGAATCCGGCCTCATGCTCATTCATTATGAGGTTAGCCTAATTGTGCATTTAGTATCCTTTTTTGAGCGCATACTTTAGCAGCAAATTTAAAAACAAAGAAAGATGAAAAAACAAATTCTATTTACAGCAATTATGATGCTGATGATCAGCAAAATGTCTGGACAGGTTATGGGGAACGCCAACTATCAGCACCGGATTCATTTGCCACAAAATGTAGTTCAGGTCCCCCATCCCCGGGGCGATGATTTTATTATCACGGTGAGAGGGATCAGTAATGTAAAAGCCCAAAATTATGTGGCCATCTTTAGTGTTAAACAATCCGGAAAATCCGCCGGGGAAGTGAACGAACTAATTGACAAAAGGCTTCAACCACTGATCGATTATTGCGAACAAGATGCCGACATGTCAGCTTATATAGACATGATCTCATTTGTGCCCATTTACGAGGTGGAGGTGGTCAACAAAATATTCAGTAAAACAACGTATAATGAAGTCCCCAAAGGCTTCGAGGTGAAAAAGAACATTCACATACGATATGGAGACCCGCAGAAGCTAAATGGCATAATTAACGTGGCCGCCGGGTCAGAGATTTATGATCTGGTCCGGGTAGACTATTTTGCTTATGACCTGGAATCTAAAAAGCAGGAACTGATGGATAAGGCCCGTGAAGTGCTGGGAAAAAAGATTAATCATCAAACAGAAATACTGGATACTGAAATAACAAACTATAACAGGAGAGCCAGCGATGGATTCACTGTGGTGTATCCCATTGAAATGTATACCCAGTATCAGGCGGCTTCCACCAATAAAATATCCATTGATAACAGGGCAAATGTGAACGCCGTGCAAAAGCAAACCACCTACTATTACAAACCCTATTTTGATAAGGACTTTGACTTTTCTCTAAATCCCATTGTTTTTGAGCCAAGAATACAGATCATGTATGAGATGAAAGTCCTGTTTTCACTAAAACCCGAAGAAAAGGAAGAAAAGCCGGAACCAACTAAAGTAGAGGTTGTAGAGAGAAAACAAATTATCTTATTGACGCCGTCAGGAGAAATGAAAACCATTCAGGTTCAATAGATAGCCATTGGTGACTATTAGTGTTGTGGTATGAGTTCCGCTACTATCATAATGGGTTGATGGATTTTGAGCATGGGAATTGTTTCCGTTGTCAAAATCCCAAAAGAAGCTCATGCTATTCAGCGGTTCTCCGTTCTTTGCATCACTATGATTGGTAAACACAGCCGTAACCGGGCTGCAGCTGTCATTCAGCACTTTGGTATATGCTG
>PWNQ01000126.1 GCA_003557725.1 Bacteroidales bacterium | reverse complement strand
GGGCTAAGCAGGGGGAGGCGGTGGTGGCCAACTATGCCAGATGTGTATCCCAAAACAAACCCTTAATCTATGAAGAGGAGCTGGACCTGCCCGGAGGCAAGCGGGCATATAAAACTACGTTAACCCCGGTCTGTGACAACGGAAAGGTAATGTATATTCTGGGCTCCTCGCATGACATCACCGGAAAGAAGGTTGCGGAAAAGGCGATGGTGAGCCAGGAAGCCAAATATAGTCAATTAATCAATAACATGACTGATGTGGTGTATACTCTGGACATGCACCTCAACACCACCTATATCAGCCCTTCCATTCAAAAGATCACAGGGTTTACACCGCAGGAATACATGAGTATGCCCATGGAGGCAAAGCATCCCCCTGAAAGTCTGGAGAAGATCAATAAGATTCTTTTTGAAGAGTTGGAAAAGGAAAAGGATGCTTCGGTTCCCAGGGATCGCACTTTGATTATGGAAGTGGAGCATTACACTAAAAGTGGTGGGGTGATAATCATATCCACGCATGTATCTTTCATACGTGATCCGGAAGGCCGTCCTTTGGGCATACAGGGGATCACCCGGGATGTGACAGAGCAAAAGGCCGTGGAGGCCAGGCTAAAGGAAAGGGAATCCTATTACCGGGCGGTGGTGGAAAATTCGCCCAGTAGTATAATGATCATAGATGATAACTATTGCTTTGAGTATATCAACCAGTCGGGATGCGCATTGCTGGGGCTTGAGATGGAGGACATTATTGGCATGGATTTTCGCAGTGTGCTGGATGATTCCAGTCTGGAGCTGGTCTCTGAGCGCTACAAGTTGCGTCAGCAGGGAAAAACACCGCCGTCCACTTACGAGTTTAGCATCCTCCGGCCCGATGGTCGTAAACGTCGTGTAGAGCTTAGCTCATCGGTGGTTCTGGACCGGAAAAATAAGGCGAAAACCATTGCGCAGCTTGTGGATGTGACCCGGCAGCGCCAGGCAGAAGAGGAACGCCAACGCAATGAAGCCCGCCTCAGTAGCCTGGTACGAATCTTTCAACATAGTGAGAAAGACCCCCGCCAATTGCTGGCTTATGCCCTGGAAGAAGCGGTGAATCTTACCCAAAGTGATATAGGATATATCTTTATTTATGATGATAATATTGAGCAATTCACCCTGTTTACCATGTCACAGCGGGTGGATGACCAATGTGCTACCAGTCATAAAAGCCATATCTACCAACTGGAGAATACAGGCATCTGGGGAGAGGTGGTAAGGCAGAGAAAAGAATTAATAATCAATGATTTCCAAAAAGAACACCCCCTGAAAAGGGGATGCCCGGAAGGCCATGTACACCTGGAAAAGTTCTTAAGTATTCCCGTTTTTAGTGGCGACCGGATTGTGGCAGTTATCGGAGTAGGCAATAAGTCAACTGACTATATGCAGCATGATGTGCTTCATCTGAAACTGCTTATGGATGGTACCTGGAAGGAGATTGAGCGATTAAACAGCCAGACGGCCCTGACCCGGAACGAAAGAAAGCTGATGAATATTACCAGCTCCATCCAGGATATCGTTTACTCATTGGACAAAGAGCAACGTGTGACCGGCATTTACGGAAAGGGACTTGAAAAGCTGGAATTTGAGAAAAGTGATGTATTAGGAACGCTATTCAGCGAACTTTCCGGCGATTCCTTTGCGACAGAGATACATGAGAAGTTTCATGAGCAGTCTCTTAGCGGGAAATACGTGGTTTATGAGTGGGACATTCATGTGGGGGGAATAACCCGGCATTATCAAACCTCGCTATCCCCTGTGCATTCGGGAAGCAGTAAGCAGGTGGAGAGCATTGTGGGGGTGGCCAGGGATATTACCGCGCAAAAGCAGAAGGAACAAAGAGAACAACTGTTGCATGATATTGCCAATGCGGCCTTTCTTGCAAAAAGTGTGCAGGCCTTTATCGCTGTGTTAGTGAAAAAACTGGCGTCACAAATGGACATACGGAATTTCTATGTGGCATTATATGATGCAGAAAAGCAAACTTTTTCCACACCTTACGAGCTTGATGAGAAAGACAATATCAATAATTGGCCCGTAAAAGGTTCATTAACCGGAGAGGTTTTAAGATCAAAGGCTTCCCTGCTTATTAAGAAGCCTGAAATTCTGGAGATGATCCAAAGCGGTCGCATACGTCAGATCGGAAAAATCTGTGAAGTGTGGTTGGGTGTGCCTTTGTTTACCGGGAGAAAGGTAGTTGGTGTTATTGTGGTCCAGAGCTACTACGATCCTGATGCCTACGATAATAGCAGTCAGGAGTTGCTGGAGTTTGTTTCCGGTCATATCGGCATTGCCATACAGCGGCGAAAGAATCTGAAAGATCTTATTTTCGCCAAAGAGCAGGCCCAGGAAAGCGACCGTTTGAAGTCAGCCTTTCTGGCCAATATGAGCCATGAGATACGAACTCCCATGAATGGCATACTGGGGTTTGCTAATCTTTTGCAAAGCCCCGGGCTTTCCGGAGATGAGCAGCAGGAGTATATCCGGATCATCGAAAAAAGTGGCCTCCGGATGCTGAATATTATTAACGATATTATAAATATCTCCAAGATTGAATCGGGCCAGATGGAGGTGGATGTGCAACAGGTGGATGTGAATGAGCAATTTGATTATATGGTGTCGTTTTTTCGCCTGCAGGCACATGAAAATGGGCTTTACCTGGAGTGTAGCAGCCGGCTTCCTAAAAGCCATGCGACCATACCCACTGACAGGGAAAAGCTATACTCCGTACTGACCAATCTGATCAAAAATGCCTTGAAGTATACCCAGCGTGGGGGAGTGGTATTTGGGTGTAAGTCTAAAGGGGATTATCTGGAGTTCTATGTAAAAGATACGGGATCCGGGATACCCGAAAGCCGGCATAGGGATATTTTTGAGCGGTTCACCCAGGCAGACAGCAGTGATACCCGTGCCAGGGAAGGCTCCGGCCTGGGGCTGACCATCAGCAAGGCATACGTGGAGATGCTGGGGGGAAAGATTTGGCTGAAAAGTGAAGCAGGCAAGGGGACCCGCTTCTATTTCACCCTGCCGGTTTATTCCGGGGAGCTGAAAGAGAAGAACCCGGGATCAGGATATGCTCCGGAAGTGGAAACCCGGGATGTGCCGGAAAAGAAGCTTAACATATTGGTTGTTGAAGATGATAAGACTTCTAAAGAGCTGATATGCAGAATATTAAAACCCTATGCCGCCAAAATAACTACAGCCAGTAATGGCATGGAGGCACTGGATCTCATCAGGGATAACCTCTCCATCGACCTGATACTTATGGATATGCGTATGCCCCTAATGGATGGATACCAGGCTACACGGGAAATACGCAAGGGAAATAGCCATGTGGTAATCATTGCACAAACCGCATACGGGCTTAAAGGAGACCGGGAAAAGGCCCTGGAAGCCGGCTGTGACGACTATGTGTCCAAGCCTGTTGAAAGAGAAAAGCTGTTGATGCTGATAGGCAAATATTTCTCCTGATACGGGCATAGCCAGCCGAAAGCAAAGGCCTCCGGTTCCGGCGGGGCTACTCGTTAAGCATTACCGGCATAACCAGCATGAGGATATCTTCGTGTTCCTGGTTTTCTCCCGGCAGGATCAACCCGGCCCGTCCCGGAGACTCCAGTTTAAAGATCACCTCTTCCGTATTCAGGTTGTTTAGCATTTCAATAATAAACCGGGAGTTAAATCCAATCTCCAGGTTTTCGCCGTCATAGGTACATGCCAGTCGTTCTTTGGCCTCATTACTAAAGTCTAAATCCTCTGCCGACAGCACCATTTCTTGTCCGGTAATGGAAAACCGCACCTGATGGGTTGATTGGTTGGCATATATAGATACCCGGCGCATGGCACTAAGCAGGGCCTGGCGGTCCACCGTGAGGGTTCCCGAGTTGTCTTTGGGAATTACCGCATCATAATTGGGATACTTCCCTTCAATAAGACGGCAGATTACATTCACATTGTTAAAGTGAAAAAAGGCGTTTTTTTCATTAAAGCGCACCTGAATTTTCTCTTCGTCATCCTCTGTGAGGATGTTTTTCATTTGATTCAAAGGTTTTTTTGGAATAATAAAACTGCTGACAGACTCGGGTGTATAATCTGTACGCTTGTATTTTACCAGCTTATGTGCATCGGTGGCCACAAAGGTGATATTATCCTCATTGAGTTCACAAAGTACTCCCGCCATTACGGGGCGCAATTCATCAACACCTGTGGCAAAGATGGTCTTGTTGATGGCCATGAGCATGGTGGAAGAGGTGACCTCAAACGTATCCACCAGCTCTGCCTGAGGGAGGCGTGGGTACTCTTCCGCATTATGGCCCGTGAGTTTAAACTTCCCTTCATCGGTGTTGATCTCAATGGCTGAATCCTCAAGGTTGATATCAAAGGTGATGGGGATATCGGCAAATGTCTTTAGCGTGTCCACCAGGATCCTTGCCGGAATAGCTATTTGCCCGGTACCATCGGACTGGTTCAGCGGAACACCAACCTGCATGGTGGTTTCCAGGTCGGAAGCGGTAATTTGTAACTCTTCTTCTTTTACATGAAAAAGGAAATCCTCCAGAATGGGCATACTTTGACTGGATGTTAAGACCCCGCTGATGGATTGCAGGTTTCTTAATAGGAGCGTGCTGGAAACAATGAATCTCATATGGCTATTAATTGATTTATAATACCTTATAACTTAGATGGACCAATGATTTGGCATCATAAAAATACAAAATATTTGGTCAGGAAGGAAAGGGTGTCAGGAAACTTATTAAAACTTTTCAACAATGGGGAATGGATTCACATCTTTCAAAAAAAGATCTTTTAGGAAAGTGGTCTTATAATGAAGAGGTGCTCTATCCTTCGGCTTCAATGGTCTGATAGGTTCTTGTAAAGGCTGGTGGCAAGCTCCTTCCCGGCTTAAAGAAGTCTGCGGGCCGGATAATATGGTCAAATACATAATACTGGATAAGTGCAAAGTCCTGGCCATCATTAAAGGAGGCGAACAAACGGTCGGGGTCATACTGGAGTTTGAACCCATAGATGTCTTCTTCTCCATCGTCGGCTTTACGTCTGTAGGTTTTAATCTCCGTGGTCTGGCCATGATTGTCGGTAACCCTGATCACATGGTATGGCTGGCTGTTTATGATGGAGTCTTTAGCGGGAAGATCATTAAGCAGTCCTTCATACTTCACCGACCGGAAGGAGGATAGAAAGTCATATACTTTCAGGGTATCCACCGGGTTTACCAGGGAGTTATCTTTCAGTCGGGTGATGGTAAACTGCTGTTCATCTTCCTTTTCCAGCCGGAATGATTGTTGGGGAAACTGGGAATGGTGAACTTCAGCGCTTTTAATTTGCGAGGGGTTAATAGCAACAATGGTATGGTCCCGCCAGACATCCGGGTTGGCTTTAAACCGTGGCGACAGAAACCCTCTGAATCCGGGGATATAAACCACAAAAGGCACACTGGCGTCTTCCATAACCATGTAGGTTCCACGGTTATCCCGGGTGGCATCGCCCACATAAAATGTTTTTGTATTGCGCTCCCGGGTAAAGAAGTCTATGCCCAATATACGAAACAAGGGTTTATTCTGAAATACCTCCACTTTTACCCCCATGGCGGCCAGCCTTCTTACCACGTTATCATGCTCCACTTTAGCTACTGGTCGCTGAATATCTATCCGTCTCAAGGTCTCCAGCATTACCTGTACCGCATCCGAAGAGGCCTTTTCATCATTGGTTTCCACCCACCACTGGTTATTGTCCTTTCGGCGGAGCAACACCTCTGATCCGTCCTTGGTGGCCATAAACAGCCGGGTGACACTGGCCGTATCCCGTACGGCAAAATCACGATAGTCAGGATTCAATGTGGATTGGGTGCGGGTCCCTGCAATTATTACAGCCCCCAGGGCAAGGATGGCAGCAACAATGATGAGCACCTTATTTTTCTTTACAATTTTGTTCATGATCACTTTTTGATAGTTACCGGGTTAGCGTGTATATTTTCTTCTGCGGATCAGGTTCCAGGTGATGCTAAGGATCAGTACAAAAACGATAGGCAGAGCCACGTTTACCAGTTGCCACCAGGTTTTATTCTCCATGATCTCTGTTCTGTCCAGTATTCTCACTTCCAGGTCTCTGGCTCTTACTTCCAGCAGCCCTGAGTCATCGCATAAATAGTTCACTGCATTTAAAACGAATTCTTTATTCCCAAATTGTTGTCCGGTGAATTTATCCATTCCCAGGGGCAGCGCTCTTGGTGTTCCGCCTTGTTGGGAGCTGACAGCATTTTTGATAATGTCTCCGTCGGCAACAACAATAACCTTGGTGGAATCGCTCACGCCGCGCACCGCCATTTCTTCGGCTGCATGCATTTCCGGCGGAAGCCTGTGTTCAAAGATAGACACAAAAGTGCCTTCCAGCAATATGGCTACATTAATTGGTCCCTGCCGGAATCTTCGCGGGTCGGGTTGGCGGTTTACCATCTCCAGGTTTATTTCAGCGGGAGTGCGCAGGGTTCTGGAATATTCAGAAGATTGCAGCAGGAATGTTTTTTTGATCTTTGGTGATTGTATAGTATCCAGGGAGGAGGCAAATTCAGCCTTTACGCCGTTAATATTTTTCACGATGGGGTGGTCGGTAGCGGGCAGCAATATTGGAAAGAAGGGCCAGGGGAACATTTCAAACTTTGGTTGGAGTCCGGCCGGTTGGGTATTTACGGGGATGCCTCCCGAACGCAGGTCTTGAATAAGGTTTTGGTTTAAACGCACACCGTATCGGTGCATGACATCGTTCAGGTTCAGGTTGGCAGGCATGGCCAGCGTTCGGGGTGTGGTGGACAGCGAGTCCATATCAGTCATTACCGGATCCACAAACCATAACAGCTTTCCTCCATGCATCAGGTATTGGTCGATAAGGAACAGCTCCCCGTTTGTAAAGCGCTGGGTGGGGCGTGCAATGATCAGGGCTTTAAAGCGTGGTTGAACCTGCAGCTTCCCACCGGGGAGCTCTGTTCGCTCTAATAGGCTGTTAATACGGCCTTTAGTGATAAAGTGCTCCACCTGATAAAATTCAGACAGCAGCTTTTCTGCACTTTCCAGGTGTGCTTTTTCCAGTCCACCATGTCCATGCAAGAACGCTATCTTATCTTTTTCTCTAGTCTTCAACTTTTTAAGTGCCACGGCCAGGTTATATTCCAGTGCTTGTATTGAGGCGTTGATCTGTTGTTCGGGGCCGGCACCCATTTGCGATTGCAGCAGGTTAACCGATTCTTCCCGGTTGGCTTTATAGTTAACCAATGCCCCGGGAAAGATAAGCTGTTGTGACTCGCGGCTTCCTTCCCTGGAGCGCACGGAAGTGGGTTCTATGCCTTTTTCGTGTAGTTCGGCATAAAAGCTGTTGCGGTTTCGGGCATCGGTGGCCTGCGCCGGGTCAATGAATTCATATTGAATCAATGGGTTATATGCTCTGAACTCGTTTAGCATCTCCCGGGTTTCCCGTTGCAGCTTACGGAAACCTGCAGGAAAATCACCGTCCAGGTATACACGGAACGTTACATAATCATCGAAGGAACCAATAAGGTCTTTGGTAGTTTGGGAAAGGGTATAGCGCTTTTCGGAGGTAAGATCAAGACGGAGGAAGTAATGATGGCCGATAATATTAACCAGCGCAATGATCAAAAGGCCCAGTAGTAACTGGATCAGGTTTTGCCGGCGCATATTTCTTTTTTTGTTACTCATAAGGTTACCATTTTCTGCTTTCCAGTGATACTTTGGTCAATAGTATAAACAGGGTGATCAGGCTTAAAAAATACAATATATCGCGGGTATCCAACACGCCCCGGCTGAGGGAGGTGTAATGTGCGTTTATTCCCAGCGATTGTATAAACAGGTCAAAGCGTCCAAAGATTGCCAGGGAGTGGATAAACTCAAAACCAATATAAAAGAATCCACTGATAAATACTGCCAGAAGGAAGGATACGATGCTGTTTTGAGTGATGGATGAGCAAAAGGTACCGATGGCTACAAAAGCGGATGCCAGAAACAACAGCCCGATAAAAGACCCCCAGGTGCCTCCTGTGTCAATGCTTCCCACCGGATCGCCCAACTGATATACGGAGTAGTAATAAAGTAGGGTGGGCAGTATGCTGAAAAGCACCAGTGCCACTCCGGCTAAAAATTTGCCAGTAATGACCTGTAAGTCCAATAAAGGCTTGGTCATCAGTATTTCAAAAGTTCCTGCCTTGCGTTCATCTGCAAAGCTACGCATGGTAATCGCCGGGATCAAAAACAAAAATACAAAGGGTGAAAGCATAAACAGGTTCTCTAAAGAGGCATATCCATAGTCCAGAATATTAAACCCCAAAGGAAAGACCCAAAGAAAAAGGCCATTGATCAGCAGAAACACGATGATGGTGATCTGGCCGATCAGGGAGCTTAGGAAGCTGTTAATCTCTTTTCGGAATACAGTAAACATTATTATCTGGTTTATTCGTGGTTCCTATTTTGTGTCAAAGATCATTTTCCGGTCACCTGTGAGTGGCCGGTTGTTTGGGGGGCAAAAATAGGAAAAAAAATGACAGGGTATATTCCCGGGGGACCTGTATTAGGTGTTAAAAAAAGTGAACAGTAACGGCAGATTCATAGGGCTTGAGCCCCAGCAGCTGGCTGGCATTCCCCCTGTTGATGGCAATTTCCATAAAGCCTGTAGTGGATAGCAGGGCTACCATTTTCCCCTCTTCTACATCGTCGTAGGCTTCGTAAAAGCCGTTTTGACTGGTGGTATGGGCAGAAACAATTACCTGAAAGGGCATTCCTTTCCCCGCAGACCGCATAAGTTCTCCGGAAATATTGGTAATACAGTTGCCATAACCATCAACAAAGAGCACCCGTCCGGTGATCCGCTGGTTGCCATTCTCCGGGTCACGGTCTGTCGATGCCTCCCAAAACAAAGTCTCCTTTAGCTTTCCGGTATCAAAGCCCAGTTCCTCTATGGGTTTTCCCCGGGCCAAATGAACTGCTGCCTGGGCAAACACATCCCGTCCGGGAAAAACAAACAAATCAGACTCCTGAGGAATGTCAATCTCCACCACCTTGTCCGGATTATTCCTGGATAACAGGGTGAATAGCCCGTTATCTGCACCCACAAAGTAATGACCATTGAGCAATACGGCAATATGACGGTTGTCAATGGAGGCCGTACTGTTTACGGATACAATATGGACCGTACCCGGCGGAAATTCACGGTAGCTGTTGCTGAGAATAAAGGCAGCTATGGTTATATTATGGGGCTTTACCTGGTGGGAAATGTCCACAATGGTGGCCTGAGGAAAAGCGGATAACAACTTGCCTTTAACCGCAGCAGCATAAAACCCGCGGTCACCCCAGTCGGATGTTAATGTGATTATTGCCATAGCTCAAAATGAAAGGCAAAATTAAACATTATATGCTAATAAAAAGAAACCTTTTTATGCAGACATACATGAATCCTCCATGCAAAAGTTTCTGGCAGATCCCAAACAATTGTGAGTCTGGTTTAATTACCCGAATTGATCACAGTCGTTAATAATCAGCTTTACCTCACCCCAAATAATACTAATTACCTATTCACCACATCTTTCGATAATTCAACCATGTGCGGATGTGAAAAATATGTTTGTTTGGATCAGGCTCAAAATTATTGAGATATGAGTTGCAAAAATCAAGGCATAAAAAATCAAATGGAAAAAGCTCCGGGCTATACAATCATTTTATACTTTTGTTGCCTCAACATTTCCAATATGATATCCATTATCACTCCGGCATATAACGCTTCCCGTTACCTTTCCAGTGCTATTGAGTCGGTACAGGCACAAACGTTTAGTGCCTGGGAGATGTGGATTGTGGATGATTGTTCCGGTGATAATACGCTGGAGATAGCACGTTTTTATGCGGCAAGGGACGCGCGCATCCATATTATCTCCCTGGAGAAAAATGTGGGTGCTGCGGAAGCGCGTAATATGGCATTGCGCAGGGCCGGGGGGCGGTATATTGCCTTTTTGGACAGTGATGACCTGTGGTTGCCTCAAAAGCTGGAAAAGCAACTGGCCTTCCTGGAAAAGGGGGGGCATGCATTTACCTTTACTAGCTACGAATGTGTGAGTGAGGACCTTTCAACAGTGCTATATACCGTGAATGCCCCCGCACATATTGGTTATGCCGGTTATTTGCGTAATACGATAATTGGCACCCTTACCGTGCTTATCGACCGGGATCGTACCGGCGCTTTTCAGCTGCCGTTGATCCGTTCCAGTCATGATATGGCTTTGTGGCTGCAACTTATGCGCCGTGGGCACCGGGCCTTTGCGCTGCAGGAAGTGCTGGCACAATACCGGAATACGGCAAACTCCAATACGGCATCCAAATGGAAAGCC
>PWNQ01000131.1 GCA_003557725.1 Bacteroidales bacterium | reverse complement strand
GAAATGATGCGAGGAGGCGAAGAAATAATCATGGCACCCCTTCAGGGCCTGCTGTGATTGTGAGAACCGCTTTGCTAAACATATAAAAATCATATTATTCGTGCATTCGTGGCAACGAACAACGAACAACGAACAAAATTTTAAACAGATGAAATTAATTATTGGCGGCGCCACTGGTCTTGTGGGCAGGGAGTTGCTTGCTGTTCTACAGGAGATAAGTCCGGGGATAGCGGAGATTGTTCCGGCAGCATCGGAGCGGTCGGTGGGTAAGTTGATTCGTTTTAGGGGAAAAGACTTTCCGGTGGTTTCCTTTTCCCGGGCGCTGGATTCAGGAGCCGGCTATGCCATTTTTTCTGCCGGCTCAGAGGTTTCCCGCCGTTGGGCCATGGAGTATGCCAACAGGGGTATTACAGTGATCGATAACAGCAGTGCCTGGCGTAAAGCGGCGGGGGTTCCACTGGTGGTTCCGGAGGTAAATGCTGCCAGTATGGGCCCAGATGACCGGATCATCGCCAATCCCAACTGCTCTACTATCCAAATGGTTGCAGTTTTGTCGCCACTTCATCAACGCTACGGCATAAAACGCATTGTAGTATCCACCTACCAGTCGGTAAGTGGCAGTGGCATGGCCGGAACAGCCCAACTAATGGCCGAACAAAACAAAGAGCAACCAGAATTACGGGCTTACCCCCATCCCATCCATATGAACGTGCTCCCCCATGGGGGCGCTTTCCTGGAAAACCATTATACCTCAGAAGAACAAAAACTGGTGGATGAAACACGCAAAATACTGAATGCCCCTGACCTTCCCATCACGGCTACCGTAGCCAGGATACCGGTAACGGGAGGACATAGCGAAGCGGTGAACGTGGAGCTGAAAAAGCCCTTTATGCTGGAAGAAATAAGGTCATTACTGGAAACCTCCCCGGGGATCAAAGTGGAAGATAACCCAGCAGAGAACATTTACCCTATGCCTCTGATGGTAAGGGGCTCCAACTACACCCATGTGGGCCGGATCCGCAGGGATCTGTCGGTGGAAAACGGCTTGAACCTATGGATCGTAGCAGATAACCTGCGGAAAGGCGCCGCTACTAATGCGGTGCAAATATTAAATACTCTGCTTTAGGCCTTAGATACGCACGGTCGTGCGTATCTAAGGTTTATAAATTCATCATCCGTGCATTCCCATATAATACCCCACCCGGCCGGATTTGTCAACTGCCGGGGGTGGCGGCGGCGGGAGCGGCGGCGGGCGCTTTTGTGGGTCCGGCGGAGGCGGCGGAATTCTGGGGCGGCGGCAACGGGCGGCAGGGTGGAATTTCCAATTAATACCCCTCACTTGCTGCTTAGTGAACAATAAGCTTTTGGGTCTTTGTCATGCTGTTGTTGGTCAACCGCAGATAATAAACTCCGGGAGCCAGGTTACTAAAGTCAAACTGGTCGACAACCCGATCCGGGTTAATACGCTGACTGGCAACCAGCTGACCGCTCATATTTAACACCTGCATATCAAGCGGTGATGTAACCCCGCTCAATTCAAGGGTAAAGATGCCCTTATTGGGATTGGGATACAATTTAATATGCAAACGCTCCGCCATTTCATCCACACCTGAGGGATCACCTAAAAAGACCTCTTTGGAAACGGTGGTTTGACACCCCTCTGTATTGGTAGCGGTGACGGATAGGGTGGTAAAATCAAACAAGTTTAAGTAAGTGCTGTCAATGGTGATCTCATGAGTAGTATGCCCTGTGGACCAGAGGTAGGCTGCATACCCGGCATCTACGGAAAATGTTGGTGTTTCATCCGTCATTACCGTATCCGGCCCAGTTATAGATATTAGAGGAGCGTCCTGGAACACCACGATCAAAGAATCCATGTTATAGCATCCGTTAAGGCCTGCCACCTCCAGTGTAACCAGTTGGCTTCCAGACCCGGTGCCACTGGTATCTAAGTAAATGGTTTGTGTAGTGTCTCCGGTAGACCAGTGATAAGCCTGGAAAGCATCTGTCATAAGCTCCACCGTATCTCCGGCGCAAACAAAGAGGCTGTCAGAGGCAGGCCCGGCCGGGGTATTAATGGTCACATCCGGCACTTCCATAAAGGTTACAACGACCGTATCCGTATCCATGCACCCCTGGGCATCACTGACGGTTAAAGTGATCATTTCCGAACCGGTCCCAATGCCTGTTGTATCGATGGTAATGGAATCGGTGGTTTGTCCGGTAGACCAGTTGTAGCTATCATAAACACCACCTGCACCGATGGTAATGGTTTCATTGGCACAGGCAAACAAGCTGTCAACACCCAGGTCAACAACCGGTGGGTTGGCGCAGTCCATACAGGAAAACACTTGAATAAGATCAATGGCCAGGTCACTATCATAAGAATTGGGGTTGTTGTAAAACACCTCCAGATAAATGGTTTGTCCCAGGTATGCAGTTAAGTCAGCAAACTGCTGCACATAAGGATCTGTTGAAGCGGATTGCACTTCTGAAGCAAATGTGGTATCATACTGAGCTGTAAAAGGTCCTGTGGCGTTGGTTCCTACGCCGATGGTGAGGGTGGCTCCGGGGATATCGCTTCCATAAGCGTGTATCCAGAAGCTTAGAACCGCTGTATCCACTCCTGTAGTGAGGTCTATGGCCGGGGAGACCATGGTAGCAGACCCGGGAGACCCGGCCCCCGAGGCCTCGTAGAAAATATACTGACTGCCATAGTGAGGGCCACTGGGGCCGGTACTTGTAGAAGATGTGGGGCCGGTTCCCAGCTGCCACTCCTCGTTTGAGGTTCCAATATCACCGGTCCATCCCCCCTGTCCGGCATCCCAGTCTTCTGTAAACAAAGAGGTCTGCGGACTGGCGGGGCAGTTAATATCTACCGGAGTCTGGAATGCTTCCGGTCCGGCCCAGTAAGATGTATCCCCGGCAGCACATATGCTACGCACATAAAACTCATAATTTGTAAGGTCCGTCAATCCGGTTATGGAATATGGCTTGGTGCTGGTAATAACAGTGTTGCCGCTACCCTGGGCAAACCCGGCAACCCCCCATTCTATTTCCCATTCCGTAGCAGCGTTATTTTCTGTCCAGTCCAGCTCAGCAGAGCCGTGCGTAATATTACTTGCCGTCAAACTACCAGGTGACAAACAGGATGGGGGGCTACCAACAATAACCTGGTAATCCTCCACCTCCCCATAGGAATCACACCCGCTACAGGGATTTGTGGGAACACAATTGTAAGAAGCCATTACCCTCATGGTGGTAATGCCGGTGTTGGCGGTGGACGGCACGGTTACCGTGCCGGTGAAAAGCTGGGTGCCATAAGTCCCGGAATTCCAAACCTCTTCCGTAGCCGGGTCAAAAACTCCATTCTGATCCCAATCGATCCAAATGGTAAACCCCTGGGCCCATGCAGAAACCTGGTCCGTTTGGACATGAACATTAAACGTGGATCCGGGAGCTACTATCAAGGTGTGAGTCCCCGTATAGTCTCCATATCCCCCCGGACTGCACCCGGAAGCCATATTGGTAATATCCTGCACAGCTCCTGTGGTGTAAAAATCTTCAATCTGATCACCCATACTGCAATCTAGCGATACAGGGCAATACTGGGCCGTAGCCGTAGTCATACCGGCAACAAAAAACATTGCTGCAAATAAAGAAATAACACTAAACTTTTTTTGAAAGGTAATTTTTTTCATAACTCATTGGTTTTTAAATTAAACAATTATTAAAATTGAAAACATTTTTAGCCATTACTAAAATCCCGCAATCTTATACAGAACTTAAATATGAGTCCGGTCTAAAAATACACATTTCCGCTGAAAATCAAAAGTAATCTTTTTAGATAGGTCTCAAATATTTTACCAACTGCAAATATACACTATTTACAAATCAATATCAAGTATTTTCCATTATTGAGTCCGGTCTGAAAAAAAATTTTTATGCTTACTGCAAAACAACTTTGCTCAATCATAGGGAAAGACTAATTTTCGGCAGATTAATATCATTTATCCGGAGACAAAAAGCCATAAGAAACAAATATAACATTTTCGGTGGGACTAATTATTCTATTCGCACCATGATCCCTTCGGGGTCACGTATTCAACCCATAGCTTTGCAACACATGGTATTGGGGTCCTTTCAGGGTTAGCATTGATTGATAAAGTTTGCGTTTTAGCGGTGAACAGCGGGCTAATCTTTACCTTGAAAGTATTCAAGCCGGAATTGTTCTCCGTCAAACACGCCGTAAGTAAAAAGGTTATACCATTCTCCCAGGTTAAAAAACGTGGTATTTTCGTCCAGTTCAATCTTCAGCGGCAGGTGGCGGTGTCCAAAGACAAAGAATTCTATATCATTATCTTTCATCATATTTTTTGCAAATTGCACAAGTATTTCCTTTTCCGGGCCGTGATATTTTTCATCGTTTTTGGCGTTTGCCATACGACTTTTCTTAGAGAAGGCGTGTGCAATACGGATGGCCAGATCGGGGTGAATTTGCGCGAAGAGCCATCTACACAGCTGACAGGTAAACAAATTTTTCAGCAGCTTGTACCCCTTATCTCCCTTTCCAAGGCCATCGCCGTGGGCGATATAAAACTGCTTTCCTGAAATCTCCTTCAGCACAGGTGCCGGGTGAATTATCATTCCCAGTTCAGTGGTAAAATAATCTCTGACCCACAGGTCGTGATTACCGGGAAAGAAGTAAACGGGGGTTCCCTGGTCTGTAATTTTGGCTATCGCTCCCAGCAATCTTACATGCCCCTTTGGAACCACTTTTTTATATTCAAACCAGTAGTCAAAAATATCGCCTAACAGATAGATGGCTTCAGCGCGGGGTGCTACCTGCTCCAGCCAGTTTATCAGCATTTTTTCCCGTTTAAGGCTGCTGTGATGGTCGGGGATTCCCAGGTGGGCGTCTGACAGGAAGTAGGTGTTTTGGGGGTTTGCCATATGCAAAAATAACCATTTCAGGTAAATCACCGGCTCTGATTAATCTTTCAATCCGGGGTCCTCATTATGATGGTAATGTTGAGATGCTTTTTCATTGTCTGACAGGGTTAATGCCTCCTCCGGTTTTTCCTCCCGGTTTTCTGTCATATGACTTATCTTCTGGAAGGCATTCTTGCATTCTTGATTTTTAGGGAGCGGTTGAATGCTATTGGCGTCTTTATGAAAGTATCTGTTTTGAAAAATAAGGAGCATAAATACCCCCACAGTAATAGCCACATCGGCAAAGTTAAAAACGGGCCGGAAGAAGATAAACGATCTTCCTTCAAAGAGCCATTGTGGCCACTGGGTTTGAATTACGGGAAAATAGAACATATCCACCACTTTTCCCTGAAGGAAGGGGGCATACCCGCCGGATTCAGGAAAAAGGGTTGCCGTTTCCTGAGTAATAAAGTTTCCGCTTTCATTGAAGATCACTCCATAAAAGGCACTGTCAATGATATTCCCCAGGGCTCCTGCCATGATCAGGGACAAGGCTGTGATCAGGCCTGGTCGTGCATTCTTTTGGATCACATAGTAGATATACCAGGCAATAAGGATTACTGCAAGGATACGGAAGATACTCAGCACATACTTTCCCGTTTCTCCGGCAAACTCCAGCCCAAAGGCCATCCCTTTGTTTTCAGTAAAATGGATAATAAACCAGTCTCCTAAGACGTGGATATCCTGCCCCAGGTACATATTAAGTTTGACCCAAAACTTAATAGACTGGTCAGCAAGTAAAACAAGAAATATGATCAGGCCTGCCCTTTTCAATTCGTCTACGAGTTTGTTGAGTTATTATCTTCTTTTGTTCCGGTTCAGTTTGGCTTCAATACTGAGTGTGGCGTGGGGCACACTACGCAGGCGTTCTTTGGAGATCAGCTTGCCCGTTTCCCGGCACACCCCATAGGTGCCATTTTTTATACGCACCAGGGCATTTTCCAGGTTTTGTATAAACTTATGCTGCCGTGAAGCCAGCTGGCTGTTCTCCTCTTTGGAAAGCACCAGATACCCTTCTTCCAGCACTTTAAAAGTGGGAGATGTGTCGGCGGTGTCGTTTTCATTGCTGTTGGAATATGCATCCGTTAACATCTTTAGATCACGACGGGCCTCTTCCAGCTTCTTAAGGATGATTTGTCTGAACTCTTCCAGCTCCTCCTGGGAATAACGAGTTTTCTGAGGTTGTTGTTCCGCTTGTTTCTTTTCTTCAGTCATAATCTTTATGGGTTTTGCCAGAAATCATCTTATCCAATTTAAGACACCTTCTGAATGTTGATTCTTACTTTTACCTTTTCACTTAGCTCTGCCATGCTGCCATTAGTCATTTCACGCTGTTTTTCCAGGTCCAGAGTATCGGCTAAAGTTTCGGAGCAAATATATGAAAAATTATTACGTATTGCCGGAGTAAGAACCTGATGGTCTTCCACGGTCAATCGTATATGGTCTGTCACTTCCAGTCCTTTTTCTTTTCGCATGTTTTGTATCCGGTTCACCAGATCCCGGGCCAGTCCTTCTTCTTCCAGTGCTCCAGACACCATAACATCCAGTGCTACGGTATCTTTCCCCCAGTTTGCCACGGCCAACCCGGGGATGTCTTCAGTAAATATCTCCACATCATCAGCGGTGATCTCAACGGGTGCCCCTTCCAGGTCAACGGTGAGCACATTCTCCTTTTCCAGTGTGGATATCTGTTTCTGTCCCAGTTGATTTATGGCCGCTGCCAGGGCTTTCATTTTCTTTCCATACCTGGGTCCCAGCTTTTTAAAGTCAGGTTTAATTTTTTTCACCAGGATACCGGCCGTATCGGTAATGACATGCATTTCTTTCACATTGACTTCCGTAAGCACCAGCTCTTTGATTTTTTCCACTTGTTGCATCATCCGTTGGTTTTCCACCGGGACGGTCATTTTCTTCAAGGGCTGGCGCACCCGGATTTTGGCTTTCTTTCTCAGGGAAAGCACCATGGATGAAAGCTTTTGAGCTAACTGCATACGTTCTTCCAGATCGGGATCGATCTGCTCCTGGTGCCATTTGGGAAAAGGAGCCACATGGACCGATTGGTCTGTTAGCACCTGGGCAACATCATTAAGGTCGCGATACAGCTTTTCCATAAAGAATGGCGCCAGGGGGGCCGATAGCCGGGCTACCACTTCCAGGCATTTGTAAAGGGTCTGATAGGCTGAGATCTTATCCATATCATACTCCCCTTTCCAAAATTTCCTTCGGCTAAGCCGCACATACCAGTTGGAGAGATAGTCATAAACAAAAGTTTCCACAGCCCGTCCTACCCTGGTAGGCTCATAATCGTCATACCAGGCATCTGCGTTTTTTATCAGTGTATTCAGTTCGGAAAGTATCCAGCGGTCGATCTCAGGGCGTTGGGCAAAGGGAACCTCCTCTTCCGCAAAGGAAAAGCCATCGATATTGGCATACATGGCAAAAAAGTTGTATGTATTGTACAGGGTGCCGAAAAACTTACGCTTTACCTCGTCCAGCCCTTTAAGGTCAAACTTCAGGTTATCCCATGGTTGTGCGTTAGTGATCATATACCATCGAGTGGCATCGGGGCCATGATTTTCAATGGTCTCAAAGGGGTCTATGGCATTGCCCAGCCTTTTAGACATTTTATTCCCTTTTTTGTCCAGCACCAGTCCGTTTGAAATAACGTTTTTAAAGGCAACCGATCCGGATATCATGGTGGCGATGGCATGGAGTGTAAAGAACCATCCGCGGGTCTGGTCCACGCCTTCAGCAATAAAATCAGCCGGGAAGTTTTCCTGGAAAGCTTGCTGGTTTTCAAAGGGGTAGTGCTGTTGGGCATAGGGCATAGCGCCACTATCAAACCATACATCAATGAGATCTTCCTCCCGTTTCATTTTTTCCCCTGATGAAGAGACCAGCACCACATTATCCACATAAGGGCGGTGCAAGTCGATACGGTCATAGTTTTCGCAGGAAAAGTCACCCGGCTGAAAGGCTTTTATGGGGTTCTCCTTCATAAATCCCTTCTCCACTGCCTTTTGAATCTCTTTGTTCAGCTCTTCCACCGATCCGATACACTTTTTTTCCTTTCCGTCTTCGGTAGACCAAATGGGCAAAGGTGTTCCCCAGTATCTGGAGCGTGACAGGTTCCAGTCTACCATGTTTTCCAGCCAGTTGCCAAATCGTTTGGTTCCGGTGGCCCGGGGTTTCCAGTTAATGGTATTGTTCAGTTCAAGCATCTGCTCTTTAAAGGCGGTGGTTCTGATAAACCAGGAGTCCAGCGGGTAGTACAAGATGGGCTTATCGGTTCTCCAGCAATGGGGATAGGAGTGCTCATATTTTTCAGCCAAAAAGGCTTTATTATCTTTTTTCAGCTTGATAACAATATCCACATCTACGGGGTTATCCCGATCAGGATCGAAGTTCTCATCGAATTGGGGCTTCACAAACCTTCCGGCAAATTGGCCCATTTGCTCCACAAACCGGCCTTTTTTATCCACCATGGTAAGCGCCCCCAGGTGGTTTTCTTTACCCACTTTAAAGTCGTCGGCACCAAAGGACGGGGCAATATGTACCAGGCCGGTTCCATCCTCTGTGGACACAAAGTCGCCGGCAACCACGCGGAAGGGGTCCCCATCGCGGGGCTGGTCATATGGCATAAGCTGCTCATAGCGTAATCCCACCAGGCTTGCCCCATGGAATTGGTTTACCACAGAGAAGGGGATATTCTTGTCTCCTGGGTTATAATCTTCCATGTCCAGACCGGCATTCTTTTCCGGGAAATATTTCCCTGCCAGTTCATTAGCACAAATAACGGACACAGGCTTTCCGGTATAACGGTTGTAGGTATTCACCTGAATATACTCAATCTTATTTCCCACTGCCAATGCGGTATTGGAGGGGAGTGTCCAAGGGGTGGTGGTCCATGCCAGGAAAAACACTTCTCCCTTAGCCTTTTCCTCAAGGAATGCGGCTTTCTTCTGGCCATCATTAAGCCGGAACTGAGCCACCAGCGAATGGTCTTTCACCATTTTATAGCACCCCGGCTGGTTGAGTTCATGAGTGCTCAGTCCGGTTCCTGCAGCAGGGGAGTATGGCTGAATAGAATAGCCTTTATACAACATTCCTTTGTGGTAAAGCTGAGCCAGCAACTGCCATACCGTCTCAATGTACTTGTTATCAAAGGTGATATACGGATTGTCCAGATCGATCCAGAAGCCCATCTTCCGGGTCAGGTCATCCCATAAGTCTTTATATTTCAACACCTCTTTCCGGCAGGCCTGATTATATTCCTCCACAGAAATACTACGCCCGATATCCTCTTTAGTAATACCCAGGGTCTTTTCCACACTGATCTCCACGGGTAGTCCATGGGTGTCCCACCCCGCCCGGCGCTTCACATTATAGCCTTTCATGGTCTTATACCGGCAGAAAATGTCCTTAATGGCTCGGGCCATCACATGGTGTATCCCTGGCTTACCATTGGCGGAAGGAGGACCTTCATAAAAAATAAAGGGCTCAGCTTGCTGATTTTTTTTCAAACTCTGCTCAAAGGTCTTTTCATCACCCCAAAGCTTTTCCACCTCACGTGCTACGCTGGTTAAATCCAACTGCTTGTACTCCCTGTACTTACGATCCATTGACATCTCCTTGCAATTATTTTTTTTCGGGCATAAAACAAGGTGCAAAAGTAATAAAAAACAAAGAGATCAAAACCACCGGTAATTATTATTATGAAATGGTTGCTTATAGCAGGTTTCCCATTCCGGGTTTGGGGTTCGCTTTATCGCTGAAGGCGCTAAAGGCCCTGCGGGCCGGCGGCGGCGGATTTGTCAACTGCCGGGGTGGCGGCGGCAACGGGAGCGGCGGGGTGGATTTGCCTACTGCCGGGGTGGCGGCGGCGGGCGTTTTGGTGGGTCTGGCGGAGGCGGCGGAATTCTGGGGCGGCGGCAACGGGAGCGGGCGCTGCTCTCACCGGTTCAACACCAACACCTTCTCCCCTCTCACCTTCTCGCCGGTAGACAGCTCCAACCAATATACGCCGCTGCTATAGGCCGACATATCCAGAGTGATGCGGTGGGTGTGGGCCGGGACATCCCAGTTTTGGAGCAACTTACCCTCCGGACTATAAAGGCGCAGGTGGGTTTGGTGTGGGTCCGGGCTTTGGGGAAAGCTTACATGCAGCTTATCCTTGCAGGGGTTGGGATATACTTCCCAGAGGGGCTCCCGGGCTTTTTGAACTATGGAGGTGGTATCCTCCTCATAGGTAACCATAATAGAGCCTGTGCCGGTGCAGCCGTTGGTGTCGGTAACTTCCACAAAGTACATATAGTCGCCCGGGCTGAGCTGGCTGCCATAGAGGGTGATGGTGCGGGTGGAGTCGCCCGTGCTCCAGTTGTAGCTGATATGGTCCGGGCCGGCGTCCAGCACCAGGGTATCGTTGCCTTTCAGCACCGTATCCGGTCCCAGGGCT